>JALHFU010000110.1:0-13480 GCA_022838525.1 Hyphomicrobiales bacterium | reverse complement strand
GATGCCGTTGACGATGTTGCCCCACTGGTCGGAGCCGCCCCTCTGCAGGCGCGTGCCGTAGCGGCGGTTGAGCTCCACGAAGTCGTAGGCCTGCAGGATCATGTAGTTGAATTCGAGGAACGACAACGACTGCTGGCGGTCGAGCCGCATCTTGACCGACTCGAAGGACAGCATCCGGTTGACCGAGAAGTACCGGCCGACGTCGCGCAGGAACTCGAGGTAGTTGAGGCCGCGCAGCCAGTCGCCGTTGTCGACCATGATCGCGTCCTTCGGGCCGTCGCCGAAGGTGAGGTAGCGCGCGAACACCGTCCTGATCGAGGCGATGTTGGCGGCGATGGTCTCCAGCGTCATCAGCTGGCGCGCCTCCTCCTTGAAGGAGGGATCGCCCACCATGCCGGTGCCGCCGCCCATCAGGGCGATGGGGCGGTGGCCGGTCTGCTGCAGCCAGTGCAGCATCATGATCTGGATGAGGCCGCCGGCATGCAGGCTCGGCGCCGTCGGGTCGAAGCCGATATAGGCCGTCACCGTCTCCTTCGCGAGCAGGTCGTCGAGGCCGGCCTCATCCGAAATCTGATGGATGAAGCCGCGCTCGGAAATGATGCGCAGGAAATCGGACTTGAAGGCGGACATTTTCAACTTTCCCGTGACAAAACAACTTTCACTTGAAACGGCAGGCGGCCTTTAGCATCGCGAAGGCCGGAGTCACAAGGAGCATGGACAGATGAGCCTCATATCCGCCCTCGGCCTGATGAGCGGCACGTCCATGGACGGCATCGACGTCGCCGTGCTCGAGACCGACGGCGAGGCGGTGGTGCGGCGCGGCCCGGGCGGGTTCTTTCCCTATGACGACGCCTTCCGCGCCCGCATCGAGGCGGGGCTGGACGATGCGCGGACGATCGAGGGGCGGCAGGACCGGCCGGGCACGCTTGCGGGGCTGGAGCGGGACATCACGCTGCGCCATGCCGAGGCGGTGAGGCGGTTCCTCAACGAGCATCCCTCCGTCGCGCCCGATGTGATCGGGTTTCACGGCCAGACGGTCCTTCACCGGCCCGACGAGGCGCTGACGGTCCAGCTCGGCGACGGCGCGCTGCTGGCGCGGGAGACGGGCCTTCCCGTCGTCTACGACATGCGCGCCGCCGACATGGAGCATGGCGGGCAGGGCGCGCCGCTGGTGCCGGTCTATCACGCCGCGCTCGCGGCTTCGCTGCCGGAAGGCCTGCGCCAGTTTCCTGTCTGCTTCGTCAACATCGGCGGCATCTCGAACGTCACCTTCGTGCCGGAGGAGGGTGCGCCGATCGCGTTCGACACCGGCCCCGGCAATGCGCTGATCGACCAGTGGGTCGCCGCGGGGAGCGGGCGGGCCTTCGACGAGGACGGCAGGATCGCCGGCGAGGGGGAGATCGCGCAGGACGTCGTCGCGCGCTATCTCGACGCCTCGTTCTTCGACGAGCCGGCGCCGAAATCGCTCGACCGCGGCGATTTCACGACCGGGCTCGCGGCGGGGCTTTCGCTCGCGGACGGCGCGCGCACGCTTGCGGCGGTCAGCGCCGGCGCGATCCTGAAGGCGCGGGCGCACATGCCGGAGCAGCCGCTGGTGTGGATCGTCTGCGGCGGCGGCCGAAAGAACCCGCACATCATGGCGGATCTGCGCCGCGGGGCGGGCAATGTGCGGGTCGTCGTCGCCGAGGATGCCGGTTTCGACGGCGATGCGATGGAAGCGGAGGCGTGGGCCTATCTCGCGGTGCGTTCCCTGAAGGGGCTGCCGCTGACGTTTCCGACGACCACGGGATGCAGCCGGCCCGCGACCGGCGGCGTCCTCGTCAGGCCGTGAGGATCAGCCGGTAGGGAACGAAGCCGTCCTCGTCCGGCCCGGCCATGAGGCGGAAGCCGCATCGCCGCGCCAGGGCGAGCGCGGCCTCGTTGTCGCGCGCGACATAGATGTCGATGTGGGAGAAGCGGTCGGCGGCGCGCTCGGCGAAGGCGATCAGCACCCGGTGGCCGATGCCCTTGCGGCGCTCGGCGGGCGCGACGGCCACGAAGAGGGTGATGCCGCCGTCGCCCTCCTCCTCGTAGCGCAGGACGGCGACGGGCGTGCCCTCGGCGTCGAGCGAGGCGACCTCGGCCACGACGCCGTCGCCGGTCGTCGCGTCGGCCAGCCATTCCGCATCGGGGAAGGGCGCGCGGCGGGCGAGCTCCGCATCCTCGAACCAGGCCGCGTAGACGGGAAGGTCCGTCTCGTGGAAACGCCGGAAGCGCAGCAGTTCCACGATCCCGCCTCCCTTATCGCAGGCGCTTCGGGCGCGGGTCGGCCAGCTCGCCGGCCAGCCTGCGGTCGAGATAGTCGGCGCATTCCTCGAGCAGGAGGTCGGCGTCGTTGGAGAAGAAATGGTTGGCGCCGGGGATCGTCTTCTGCGTGATGGTGATGCCCTTCTGGGTGTGCAGCTTGTCCACCAGCGTCTGCACGTCCTTGGCCGGCGCGACCTTGTCGGCGTCGCCGTGGATGATCAGGCCCGAGGACGGGCAGGGGGCGAGGAAGGAGAAGTCGTAGATGTTGGGCTGGGGCGCGACCGAGATGAAGCCCTCGATCTCGGGCCGGCGCATCAGGAGCTGCATGCCGATCCACGCGCCGAAGGAATAGCCGGCCACCCAGCAGCTCTTGGAATCGGGATGCAGCGACTGCACCCAGTCGAGCGCGGCCGCCGCGTCGGACAGCTCGCCCGTGCCGTGGTCGAACTCGCCCTGGCTGCGGCCGATGCCGCGGAAGTTGAAGCGCAGCGTGGTGAAGTCGCGCTTCTGGAACATGTAGAACAGGTCGTAGACGATCTTGTTGTTCATCGTCCCGCCGAACTGCGGGTGCGGATGCAGCACGATCGCGATCGGAGCGTTCTTCTCCTTCGAGGGCTGGTAGCGGCCTTCGAGACGGCCAGCCGGACCTGCAAAAATCACCTCGGGCATGCTCACTCCGTTCACGCGCTTCCGGCGGCCTCGCCTGCCCATTCCGTTGGGGCAGATCGTCCCCTGGACCGTCCCTTGGACTTGACGGCGCGGGGCCGTACCCGTAGAAGCCAGTTTAGAATTGTTCAAAAACAGGCAAGCCGGTAGCCAGCCTGTTCGCAGAGCGGGTAGATAGGACGGCTGGCCTTGCAATTTCAAGGAAAAACGCCGACCTCCCGCGCGAGGCCCGAAAGGGAGACGGAATCGCAGCTATGACCGGCAAGCGCGCCTATATCGACCACAACGCCAGCGCACCGCTGCTGCCCGCAGCGCGGGCAGCGATGCTGGCCGCGCTCGAGGTCGATGCCAACCCGTCGTCGGTGCACGCCGACGGCCGCGAGGCGCGGCGCATCGTCGAGCAGGCGCGCCGCGACGTCGCCGCACTGGTCGGAGGCAGGCCGGAGCATGTGGTGTTCACCTCGGGCGCGACCGAGGCGGCCTCGACGCTGCTGTCGCCGGAATGGACGCTCGGCCGCTCGCCGGTGCGCATGGCGCGGCTCCTGGTGTCGGCGGCCGACCATCCGTGCATTCTCGGCGGCGGCCGCTTTTCGCCCGATGCGGTGCGGGTGATCGGCGTCGACGGCAACGGCGTGGTCGATCTCGCCGCACTTGAGACGGCGCTCTCCGGCCACGACCGCGAGGACGGGCTGGCGCTGGTCGCCGTCCATGCCGCCAACAACGAGACGGGCGTCGTCCAGCCCGTGCGCGAGATCGCCCGGCTGGCGAAGGCGCACGGCGCGGTGCTGGTGGTCGACGCCGTGCAGGCGGCGGGGCGTGTTTGCGTCGATATTTCAGATGAATACGGCGACTTCCTCATCCTGTCGTCGCACAAGATCGGCGGACCGAAGGGCGCGGGCGCCATCGTCGGCGTCGCCGACCTGATGATGCCGCTGCCGCTGGTGCGCGGCGGCGGGCAGGAGAAGGGCCATCGCGCCGGCACCGAGAACGTCGCGGCCATCGCCGGCTTCGGCGCGGCGGCGCGGGCGGCTCTTGACGGGCTCGGCGACATGGAGAAGGTGCGCGCCCTGCGCGACGCCTTCGAGGCGGCCGTGCTTGAACTTGCGCCCGAAGCCATCATCTACGGTCGTGGGGCGGAGCGGCTTCCGAACACGCTGTTCTTCGCCGTGCCCGGCGTGAAGGCCGAGACGGCGCAGATCGCCTTCGACCTTGCCGGCGTGTCGCTTTCGGCGGGCTCGGCCTGCTCCTCGGGCAAGGTGGGCGCCAGCCACGTGCTCAAGGCCATGGGCGTCGAGGGCGATCTCGGCGCGCTGCGCGTGTCGATCGGCAGGGAGACGGGCGCGGCCGAGCTCGCCGCGTTTCGCGCCGCGCTTGCCGGCATCATGGAACGGAGGGCCGCGAGGGTGAAAGCGGCCTGACCCGGCGCGCGGGCGATGTATTTTCGCCCGGCGCGCCTATATAGAGCGCATACCGCGATAAGACGCGGCCATATGCGATTTCGACAACTGCCGGGCCTTGAACCCGGCGAGGATGGAGAACGCCGATGCCTGCCGTGCAGGAAACGATCGAGCAGGTCCGCAAGATCGACGTGGACCAGTACAAGTACGGTTTCGAGACCCATATCGAGACCGACAAGGCCCCGAAGGGGCTCAACGAAGACATCATCCGCTTCATCTCGGCCAAGAAGGGCGAGCCGGAATGGATGCTGGAATGGCGGCTTGGCGCGTTCCGGCGCTGGCTGACGCTCGAGGAGCCGACCTGGGCGCGCGTGTCCTATCCGAAGATCGACTTCCAGGACATCCACTACTACGCCGCGCCGAAGAACCAGACCGGGCCGAAGTCGCTGGACGAGGTCGATCCGGAGCTGCTCAAGGTCTACGAGAAGCTCGGCATCCCGCTTCAGGAGCAGGAAATCCTCGCCGGCGTGCAGAAGCAGGACGGCGCCAACGACAACGTCTACGCCTCGGGCCGGGTCGCGGTCGATGCGGTGTTCGATTCCGTCTCCGTCGTCACGACCTTCAAGGAGGAGCTGGCCAAGGCCGGCGTCATCTTCTGCTCGATCTCGGAGGCGATCCGCGAGCATCCCGAGCTGGTAAAGAAGTATCTCGGCTCGGTCGTGCCCACGACCGACAATTTCTACGCCACGCTCAACTCGGCGGTGTTCACCGACGGCTCCTTCGTGTTCGTGCCCAAGGGCGTGCGCTGCCCGATGGAGCTTTCGACCTATTTCCGCATCAACGAGAAGAACACCGGCCAGTTCGAGCGCACGCTGATCATCGCCGAGGAGGGGGCCTACGTCTCCTATCTCGAAGGCTGCACCGCGCCGAAGCGCGACGAGAACCAGCTTCATGCGGCCGTGGTCGAGCTGGTGGCGCTGGACGACGCCGAGATCAAGTATTCGACCGTGCAGAACTGGTATCCGGGCGATGCCGAGGGCCTGGGCGGCATCTACAACTTCGTGACCAAGCGCGGCGATTGCCGCGGCAGGAACTCGAAGATCTCGTGGACGCAGGTCGAGACCGGCTCGGCGATCACCTGGAAGTATCCGTCCTGCATCCTGCGCGGCGACGGCTCGCGCGGCGAGTTCTACTCGATCGCGGTGTCGAACGGTCACCAGCAGATCGACTCGGGCACCAAGATGATCCATCTCGGCAAGAACACGTCGAGCCGCATCATCTCCAAGGGCATCTCGGCCGGCAACTCGCAGAACACCTATCGCGGCCAGGTCTCGGTCCACCGCCGGGCCGAGGGCGCGCGCAACTTCACCAACTGCGACTCGCTGCTGATCGGCAACGACTGCGGCGCGCACACCGTGCCCTATATCGAGGCCAAGAACTCGTCGGCGCAGATCGAGCACGAGGCCACGACCTCGAAGATCTCCGAGGACCAGAAGTTCTACGTGATGCAGCGCGGCATCCCCGAGGAGGAAGCGATCGCGCTGATCGTCAACGGCTTCGTCAAGGAGGTCATCCAGGAACTGCCGATGGAGTTCGCCGTCGAGGCGCAGAAGCTGATCGGCATCTCGCTGGAGGGCAGCGTGGGATGATCAAGCGCATCTGGCACGGCTACACCACGCCGGAGCGCGCCGACGACTACGAGGCGCTGCTGCGGGCCGAGGTGATAAAGGGCATCGAGGGCAAGGCGATCCCCGGCTTCCGCCGCATAGAGGTGCTGCGGCGGCCGCTCGCCGACGAGGTCGAGTTCATCACCATCATGGAATTCGAGACCCTCGACAGCGTGAAGGCCTTCGTCGGCGAGGACTACGAGGCCTGCTACGTGCCCGACGAGGCGCGAAAAATCCTGAAGCGCTTCGACGAGCGCTCGCAACACTACGAATTGCGCGACACGCGCAGCTACATGTAATTCCGGGATAGACGAACAATGCTTGAGATCAAGAACCTGCATGCCCGCATCGCCGAGGACGGCACCGAGATCATCCGCGGCCTGAACCTGACCGTGAAGCCGGGCGAGGTCGCTGCCATCATGGGGCCGAACGGCTCCGGCAAGTCGACGCTCAGCTACATCCTCGCCGGCCGCGAGGACTACGAGGTGACGGAAGGCGACATCCTCTACAACGGCGAGTCGATCCTCGAGATGGACCCGGCCGAGCGCGCCGCCGCCGGCATCTTCCTCGCCTTCCAGTATCCGATGGAGATACCGGGCGTGGCGACCATGGAGTTCCTCAAGGTGGCGATGAACGCCCAGCGCAAGGCGCGCGGCGAGGAGGAACTGAAGATCCCGGAATTCCTCAAGCGGGTGAAGGAGGCGGCGGCGTCGCTCTCCATCGACATGGACATGCTGAAGCGGCCGCTGAACGTCGGCTTCTCGGGCGGCGAGAAGAAGCGCGCCGAAATCCTCCAGATGAAGCTCCTGCAGCCGAAGCTGTGCGTGCTGGACGAGACCGATTCCGGCCTCGACATCGACGCGCTCAAGATCGTGGCCGACGGCGTCAACGCGCTGCGCTCGCCCGACCGCGCCTTCCTGGTCATCACCCACTACCAGCGCCTGCTGGAGCACATCGTGCCGGACAGCGTGCACGTGCTCTATCGCGGCCAGGTCATCAAGTCGGGCGACAAGAGCCTCGCGCTCGAGCTCGAGCGCGGCGGCTATGCCGGCGTGATCGGCGAGGCGGCCTGAGGGAGAGTGCGATGAATGTCCATGCAGCCCCCGCGCTGACGCCCGCCGAGACCGCGCTGGTCGAGGCGTTCTCGACGCGCGTCTCGGAGCTTCCCGGCGACGCCAATGTCGCGCTGCGCCGTGACGACGCGGCCGAAAGGCTGAAGGCGGGCCTGCCGACCCGCCGCATCGAGGCGTGGCACTATACCGACCTGCGCCGGCTCCTGTCGTCGGTTCCCGCCTTCGACCCCGCGGCGAAGCCCGAGGCGGTGCGGGCGCTGATCGAGGGCTCGTCGGTGCTGCGCGTGGCCAATGGCGAGGCGCAGCCCGCGCCGTTAATCGAGGGCGTCGAGATCGCGACGTTCGGCTCGCTGCTGATCGCGGGCGACGCGCGCGCCGCCATGGCGCCGGCCGACGCCGACGACGCCATCGGCGCTATCAACGCCGCCTTCGCCGCCGACGGCTTCGGCCTGACCATCGCCGACGGCGCCGAGATCGCCGCCCCCATCGAGCTGCAGAACCTTCAGGCCGGTGGCCAGGTGCATGCCCGCTTCCCGGTCACGGTCGGCGCGGGCGCGAAGGCGACCATCGTCGAGCGTCAGGCGGGCTCGGGTGCCGCGCTCGTCAGCTCGGTCTCGTCGCTGGATCTGGGCGAGGGTGCGGAGATCGTCTGGGTCGTGGTGCAGGAGCAGGCGGAGACGGCGACCCATCTCGGCCAGTTCGTCGCCACGCTCGGCAAGGATGCGAAGCTCACGCTGTTCATCATGAATGCCGGCGGCAAGCTGGTGCGGCAGGAGGTGCGCGTCGACGCCGCCGGCGAGGGCGCCGACTTCCAGCTGCGCGGCGTCAACCTGCTCGGCGGCGAGACGCATTGCGACGTGACCATGGTGCTCGACCATTCGGCGCCGCACACGACCTCGACCGAGATCGTCCGCAACGTCGCCACCGGCAAGGCGCACGGCGTGTTCCAGGGCCAGATCAGGGTCGCCCAGATCGCGCAGAAGACCGACGCGCGCATGGCCTGCAACACGCTGCTGCTGTCGGACGACGCCGAGTTCTCGACCAAGCCGGAGCTGGAGATCTTCGCCGACGACGTGGCCTGCGGCCACGGCGCGACGATGACCGAGATCGACCGCGACCATCTGTTCTACCTGATGGCGCGCGGCGTCGAGGAGAAGACCGCGCGCGGGCTGCTCATCAAGGCCTTCCTCGCCGAGATCGTCGAGGAGCTGGAGGACGAGGCGCTGGTGGCCGCACTGGAGGAGAAGCTCGACCTCTGGTTCGCGGCGCACGGATGACGGACGGAAACGGTGGACCAGATCGTCGAACATGCAGCCTATGACGTCGAGGCGGTGCGCCGGGACTTTCCGATCCTGTCGCGCACCGTCTACGGCAAACCGCTCGTCTATCTCGACAACGGCGCCTCGGCGCAGAAGCCGCAGGCGGTGATCGACGCCGTCACCCACGCCTACAGCCACGAATACGCCAACGTCCATCGCGGCCTCCACTTCCTGTCGAACGCCGCGACCGACGCCTACGAGCGGGCGCGCGAGATCGTGCGCAGCTTCCTCAATGCGGAAAGCGTCGAGGAGATCGTCTTCACCAAGTCGACCACCGAGGCGATCAACACGGTCGCCTATGGCTGGGGCATGCCCAACATCGGCGAAGGCGACGAGATCGTGCTGTCGATCATGGAGCACCACTCCAACATCGTGCCGTGGCATTTCATCCGCGAGCGGCAGGGCGCGAAGCTGGTGTGGGCGCCGGTGGACGACGAGGGCGTCTTCCATCTCGACGCTTTCGAGAAGTGCCTGACGGAGCGGACCCGGCTCGTCGCCATCACCCAGATGTCGAACGCGCTCGGCACGGTGACGCCGATCCGGGAGATCGTGCGCATCGCGCACGAGCGCGGCATCCCGGTGCTGGTCGACGGCAGCCAGGCGGCGGTGCACATGCCGGTCGACGTGCGGGAGCTGGACTGCGACTGGTACGTGTTCACCGGCCACAAGGTCTACGGGCCGTCGGGCATCGGCGTCCTCTACGGCAAGAAGGATCGGCTCGCCGCGATGCGCCCGTTCGAGGGCGGTGGCGAGATGATCGAGACGGTGACCGAGGACACCGTGACCTACAACGAGCCGCCGCACCGCTTCGAGGCCGGCACGCCGCCCATCGTGCAGGCGATCGGCCTCGGTGCGGCGCTCGAATACATGCAGAAGATCGGCCGCGAACGGATCGCCGCCCACGAGGCGGAGCTGACGGCCTATGCGCATGAGCGCCTGCGCGCCATCAACTCGCTGCGCATCTTCGGCAATGCGCCGGGCAAGGGGGCGATCGTCTCCTTCGAGCTCGAGGGCATCCACGCCCATGACGTGTCGATGCTGATCGACCGTTCCGGCGTCGCGGTGCGCGCGGGCACCCACTGCGCCCAGCCGCTGCTCAAGCGCTTCGGCGTGACCTCGACCTGCCGCGCCTCCTTCGCCATGTATAATACGAAGGCCGAGATCGACGTGCTGGCGCAGGCGCTGGAGAAGGCGCGGGGATTTTTCGGATGACGACGATGGACGAGACCCACAACGACACGCACGATGCGGACGCGCCGGCCGACTCGGTGTTCTCCGCCTCCGCGATCCCGCAGGACGAACTGATGCGGCTGACCGACGACATCATCGGTGCGCTCAAGACCGTCTACGACCCGGAGATTCCGGCCGACATCTACGAGCTCGGCCTGATCTACCGCATCGACATCGAGGACGACCGCTCGGTCAAGATCGACATGACGCTGACCGCGCCGGGCTGCCCGGTGGCGGGCGAGATGCCGGGCTGGGTCGAGAATGCGGTCGGCGCGGTCGAGGGCGTGTCCGGCGTCGCCGTGAAGATGACCTTCGACCCGCCGTGGAGCCCCGACCGCATGTCGGAAGAGGCGCGCGTGGCGGTCGGCTGGTACTGAGCGGCTTGCGCTGACGGCTTTTCTCACCCATCTTGATACGGGAACGACCATTGCGCCGGCCTTTAACCGGCGTCCTGTGGAGACAGCGATGAGCAGGTTCCAGGTGATGACGATGACGGATGCCGCTGCGGCGCGCGTCCGCGAGATCGTCTCCTCGCGCGAGGGCGCGAAGGGCATCCGCGTCGGCGTCAAGAAGGGCGGCTGCGCCGGCATGGAATACACGATCGATCTGGTGAGCGAGCCGGTGGCGGGCGAGGATCACGTCGAGCGCGACGGCGCCCATGTCTGGGTGGCGCCCGCGGCGGTGCTGTTCCTGCTCGGGACCGAGATGGATTTCGAGACGACGAAGCTCCGGACCGGCTTCACCTTCAGGAATCCCAACCAGTCCTCCGCCTGCGGCTGCGGCGAATCGGTCGAGCTGAAGCCCGCCGACCTCAAGGCGCTGGCCGAGGCGCGCGCGGCCGCCGACGCGGCCTGACGCGGGCAGCCCCCCGGCGCCGTCTCGCTCAGTCCACCATGCCCAGCTCGGCGCGGGCCTGGGCCTTGAGGCGCATCTTGTCCGCCTTGCCGATCGGCAGCATCGGCAGCCGGTCGACGACGAGGAAGCGCTTGGGGATCTTGTAGTTGGCGAGCCGCTGCTGGCACCATCGCCGTCCAGGCGGCTGCCGGGGCAGGCGACCACATAGGCCCAGCCGACCTCGTCGTAGAGCCGGTCGGGAACGCCGATCACCGCGCTCAGCTCCACCTCCTCATGCTCCTCGAGCGCCAGCTCGATCTCGCGCGGATAGACGTTGTAGCCGCCGGACTTGAACATCTCGCTGCGCCGGCCGACGAACTCGATGTTGCCGTCGGCGCGCAGGATGGCGGTGTCGCCGGTGCGCAGCCAGCCATCGGCGGTGTAGGCCTCGCGCGTCGCGTCGGGCCGGTTGAAGTAGCCCGTCATCGCGTAGCGCACCCTGACCTGGATCTCGCCGTTCTCGCCGACGGCGCAGGGCGAGCCGTCGTCGCGGGCGATGCGGACCTCGCCGTCGGGCCTCGGCCTGCCGATGGTGCGCGTCAGCACCTCGCGGGGGCTGCCGGCCTTGCTGGCGTAGGTCACCGATCCGCAGGTCTCGGTCATGCCGTAGGTGAGGCCGGCCCGGCACTTCGCCTCGTAGAGCATGTCGACGAGCTCGCGCGGCATCGCCGCGCCGGAGAAGACGAACCATTCGAGATTGTCGAGCAGCGCCGGGGCAAAGCCTTCCGTGTTGATCAGGATCTGGAACATGGTCGGCAGCATGATGACGACGTTGATCTCGCGCGCCGCCATGGCGGCGACATAGCTCTCGGCGCGGAAGCGCTCGGCGAGCGTCAGCGTTCCGCCGCCGACGAAGGTGAACAGCGACAGGAAGTGCATGCCGCCGATGTGGTTGATCGGCAGGGGATTGATCAGCGACGGGTAGGCGGCGGTGGCGAATTCCCGGTTCTGCGTCCGGCTGCGCGTCAGCAGCGAGCGCTGCGACAGGAGCACGCCCTTCGGCCGGCCGCTCGATCCGGAGGTGTAGACGAGGAGGGCAGGGCTCTCGCTGGTGACGGCGTCGACCGCCTGCCGGAAGGCCTCTGCGTCGGGGTCGGCGCCGCCCCACCACGCGCCGGCCGCCAGCTCGTCCAGGCCGACGACCCGGTCGATGCCGAAGCGGCTGGCGAGGTGCTCGGCATCGGCGCGGAAATCGCGCCCCTCGAAGGTCGCGACGGTGAACAGCAGCCGGGGCCGGGCGTCGGAAACGAGATATTCCAGCTCCGGCATCTGGTAGCGCGGGTTCAGCCCCAGCCACAGCGCGCCGAGCCGCGCCGCGGCCAGGAAGACGACGAAGGCGTCGGCGCGCGCCGGCGCCATCACGGCGATGCGGTCGCCCTGGCGGACGCCGCAGGCGAACAGGCCGCGCGCGCAGCGCTCGACCGCGGCCGCCAGCCCGGCATAGGTGAGCTGCGTCCGGTCGTCGCGAACCGCGATCCTGTCCGGGAATGCGGCGGCGTGACGGTCCAGATAGTCCCCGATGCGCAGGTGCTCCTCGGGGTCGATCATCGCCTGCCTCCTTCGGCCTTCGGCTTCGTGAAGGCGGCCCGGGCCTGCGTTCCTTCCGGGTCGTTCATGCAGACCAGCATCAGCTCCATGTCGGCGAAGCTGACGTTCTCGCCGAGCGCCGTCGCGTAGCTGTTCACCTGACGCTTGACCGTCTGCGCCGCCATGCGCGGCAGGGCGCAGACCTCCTCGGCCAGCGCCAGCGCGCCGGCCAGCGCGCCGCCCGCCTCCGTCACCCGGTCGGCAAGGCCCCAGGCCTCGCATTCGGCCGCGCCGTGCCTGCGGCACAGGATCGCCATCGTCTTGGCGTGCGCCGGCCCGACGAGCCGCGTCAGCCTCGGCAGGGTGTTCCAGCCGTAGTTCAAGCCGAGCCTGACCTCCGGCACGTAGGCGAAGGCGGTCGAGGCCATCACCCGCCAGTCGCAGGACACGGCGAGGCCGAGCCCGCCGCCGACCGCGCCGCCCTCGATCGCCGCGACGGTGATCTGGGGCAGGTTCTCGAGAAGGTGGCACAGGCGCCCGCCGGCGGCGAGCGAGCGCAGCGTGCGGTTGGGGTCGGTCTCCGCGCCGACGCCGTCGAACGTCGTCAGGTCCGCGCCGGCGGAGAAGAAGCCGCCCTTGCCGGTGAGGATGACGGCCTTGCAGGAGACGTCGTCGCGCAAGGCCTCGAAAGCCTGCGTCAGCCCGTGGATGACCTCGCCGTTCAAGGCGTTGCGCCGCTCCGGCCGGTCGATCGCGACGATCGCGACGGCGTCGTCCGGTCCGGTGCGTTGGACGTCGATCATTGCCCTGCTCCTGAATGTGTCCGTTGCGGCGTCGCCGCCATGTCGATGACCAGCTTGCCGACGTGGCTGCGCCGCGTGATCTGCTCCAGTGCGTCGCCGGTTCCTTCCAGCGGGTAGCTGCGGGCGACCCGCGGCTTCAGCAACCCGCGGTCGAAGAGGTCGGCGAGGCCCTTGAAGACCTTCGCCGTCTCCTCCGGCCGCAGTCTCTGGTACGGCCCCCAGAAGAAGCCGCAGATGTCGATGTTCTTGACCAGCACGTGGTTGGCCGGGAAGACCGGAACCTCGCCGCCGGCGAAGCCGACGATCAGGAACCTGCCCTCGAAGGCGAGGGTGCGCATCAGTTCCCGCGCCGTGTCGCCGCCGACCACGTCGAACACGATGTCGGCGCCGCGCCTGTCGGTGGCCGCCAGCACCGCCTCGCGGGCATCCGTCGCGCCGACCACCCTGTCGGCGCCGGCGGCCTCGACAAGCGCCTGCCGCTTCTCGCCTTCGGCGACGCCGACGACATAGGCTCCGGCCGCCTTGGCGACCTCGACCGCGGCGCGGCCGACGGCGCCGCCCGCGCCGGTGACGACCACCACGTCGCCGGCGACCATCCGGCCGCGGCCGATCAGGCCG
>JALHFU010000109.1:713-24985 GCA_022838525.1 Hyphomicrobiales bacterium | reverse complement strand
GCAGGCAGGTGAGGGGCGGTGCCGGCGGCGGAAAATCAGGGATTCGGGAGGGACCATGAGCGAGGCGAAGGCCGAAGGGCCGATCATCCTTCAGGAATCGGCCGAGGAGCACATCGAGGGCCTGCCGCCCGGCTTCGGCGAGGGCGTGCTCGGCCGCGTCGCCTTCTGGATCGCGTTCACCTTCTCGCTGTTCCAGCTGTGGACCGCGGCCTACGGCACGCTGCCGAGCCAGGTGGTGCGGGCGATGCATGTCGGCTTCCTGCTGCTGCTCGGCTTCGCGCTGTTCGGCAATCTGGTGGCGAAGACGCCGTGGGGCAGAGCGTGGTTCTGGACGCTCGGCATCGTCGGCTTCCTCACCGGCATCTACAACTGGGTCTACTACGTGCCGCTGATCCACCGCTCGGGCTTCCTTACCCCGCTCGATCTGACGGTGGGCGCGGCGATGATCGCGCTGGTGTTCGAGGGCGCGCGGCAGCTGATGGGCATTCCGCTCACCATCATCGCCGCCATCTTCCTCGCCTACTGCTTCTTCGGCAACTACCTGCCGCCGCCCTTCATCCACCGCGGCTATCCGTGGGAGATGATCGTCGAGCATTTCGGCTTCGGCACGGAGGGCATCTACGGCACGCCGATCTACGTCTCGGCGGCCTACATCTTCATCTTCGTCGTCTTCGCCGCCTTCCTCGAGCGCGCCGGCATGCTGGCGCTGTTCAACGATTTCGCGCTCGGCCTCGTCGGCTCGTGGCGCGGCGGGCCGGCGCAGGTCTGCACCCTGTCGTCGGCGCTGATGGGCACCATCTCGGGCTCCGGCGTCGCCAACGTCGTCGCCTCGGGCCAGTTCACCATCCCGCTGATGAAGAAGTTCGGCTTCCGCTCCGCCTTCGCCGGCGGCGTCGAGGCGACCTCCTCGATGGGCGGGCAGATCATGCCGCCGGTAATGGGCGCGGTCGCCTTCATCATGGCCGAGACGCTGAACGTGCCCTACGTCGAGGTGGTCAAGGCGGCGATGATCCCGGCCGTGCTCTATTTCGGCGTCTGCTTCTGGATGGTGCATCTGGAAGCGGGCAAGGCCGGGCTCGGCGGCATGGACAAGGCGAGCCTGCCCGACCCGTGGGCCGCCGTGCGCCAGCACTGGCCGCTGGTGCTGCCGCTCGGCATGCTGGTCTACCTGCTCTTCGCCGGCTACACGCCGATCTTCGCCGGCACGATGGGGCTGGCGCTGATCGTGGTGCTGATCCTCGGCACGCCGCTTGCCGCGCTGATCGGCCCCTTCGCCTTCCGCATGGTGTTCTGGGTGGCGCTCGGGCTCGCCGCCGCCGCCTTCATGAAGTTCGGCGTCAACGTCCTCGCCGCCGTCATCGCGGCGCTGGTTCTGGCCTGCGCCGTGTTCAAGGGCGGCCGCGAGACGCTTCTCATCTGCCGCGATTCGCTCGCCGAGGGCGCGAAGAATGCGCTGCCGGTCGGCATCGCCTGCGCCATCGTCGGCATCGTCATCGGCACGCTGACGCTGACCGGCATCGCCTCGACCTTCATCGGCTTCATCATCCGCATCGGCGAGAACAATTTGTTCCTGTCGCTGGTGCTGACCATGCTGACCTGCCTCGTGCTCGGCATGGGCATCCCGACGATCCCGAACTACATCATCACCTCGTCGCTCGCGGGGCCGGCGCTGCTCGAGCTCGGCGTGCCGCTCCTCGTCAGCCACATGTTCGTGTTCTACTTCGGCATCATGGCGGATCTCACGCCGCCGGTGGCGCTCGCCTGCTTCGCCGCCGCGCCGATGGCCAAGACATCGGGCCTCAGAATATCCATCCAGGCGACGAAGCTGGCGACGGCCGGCTTCGTGGTGCCGTTCATGGCCGTCTACACGCCGGCGCTGATGCTGCAGGACGGCGGGCCGATGGCCGAAGCCTGGGGCTACTGGGTCGAGGTCGTCTACATCGTCTTCAAGGCCTGCGCCGGCATCGCGCTGTGGGGCGTGGCCGTGGTCGGCTTCCTGTTCGACCGGGCGACGTGGTGGGAGCGCCTCGCCTGCTTCGCGGCCGGCGTGCTGCTGGTGCTGGCGCTTCCGATCACCGACGAGGCCGGCTTCGCGCTCGGCGCCGCCGTGGTCGCCGCGCACTGGTGGCGCACCCGCGGCCGGACCGGACGGCCGGAACCGGCGGCGCCGTGAGCCTGTGCGTCCTCGCCGGGGCGACGAAGATGGCGACGCTCGCCGCCACGGCCTTCACGCTCGCCTGGACCCATTCGGTCGAGAAGACCGAATGGCAGGAGGACTGGCGGCTGACGCCGGCCGGGCTGCATCTGGTCGAGGCGCGGGTGAAGGGCTCCGGCGCGGGCATCGACCCGCCCGCGAACGCCGTGCTGAAGGATGGCTGGTGGACCTATGCGCCCGCCGTTCCGCCCGTGCCGCGGCTGGCGCTGGCGGCATCGGGCGCGACGGTGTCGGGCTGGTCGCTCTGCGCGGAGGGAAGCTGCCTCACGCTCGGCGCGGAAGCGGGGGAAACGCTCGTCATCGAGCCGTGCGCGGAATAGCTCAGCGCCAGGAGGCGCCGGCGCGCGTCCGGGCGCAGGCCGGGCCGGGGCCGCGCATGTAGTGGCGCTCCGGCCGGTAGGTCGGCGCAATGAACTCGCGCACCGCGAGCGCGATGGAAAAGATACGAGCCGCGATCGTCATGACCCTCTAACCCTGTCCCGTCGGATGTCCCTTCCGATCGCGACCACGTTACCCGGCATCGGTGAATAAGCCGTGAACGCGTTGTTAATCTCTTGCGCGTTCAGCCCGCGAATCATGTCGCGATTGCGGAGATTTCGGGGATTCTTGGCGATAAGGGCACGATCGCGTGCCGCTGTTGCAGCCGCGCAACGCCCGGAGCGTCAAGGAGCGCCCGAGGCAGCCTTCAGCCGTCCTCGAACCCGCTCAGCACGCCGACGGCGTTGATGCCGATCTCCTCGACCGCATAGCCGCCCTCCATGACGAACAGCGTCGGCAGGCCGAGCCCGGCGATGCGGCGGCCGGCCCTGGGATAGTCCGCGCTCTTCAGCCGGAACCGGCTGATCGGGTCGCGCTCGAACGTGTCGACGCCGAGCGAGACGACGAGCGCGTCGGGGCCGTAGCCGGCGACCAGATCGCAAGCCGTGTCGAGCGCGGCGCCCCACGTGGCCCAGGCCGTGCCGGCCGGCAGCGGGAAATTGTGGTTGAAGCCTTCGCCCGCGCCTTCGCCGCGCTCGTCGGCATGGCCGAGGAAATAGGGATACTCGACCATCGGGTCGGCATGCAGGTTGACCACCTGCACGTCGCCGCGGCGGTAGAAGATCTCCTGCGTGCCGTTGCCGTGGTGATAGTCGATGTCGAGGATCGATACCTTCTTCGCGCCGTTGTCGCGCAGCCGTTGTGCGGCGACGGCGGCATTGTTGACGAAGCAGTAGCCGCCCATGAAGCTCGAGCCGGCGTGGTGGCCGGGCGGGCGGCAGAGCGCGAAGGCGGCGCGCTCGCCGGCCGAAACGAGGCCGGCCGCCGTCAGCGCCACGTCGTGCGAGGCCTTGATCGCGTCCCACGTGCCCCGGACGAAGGTCGCGCCGCCGTCGAAGGCGTAGAAGCCGAGCTTCGCCTCGATGGCTTCAGGCACGACATCGCCGCGCAAGCCGCGCGTCGGCCAGACATAGGGCATGGCCGTGCCGGCGCGGCCCGCCTTCTCCCATTCGGGATAAACGGTGGGCAGGAAGTCGACATAGGCCGGCGCATGCACCTTCCGCGCCGTGGCGAGGTCGTGCGCGTCCGGCCCCACCACCGGGCCGAGGCCGACCGCCTCGACGCGCGCCCTCACGATCTCGGCCCGTACCGGCTTCTCGTAGGCCGGCACGATGGCATTGGCGTCCAGTTCGACATTGCCGGCATGGCCGGCGTGGCGCGGCGAAAAGACGGTCTTCATGGTCGCTCCGGCTCGTTGGCTCGTGCCGACAGCTAGCGCCAGGCAACGGCACGACGCAACAGGCGCGATCGACCGTCAGCCTCGACTCCGCCGCCTTTTCGTGGCACTTGGCCGCTATGCACCTCGACATCAAGATATGCGGCCTGAAGACGGCCGAAGCCGTGGACGCCGCCCTTGCCGGCGGCGCGAGCCATGTCGGCTTCATCTTCTTCGAAAAAAGTCCGCGCAACGTCGCGCCGGAAGAGGCGGGACGGCTGCGGCAGGCGGCGAAGGGCAGGGCGAAGGCCGTGGCCGTGACCGTCGACGCCGACGACGCCTTCATCGACCGCATCGTCGCCGCAATGGCGCCGGACATGCTCCAGCTTCACGGGCAGGAGACGCCCGAGCGCGTCGCCTTCCTCAAGGCGCGCCACGGCCTGCCGGTGATGAAGGCGCTTGCCGTCAGCGAGGCGGCCGATCTCGCGCACGTCGCGCCGTTCCGCGGCGTGGCCGACCGCTTCCTGTTCGACGCCAAGCCGCCCAGGGACGCGGTGCTGCCCGGCGGCAACGGCATCGCCTTCGACTGGCGGCTCCTGGCAGACCTCGACCATGGCCTTGACCGCGGCGTCGATTACATGCTTTCGGGAGGGCTGGACGCCGCCAATGTCGGCGACGCCCTGCGCCTTGCCGACCCGCCCGGCATCGACGTCTCGTCGGGCGTCGAAAGCGCGCCGGGCGTCAAGGACACGGCGCTGATCGCCGAATTTCTGAACGCCGTCAGGGCGGCGCGCGCCGGCGCGGCCGCCTGATCCGCCCCCGCACGCCCCAAGGAGCCAGACCGTGAACCAGCCCGTCCCGCCGAACTCCTTTACCGCCGGTCCCGACGAGGACGGCATGTTCGGCCTGTTCGGCGGCCGCTTCGTCGCCGAGACGCTGATGCCGCTGATCCTCGACCTCGAGGCCGAATGGAAGGCGGCGAAGGACGACCCGGCCTTCCAGGGAGAGCTGCAGGCGCTGTCGACGCACTATGCCGGCCGGCCGTCGAAGCTCTATTTCGCCGAGGGGCTGACCAGCCATCTCGGCGGCGCGAGGATCTATCTCAAGCGCGAGGACCTGAACCACACCGGCTCGCACAAGATCAACAATTGCCTCGGCCAGATCCTGCTGGCGCGGCGCATGGGGCGCAAGCGCATCATCGCCGAGACCGGCGCCGGCCAGCACGGCGTCGCCACCGCCACGGTCGCCGCCCGCTTCGGCCTCGACTGTGTCGTCTATATGGGCGCGACCGACGTCGAGCGGCAGAAGCCCAACGTCTTCCGCATGAAGCTCCTCGGCGCCGAGGTGCGGCCGGTCTCGTCCGGCCACGGCACGCTCAAGGACGCCATGAACGAGGCTCTGCGCGACTGGGTGACGAACGTCGCCGACACCTACTACCTGATCGGCACCGCCGCCGGCCCGCATCCCTATCCCGAGATGGTGCGCGAGCTGCAGGCGGTGATCGGCCGCGAGGCGCGCGCGCAGATTCTCGAACAGGAGGGCAGGCTGCCCGACGTGGTGGTCGCCGCGGTCGGCGGCGGCTCCAACGCCATCGGCCTGTTCCACCCGTTCCTCGACGATCCCTCGGTGCGCATTGTCGGCGTCGAGGCCGGCGGGCGCGGGCTGGACGGCGTCGAGCACTGCGCCTCGATGAACGCCGGCCGGCCGGGCGTGCTGCACGGCAACCGCACCTATCTGTTGCAGGACGCCGACGGGCAGATCCTCGACGGCCACTCGATCTCGGCCGGGCTCGACTATCCCGGCGTCGGGCCGGAGCATTCGTGGCTGAGGGACACGGGCCGCGTCGAATACGTGCCGATCCTCGACGACGAGGCGCTCGACGCCTTCAAGCTGACGACGCGGGTGGAGGGCATCATCCCGGCGCTCGAATCCGCCCACGCCATCGCTGAAGCCGTCAAGCTCGCGCCGACGCTCGGCAAGGACAAGGTGATGATCGTCAACCTGTCCGGCCGCGGCGACAAGGACGTGCACACGGTGGCGAAGATGATGGACATGGAAATCTGACCATGGCCGCCAGCCCGGACCGGCTCATCGACATCTGGATCAACTGCCCCGACCGGGCGGTGGCCGACCGGATCGCCGACACGGCGATCGGCGACAGGCTCGCGGCCTGCGCCAATGTCCTTGCGCCGGTGGCGAGCCTCTATCGCTGGAAGGGCGCTGTCGAGCGCGCCGAGGAGGTGCCGCTCGTCCTCAAGACGCAGGCGCGCCATTTCGGCGCCGTGGCCAGGCTGGCGAAGTCGCTCCACCCCTACGAGACGCCGTCCATCGTCGCCATGCCGCTCGACGAGGTCGAGGACGGCTACGCCCGCTGGCTGCGCGAGGAGACCCGGGCCGACCGGCCCGGCAGCGAATACCGTCCGCGCCGCGCCTGGTTCGAGCGGCTGGTGGAGGCGGGGCCGGTGACGGTCAAGCTCGACGCCATCTGCGCCGACGGCGCGCAGATCGACGCCGACACCTTCGCCGCCGCCGAGGCGGTGATCAGGGCGGCGGCCGGCACCATGGCCGCCACCGACCATCGCGGCGCGGGCTTCGCCATCCTGCACGAGGGCGAGGAAGGCCGCTGGCTGCTCCTGCACTGGTGGCTCGGCGGCGGCATCGCCACGCGCCTGCTGTGGCGGGCCGACCTCGTGCCGCACGCCGCCTTCGTCGAGGCCGACCCGCTGCTGATGGCCTGCGTGTGGGAGCTGGGCGTGATCGACTTCGAGCGGCGCGCCTGGATGCGCACCGTCATGTCCGGAAGGCCCGTTTCGGACTATATCGACGACAGATTTTCCGGAGAGACCGTATGACGACCCGCATCGACCGCCGCTTCGCCCGACTGAAGGAAGAAGGCCGTCCGGCGCTCGTGACCTACATGATGGCCGGCGACCCGGACTACGCCACCTCGCTGTCGATCCTGAGGGCGCTGCCCCGGGCCGGCGCCGACGTGATCGAGCTCGGCATGCCGTTCTCCGACCCGATGGCCGACGGCCCGGCGATCCAGGCCGCCGGCCTGCGCGCGCTCAAGGGCGGGCAGACGCTCGCCCGCACCCTCGCCATGGCGGCCGAGTTCCGCAAGGACGACGACGAGACCCCCATCGTGATGATGGGCTACTACAACCCGATCTACGTCTACGGCGTCGAGCGGTTCCTCGCGGATGCGAAGGCCGCCGGCATCGACGGGCTGATCGTGGTCGACCTGCCGCCGGAGATGGACGCGGAGCTGTGCGTGCCGGCGCTTCAGGCGGGCATCAACTTCATCCGCCTCGCCACGCCGACCACCGACGACAGGCGCCTGCCGAGCGTGCTGAAGAACACCTCCGGCTTCGTCTACTACGTGTCGATGACCGGCATCACCGGCTCGGCGCTGCCGGACACGAGCAAGGTCGGCGCGGCGGTCGCGCGCATCAAGGCGCATACGGACCTGCCGGTCTGCGTCGGCTTCGGCGTCAAGACCGCCGAGCAGGCCCGCGCCATCGGCGCCTCGGCCGACGGCGTCGTGGTCGGCACGGCCATCGTCAATGCGGTGGCCAGCGTCATCGACCCCAAGGGCGGGCTGACCGCCGACCCGGCCGAGGCCGTGGCGACGCTGGTCGAGGGGCTGGCGCACGGCGTGCAGCGCGCCCGCCTTGCCCACGCCTGAAAGCGGCCCCATCTGAGCGGGACAGAAGAAGCGGAGAACGCCGATGAACTGGATCACCAACTACGTCCGCCCGAAGATCAACTCGATCCTCGGCCGCCGCGAGATGCCGGAGAACCTGTGGATCAAGGACCCGGAATCCGGCGAGATGGTGTTCCACAAGGACCTGGAGGAGAACCAGTGGGTCATCCCCTCCTCCGGCCATCACATGAAGATCGCCGCGAAGGAGCGGCTGAAGTTCTTCTTCGACGACGGCGCCTATGAGGTGATCGAGAACCCCAAGGTCGCGACCGACCCGCTCAAGTTCCGCGACGAGAAGCGCTATATCGACCGGCTCAAGGAGAACCGGACCAAGACCGGCATGGAGGACGCCGTCCTCTCGGCCACCGGCACCGTCGAGGGCCTGCCCATCGTGGCCGTGGTGCAGGACTTCACCTTCATGGGCGGCTCGCTCGGCATGGCGGCCGGCGAGGCGATCATCAAGGGCTTCGAGACGGCGATCGCGCTCAAGCGGCCGCTGGTGCTGTTCTCGGCCTCGGGCGGCGCGCGCATGCAGGAAGGGATTCTGTCGCTGATGCAGCTTGCCCGCACCACCGTCGCCGTCGACCGGCTGAAGGAGGCGGGCCTGCCCTATATCGTGGTGCTGACCAACCCGACCACGGGCGGCGTCACCGCCTCCTACGCCATGCTGGGCGACGTGCACATCGCCGAGCCCGGCGCGGTGATCGGCTTCGCCGGCGCGCGCGTCATCGAGCAGACCATCCGCGAGAAGCTGCCCGAAGGCTTCCAGCGCTCCGAGTACCTGATGGAGCACGGCATGGTCGACATGGTGGTGTCGCGGCTCGAGATGAAGGAGACCGTGGCGCGGCTGCTGAAGATCTTCGTCAAGGAGAAGGTCGAGGAGAAGCCGGCCGCGGCCGAGCCGGCGCCCGCCCCCGAGCCCGCTGCCGAAAGCCAGCCGGCGGCCTGACGCGACCCCTCCTCCAGCCGGATCGGAACGGGTCGCCATGACCTCCAGCACCAGGGCGGCGGACGCCGCCATCGAGCGGCTGATGACGCTGCACCCCAAGGGCTACGACCTGTCGCTCGACCGGATTTCGCGCCTGCTCGACCGGCTCGGCAATCCGCACGAGCGCATGCCGCCGGTGATCCACATCGCCGGCACCAACGGCAAGGGCTCGGCCGCCGCCTTCGCGCGTGCGTTGATCGAGGCGTCGGGCCGCACCTGCCACGTCCACACCTCGCCGCACCTCGTCAACTGGCACGAGCGCTTCCGCCTCGCCGCCGAGGGCGGCGGCCGGCTGGTCGAGGACGCCGTGCTCGCCGAGGCGGTCGAGCGCGTGGCCGCGGCCAACCGCGGCGAGACCATCACCGTGTTCGAGATCCTGACCGCGGCGATGTTCGTGCTGTTCTCGGAGCATCCGGCCGACGCGGCCATCGTCGAGGTCGGGCTCGGCGGCCGCTTCGACGCCACCAACGTCATCGCGCGGCCGGCGACGAGCCTGATCATGCCGATCTCGCTCGATCACGAGGCCTGGCTCGGCGACCGGGTGGAGCTGATCGCGGCCGAGAAGGCCGGCATCGTCAAGCCCGGCTGCCCGGTCGTGGTCGGCGCGCAGGAGCACGACGCGGCCCGCGACGTGCTGATCGACACGGCCGAGCGGCTTTCCTGCCCGCTCCTCGTCTACGGGCAGGACTTCATCGCCTTCGAGGAGAACGGCCGCCTCGTCTACCAGGACGAGGACGGGCTGTTCGACCTGCCGCTGCCGCGCCTGCCGGGACGGCATCAATATGCCAATGCGGCCGCGGCCATCGCCGCGGTCAAGTCGGCCGGCTTCGACATCGGCCATCGCGCGGCCGAGCGTGCCATGGCGCGCGTCGACTGGCCCGGCCGGATGCAGAAGCTGACCGAGGGCCGGCTGGTCGAGCTCGCGCCGGAAGGCGCGGAAATCTGGATCGACGGCGGGCACAATCCCGGCGCCGGCGCGGTGGTCGCCGAGGCGCTCGCCAACGAGGAGGACCGCCGGCCGCTGCCGCTGATCATGATCGCGGGCATGATCGACACCAAGGACCAGACCGGCTATTTCCGCAACTTCGCCGGCATGGCGCGCCACGTCTTCGCCGTGCCGGTCAACGACAGCGACGCCGGCGTGCCCAACGACGAGCTGGCGGCGCGGGCGGCGACGGCGGGGCTGTCGGCCGAGCCGGTGGCGTCGGTCGAGAACGCACTGATGCTGCTGCGCGACGGCTGGGACCGGGGAAGCGAGCCGCCGCGCATCCTCATCTCCGGCTCGCTCTATCTCGTCGGCGAGGTGCTGCGGAAGAACGGCACGCCGCCGACGTGAGAAGACCGGCCTGAGAGGACCGGCCCGAAAAGAAAAGCCCGGCGCGAGGCCGGGCTTTTTCGTTGCGTGTCCGCGCGGCTCAGGCGACGGCGCCGCCGATCCAGGCCGAGAGCGCGGTCTTGGGCGCCGCGCCGACCTTGGTGTCAGCGACCGCGCCGCCCTTGAACAGCATCAGCGTCGGGATCGAGCGCACGCCGTACTGGGCGGCAAGCTCGGGGTTCTCGTCGATGTTGAGCTTGGCGATCTTCACCTTGCCGGCATATTCGGTCGAGATCTCCTCCAGCGCCGGGGCGATCATCTTGCACGGGCCGCACCACTCGGCCCAGAAATCCACCACCACGGGTTCGGCCGATTCGAGCACATCGGCCTGAAAGCTGTTCTTGGTGACGGTGACGGTGGCCATGGCAAAGACTCCTCAGAGATGGGTTCGGCCGCGCATGTGGGGCGCGCGGCCGGCAGGTTCAAGCGCCTGTTGTGTCACGTCGCCGTGAGTCGGGCAAGCCGAGCCCGTCGAGCGCACGGGCAAGCGCATCGCCGCCGAGCGGGATGAACAGGGCCGCCTCGGTATAGACCAGCGCGGCGCGGATATCCCGTCCGGGATAGAGCGGCCGAAGCAGCGCGCCGTATGAAATCGACCACCAGCACGGCGTCGTCGGTGACGGCGAGTCGGTCGATCTTGCCGGAGACCGCGCGCGGCGCGCCGCCGACCGTGACGGTGCCCATGATCGCCACTTCGGCGCGCGAGCCGGGCGCGAAGATCGGCGCGAAGGCCGCATCGCCGAGCACGCGCTCGACCGAGCGCCACACGCGCTCCCGCTCGGCGTCCGGCCACGCCGCGCCGATGCGGCCGAGATAGCGCAGTGCCGCGGCCTCGCGCTCGCCGGGCGTCAGCGCCGGCAGCGTCTGGAAGAGGCGATGGACGGCGGTGCCGCGCTCCAGCGCCAGCGACGGCGTGTCCTGCGCATCGAGCACCGGCGACGTCGTGGAAAGCGTCGCGTCCGGCTCCGGCTCGATCACCGCCAGCGCGCCCGACGGCGCCAGCGGCCGCGGCAGCGGCGGCGCGGGCGGCAGCGTCTCGAACAGGACCGGCGGCGGCGGGGGTGGCGCCTCGGCTTCGCGCGCGGCCTCGCCGGCAGGCGGGTGCGGCAGCGGCGGGGTGACGGCATACCGCAGCACCGTCTCGCCGGTGGCGGGGTGCACCTCCTGCCGGGTCGAGGGCGAGCCGGCCAATGCCGCCTCGACCATGGTGTGCCAGGTGCCGTCCTTGCGGCCCCTGGCGCCGTGATAGCCGCAGACGACCAGCCGGTCCTCGGCCCGCGTCATGGCGACATAGAGCAGGCGGCGGTATTCCTGCTCGGCCTTGCGCTTCGCCTCGGCCTCCAGCCCGGCCGAGAAGCTGTTGGCCGAGCCGGCGGCGGCGCGCCACAGGAAGCCCTTGCCGCGCCAGCCCCTTTTCGGCGCGTCGAACGGGATCAGCCGCGGCAGGTGGCTGGCCGAGAAGGGCGCGGCGCCGCCGTCGACCAGGAACACCGCCGGCGCCTCCAGCCCCTTGGCGGCGTGCGCGGTCATGATGCGGACCTCGCCGCGCGTCTGGTCCATCTCGCGCTTGACCTCCGGCCCGCCGCCGTCGAGCAGCGCGACCAGCGCCTCCAGCTCGCTGGTGCCGGTCTTCTCGGCGGCGAGGCAGAAGTTCAGGAACTCGTCGACCACGTCGCCGGCCTCGGCGCCGAGCCTCGCGACGAATTTCCTGCGCAGGCCGTCGCGGGCGAGGATGGCGGAGAAGAAGGCGAAGGGCGAAACATAGCCGGCTTCGTTCCTCCATTGCGACAGCGCCTGCCATGCCTCGCCGGCCTTGCCGCCGCGCTGCGCCGCATCGTGCAGGGCGGACAGCAGCGAGCCCGGCCGGCCGGCCGCCAGCGCGTAGAGCTCCTCCTCGTCGAAGCCGAAGGCCGGGCTTTTCAGCAGCGCGGCGAGCGACAGGTCGTCGTCGGGCTGGAGCGCGACGCGGGCGATCGCCAAAAGGTCCTGCACCGCGATATGCCCGGTCAGGAGCAGTCGGTCGGCGCCGGCGACCGGGATGTTGCGCTCCTTGAGCTCGCGCGACAGCGCATGGATGAAGCGGTCGCGCTTCCTGACCAGCACCATCACGTCGCCGGGGGTGAGGAGCCTGCCCGTCTCGCCGATCCGCTCGCCGGTCGCGAGCCAGTGCGCGACGGTCGAGGCGATCTGGCGCGCCAGCCGCACCGCGGGCGCGGAGGCGTGATCGACCGCCTCGGTCCAGTCGTCCGGCTGCTCGATTTCGGCCGGCGACAGCGACGGCCAGACCTCGACATGGCCGGGCGCCGCGTCGCGGATGGCGAGATGCGCCACCGGCTCGGGGTCGCGGGTCAGGCCGTCGCGGTTCTCCTCGGCCGCGAAGACGAGATCGACCGCCGACAGCACGTCCCATGTCGAGCGGAAGGAGCGGGTGAGCCGGACATGCTCGAAGCGCCCTTCGGCCGCCGCGACCCGCTCGCGGAAGAAGCGGCCGCCGAGCGCGAAGGATTCCGGCTCCGCGCCCTGGAACGAGTAGATCGACTGCTTCTCGTCGCCGACGGCGAAGACGGTGCGCGTTCCGGTCCCGCGCGCGCCATGGCCGGCGAAGAACTCGGCGGCCAGCGCCTTGACCACCGCCCACTGGTCGGGGCTCGTATCCTGCGCCTCGTCGAGCAGGATGTGGTCGATGCCCTTGTCGAGCTTGTATTGCACCCAGGCGCCGGCATCCTGCCGCGACAGCAGCGCCACCGTGCGGACGATCAGGTCGTTGAAGTCGAGGAAGCCGCGGGCGCTCTTCAGCCGCTCGTAGCGGGCGATCAGCCAGTCGGCGACGACGAGCGCCGCGCGCGTGCCCTGAAGCATCGACAGCAGCGCGATGCGGTCGCCCGCGCGCCCTATTTCGGATGCGAAACGTTCGAACTCGTCTGGGAACTCGGGGAAGAACTCGCCGACGCCCTTGGCCATGACGTTGCGGGTGGATTTCGCTGCCCACGTGCCGCCGGGCTTCTTCGTCAGGAACAGGCCGCGAAGCGCCGCAAGCCGTTCGAGCGGATCG
Source organism: Hyphomicrobiales bacterium (assembly GCA_022838525.1). GTDB lineage: Bacteria > Pseudomonadota > Alphaproteobacteria > Rhizobiales > Rhizobiaceae > Aerobium. The sequence continues at coordinate 11,959 of JALHFU010000109.1, read as the reverse complement.
GCAAGCGCGGTCGCGGCCGCCAGACCGGCTGCGAAATCCTGCGCCGTCGCCTTGCCGGCCGCGGCAGCGCGGCTGCCGAGCACGGCGGCGAGCGCCGGCGTGAAATAGGCGTCCGGCCAGACGGCTTCGGCCAGCATGGCGGGCGTCTCCTCGCCGGAGAAGCCGAACTCCTCGAACAGCGGCAGGAAGCGCGGGCCGCCGTCGCCGACCTCGGCGATGAAGGCCCGGAGCGCGTCGCGCCTGGCGACGATGGCGGCCAGCAGCGCCTCCAGCCCGCTCTCGCCGCCGCGGTCGAGCACGGCGGCGAAGGCCTCGGCGAGGCCGGAGCCTTCGTGTTCGACATTGGCGGCCGCGTAGGCGATCATCTCGCGCCGCGCCTCGGCCACGAGCGCGGCCTCCATCTGGCCGTCCAGCATCTCGAAATGGCCGGCGATGTTGGCCTCGAGCGGAAACTGGTGCAGCACCGCCTCGCAGAAGGCGTGGATGGTCTGGATCTTGAGGCCGCCCGGCGTCTCCAGCGCGCGGGCGAACAGCCGGCGGGCGAAGGCGATCCTGCCGGCGTCGGGCGCGCGGCCCTCCAGCTCGGCGATCGCGGCGGCGAGCTCCTCATCGGGCAGCGTCGCCCAGCGCGACAGGCTCTTGAACACGCGGCCGGCCATGTTGGCGGCGGCGGCGCGGGTGTAGGTCAGGCACAGGATGCGCGACGGATCGGCGCCGTCGAGCAGCAGGCGGATGACGCGCTGCGCCAGCACATGCGTCTTGCCGGAGCCGGCATTGGCCGACACCCAGGCCGAGAGCGACGGAAGCGCGGCCCTCGCCTGCGCCTCGCGCGTATCGGGCGGGACGACGATCTTCGCGCTCATGGCGCCTCGCCCTCGTCGCCGTCGCCGCCGGCCGACCATTCGAGCACGCGGGCGAGATGGTCGTAGTCGCCGCCGACATCCCCCTCGCGGAACGGCAGGGTGCGCGAGAGATAGCCTGTCGTTTCGTTACCGTAATGAAGAAGCAGCCGCTCCAGCCGCACCCATGCCTCGGTCGAGAGCTCGACGGCCGATTTCACCTGCCGGTCGCCGCCGGGCGGCTTGTATCGAGCGCGAGCTGGGGGCTGAGCAGCGTGTGGGCCTGCGCCTTCGACGGCGACGAGCCGGTCTTGAAGTCGAGGATGTCGGCCATGCCGGCCGGCCTCACGTCGATGCGGTCGGCGCGGCCGGACAGAACGATGCCGGTGGCGCCGACGGGTGTGGCCTCGGCGCGGGTCTCGGCGATGCGGCGCAGCGTGCCGGCCGGGCGGGTGCGCTCCCAGGCGATGAAGTTGGCCGCCATGCGCGCGAAGCGCGGCCACCACACGGCGTCGATGTCGGGCGGCAGGCCGCAGGCGTCGAATTGCGCGCGGCCGATCTCCAGAAGGCGCGCCTCGGCGTCCGGCGCTGCCGGATCGACGCCCGACAGCGTGAAGGCGTGGGCGATGTCGTGGAACAGCGTGCCGCGCTCGGCCGCGCCCGGATCGCGCAACAGCGGCTCCAGCGCCTCCAGCCCGAGGATGCGGCGCGCGTAGACGGCGTAGGGGTCGCGGCGCAGCGTCTCGATCTCGGTGACGGAGAACCGCGTCGGCCGGCGGACGAGCGGCGGGCGCGGCTGCGGCCGCGGCGCGAAGGGAACCGGCGGCGCGCTGTCGAGGCCGCGCGCCCAGTGCAGGAGCTGCGCGCCGCGTTCGGCAGCCGGCTTCAGCGCGTCCTCGCCGGCGAAGGTCGCCAGCCGCTGCAGCCAGCGCGAGGGCAGGGCCGGCGCGTCGCCGGAACGCGCCGCGCGCGCCAGCACCACCTTCGGCGTGCCGAGCGCCATGACGAAGTCGTGCGCGGCCTGGCCGATGCGCCGCTCGGGCGGCTCCAGCTCCAGCCCCGCCTTCATGAAGCGCGACATGAAGCGGTCGGGCTCGGCCTTGCGCGGCCAGGAGCCTTCGTTCAGCCCGCCGAGCACCAGCGTGTCGACCGATTGCAGCCGCGCTTCGAGCGCGCCCCAGATGGCGACGCGGCTGTCGCCGGCGACCGAGGGCTTGACCGTCGCCCCCGCGACCAGCGCGGCGAAGACGTCCGGCCACTCGCCGGCCTGCATCGGCAGCTCGGCGGTCGCGCCGGCGAGCGCGCGCAGGAAGGCGGCGAGCGCGTCGCCGGCATCCCCCCTGTAGAGCTCGCGCAGGGAGCCCGCCTCGTCGCGGCCGAGCGCCTCGAAGGCGGCGACGGAGGCGCGGGTGAGATCGGCGAGCGCCGCCTCCCGCCCGCGCAACGCGACGAGCGGCGCCACCGCCGCCTCGACCGAGGCGAGAAGGGCGCGGGCGTCGGCCAGGCGCTGCGGCGTCAGCCTCCTCCACCAGAACGGCTTGCGCGGGTCGGCCTCGCGCGCCGCCAGCCGCTCCTCGAACAGCGCCGCAACGGCGGCGATGTCGGGCCGGCCGGTGCCGCCGCGCAGCGCGACGAGATCGACGGTCTCGGCGGCGGCGCGGGCACGGGCGCGCGCCATGCCGGCATGAAGCAGCGGATGCTTGAGGAGCGCGAGGATCGCCACCGCGTCGCCCGGCCGGAACGCCGCCTCCAGCATCAGCCGGAGCAGGGCTGCGGGCGGCGTCGCGGCGAGCGGCGTGCCGCCGGAATCGTCGGCCGCGATGCCGAAGCGGCGCAGCTCCGCCGCGACGCGGCGCGCCAGCTCGCGGTCGCCGGTGACGAGCGCCGCCGTGCCCTCGGCCAGCGCCAGCCTGAGCGCCACGGCGATGGCCAGGGCCTCCTCGCGCTCGTTCGCGGCCTCGATCAGCGTCACGCCGTCGAGCGCGGCGGGATCGACCGACCCGGCGCGGCCGGCCCAGGCGTCGGTGGTCTCGGCCGGACGCAGCGCCTCGGCGACGAGCCGCATGCGGGCGGCGAGCGCCGGCGGCGGCGCGGAAAGCTCCTCCACCGCGTCGCGGGCGACGCCGAGCACGGCGAGCAGCTTCTTCAGCCCGGCCTGCGGGTGGCCGAAGCCGGCGGCCGACGCTTCATGGCTGGCGATCGCGGCCCAGCTCGCCGCGTCCATGTCGCGGTCGAGGCCGGGCAGCACCACCGCGCCCGCGGGCAGGCGCGAGATCGCGGCCAAGAGCCGGGCGGTGGCGGGGATCGAGCCGGTCGAGCCCGCCGCGATCACCGGGCCGGCGGGCGGGCTGCGCGACAGCCGCTCCGCCTCGGCGAGGATGGCGGCATTGCGGTGGGCGGCCGGGTTGGAGCGGTCGCGCTCGGAAAGCAGCGCCGGCCAGGCGCCGGTGACGATCTCGAGGAATTCGAGCGTCACCTGCCACCAGCCGGCGAGGTCTTCCGGCACCAGGCCGGCGAGGCGCGTCCAGTCGGCGCCGCCGGTCTCGATCTCGTCCATCAGGGAGGCGAGGTCGCGCGACAGCCAGACGGCGTCGGCGAGCGAGGCCGGCACCACCACCTCCTCGCCGAAGAGGGCCGCGACATGCGCCGGCAGGCGGCGCTTCCACGCCTGCACAAGCGGGGTGAGAAGCAGGATGCGGTCGAGCTGGCCGATGGGGGGGCTGAGCGCCAGCTCGTCGGCCCCATTCCCCGCCGACAGGCCGTCGAAGATCGCGGCGTCCTCGTCGAACTCGCCGAGCGGACGGATCGACGGCAGGATCGCCGAAGCGCCGCCCAGCCGCTCGACGAAGATGGAGCGCAATTCGCGCGCGGCGCGGCGGGTCGGCACGTAGATCGTCGCTTCCGCCAGCTTCAGCGGGTCGCCGTCATGGGCGAAGCCCGGGACGAGACGGCCGGAGAGCAGCGCGTCGGCGAGGGTGGGCAGGAAGGGCGCGCCGGCCGGTATCGACAGGACGCGCGGCGTCATTGGTCGGGAAAACCGGGGCCAGAAAAGCCGGAGCCTGAATAGCGCGCCACCGCCGCCTCGGCCGGGGCAATCGCGTCCGGCGTGCCGACGGTGATCCAGTGGCCGCGCATCACCCGGCCGAAGAGCCGGCCCGCCGCGATGGCGCGGTCGAAATGGAGGTTGAGCGAGTGCGGCCCGGCCGGGGCATCGGCGAAGATGCGCGGGTCGAGGATGCCGACGCCGGCATAGATCAGCCCGTCCGCCGCACCCCTGGCGCGAGCGAGCCGGCCGTCCGGCCCGACGAGGAAATCGGTCGGGCCGCTGTGGCCGGTGGCGTCTTCGGGTCGCGCGAGCATGAGGAGAATATCCATGCGCGCGGCGTCCCAGGCAAGGGCGAGGCGTTCGAGGTCCGATCCGTCGCGGTCGATCCAGAAGGTGTCGGCGTTGAGGATCAGGAACGGCTCCGGCCCCAGCGCCGGCAGCGCCCTGACGATGCCGCCGGCCGAATCGAGCAGCAGCGCGCTTTCGTCGGAAATGACGATCCCGGGCGCGGCCCGCGTCTTCACGTGCTCGACGATCTGGCCGGCGAGATGGTGGACGTTGACGACGGCCTTCTCGACGCCGGCTTCCGCCAGCGCGTCCAGCCCGCGGTCGAGCAGCGTTTTGCCGGCTATCTTCACCAGCGGCTTGGGCACGCTGTCGGTCAGCGGCCGCATCCGCTTGCCGAGGCCGGCGGCCAGCACCATCGCCGTTTTCGGCATCACGTAGGCCACCGGGGTCACAGGAGGCCCGCCCTGTCGCAGAAGGCGCGCACGTCCGCCAGCGCCGGATGGGCGAGCGCGCGGGACAGATAGTCGCGGATGCGCGGCAGGTGCTTCATGTAGCCCGGCTTGCCGTCGCGCAGGTTGAGCCGCACGAAGATGCCGAGGATCTTGGAGTTGCGCTGCGCGGCCATCGCCGCATAGGCCGCCTCGAAGGCGGCGCGGTCGAAGCCGCCCTGTGCGCCGCGCGCCGCGCAATAGGCATCGACCACCCCGCGCTCCAGCCCGGGCGAGATGTCGACGCGCGCGTCCATCGCCAGCGAGGCGACGTCGTAGGCGGCGGGGCCGATCACCGCATCCTGAAAGTCGATCAGGCCGAGGCGGTCGCGGCCCTGCCGCTCCGCCCGCCAGATGAGGTTGGGCGAATGGTAGTCGCGCAGCACAAGCGTCGTCTCGACGCCCTCGAGCCGGTCGAAGACGGCGCCCCACGCGGCGGCCCAGGCGGCGCGCTCGGCCGCGTCGGGCTTCCGGCCGGCCTGATGCGGCATGTACCAGTCGAGGACGAGCTCGGTCTCGATGGCGAGCGCGCCGCGGTCGTAGGCCGGGACCTCGTGCTCGACGCCCGGCGCGACCGCGATGCGGCGCGGCCACGTCTTCGCGTGCATTTCGGCCAGGAGCTCGGCGGCGGCGACGTAGCGCCCGGCAACCGGCCGTCGCCCGGCATCGAGGATGCCTTCCGTTCCCAGATTCTCGACCAGCAGCAGGCCGCGGTCGAGGTCGGCGGCAAAGATTTCCGGGGCGGCAAAGCCTTCGTCGCGCAGCGCCCTGGCGATGGCGACGAAGGGCACGACCGATTCGGCGAGGTGGGCGATGCGGCTGTAGGGCAGGCCGTCGCGGATCGGCGGGCCGTCGGGGCGGCGGGGCGAATCCATCAGGATCACCGGCGTGCGGCCGGCGGCCGTCACCGTCTCGTAGGCGCGGGCCGAGGCGTCGCCGGTCAGGAACCGGCGCGAGGCCCCTTCGAAGCCGGAGGCATCGAGAAAGCCGCGGATCGCCAGCGACCGTTCGAGCCGGGCAAGGAAGGCGTTTGGGCCGGAGATGTCGGCGCGGCGGCCCTCGCCGTGCTCGGAGAGCGCGATCCGCACCGCGTCGGCCGGCAGCACGCCTTCTGCACGCTCGGGCCATTCGACCAGCACGACGCCCTCCGCAAGCGCCTCCGGGAAGCCGAGCTCTTCCAGCTCGTCGGGCGAGGAGATGCGGTAGAGGTCGAAATGGTGGACCGGCACGCGGGCCGCATAGGGCTGGACGAGGGTGAAGGTCGGGCTCGGCACGTCGAGGGCGTCGTCATTGGCCAGCGCCCGGATGATCGCGCGCGCCAGCGTGGTCTTGCCCATGCCGAGGTCGCCGGACAGCAGGATGGCGTCGCCGGGGGCGAGGATGGCGGCGATGTCCTCGCCGAGCCGGCGCGAGGCGTCCTCGCCGGCAAGGTCGAGCCGGAGGGAGCGTGCGGCCATTCCGCTACTCCGCCGCGGCGCGGAACCCTTCCGGCGCCATCGGGAAGCGGCAGATGACGGTGGTGCCACGGCCTTCGCCGGTCTCGATCGAGACGCGGCCGCCATGCAGCTCAACGAAGCTCTTGACGATGGAAAGCCCGAGGCCGGCGCCGCGACGCCGGCCGCCATTGGCGTGCGACTCGAAGCGGCGGAAGATGCTGTCGAGCACGTCGTCGGAAATGCCCGGCCCGTCGTCGTGGACGCTGAAGGCGACGCCGTCAGCATGGTGGGCGGCATCGTGGGCGGTATCGCGCACGCAGGCCAGCCGCACGGTCGAGCCCTCCGGCGCGTAGTTGGCGGCGTTGCTCAGAAGGTTGAACAGGATCTGGCGCACCCGGTTCTCGTCGGCATGGAAGGAGACGGGTGCGTGCGACAGGTCGATGTCGAGGCCGATGCCGTGCTCGCGCAGCCGCTCGGCGACGAGGTCGGCGGCGGAACGCACGGTGCGCTCGACGGGAACCTCGGTGATCTCCAGCTCCATCACGCCGGCGTCGACCGTGGCGAGGTCGAGGATGTCGTCGACGATGGTCTCGAGCTGCGACGAGGAGGTGGCGATGTGGTCGACATAGTCGCGCTGGCGCGGGTTCAGCGGGCCGGTGATCTCCTGCGCCAGAAGCTCGGTGAAGCCGATGATGTTGGTCAGCGGCGAGCGCAGCTCGTAGGAGACGTGCTGGATGAAATCGTTCTTCAGCTGGTCGGCGCGCTCCAGCGCCTCGTTCTTGTCCTTCAGCATGCGCTCGACATTGACGCTGTCGGTGACGTCGATGAAGGTCGTCATCACCTGCCCGTTGGGCAGATGGACGAGGGCGTAGCGCAGGATCGTGCCGTTGTTGAGCTCGACCTGGCCCTCGCCGTCGCGGCGCTCCTCGTCGAAGCCGGTGGCGGCCGCCGTCATCTCGGCCCAGGGGCTGACGCGCGCCAGCGCCTCGCAGGCCGCCTTGACGACGGAGATGTGGGTGCCGGGCTGCACGAGGTCGGCCGGCATGCCCCACAGCGCGGTGAAGGCGCGGTTGGACAGGCGCACCCGCCCGTCGGGGCCGAACACGGCCACGCCCTCGGCGAGGTTGTCGAGGGTGACGCCCTGCACGCGCAGGACGGTGTTGTAGCGGCTTTCGAGGCTGATCTTCTCGGTCAGGTTCTCGAACACCCAGGTGACGCCGCCGTCGGGCTGCGGGTTGGCGACGACGCGCAGCGTGCGCCCGTCCGGCAGGTGCCACAGATGCTCCTGCGGCTCGACCGAGCGATAGGCGGCGAGCAGGTTCTCCTTCCAGCGCCGCCATTCGGGCTGCTCGGCCAGCCTGCCCTCGCTGCGCAGCCGGTCGAGGAGCAGCGTGTGGTCCGGCCGGCTGTCGAGGAAGCCGTGGTCGAGCTCCCACAGCTTGTGGAACGCCTGGTTGAAGAACAGGAGCTTCTGCTCGGCGTCGAAGATGGCGACGGCGGTGTTGAGCTTGTCGAGCGTGTCGGCGTGGCTGCGCACGGTGCGCTCGTAGCGGGCGCGCACGCTCTCGATCTCGCTGACGTCGCAGGCAAGGCCGGCCGAGCCCTCGCGGCCGGCGAAATCGGTGACGGCGAAGATGCGGCGGTCGCCGCCGATGACGGTGGAGAGGCTCTGCGCGAACACCTGGCTCGACAGGTGGCCGTGGGCGACCTGCTCGCGCGCGGCGGTGCCGAGGAACTCGCGGTTGTCCTCCACCGCCGCGACGGGCGTGGGCGCCTCGACGGCGGCGGCGTAGGCGGTGTTGACCCAGGACAGCCGCCCGTCGGCGCCGCGCAGCCATGCCGGCATGTCGAGCGCGTCGAGAAGGCCGAGCACGGCGGCGCGCTCGGCCTGGAGCTGACGGTGGCGAAGCTGCAGCTCGGCGTGGTCGCGCCGCTCCTGCGACAGCGACAGGAAGCGCACGGCGACATGGCCTCCGGCGGCACGCCCCTGCGCCTCGAGCGCCATGCCGCGCACCGTCTCGATGGCGAGGTCGAACGGCCGCCGCTCGTCGCGCAGCGCGGCGATGGCGCGCTCGAGCGCGCTGGCGCTGCCCGGCGACAGCCAGCGGCCGAAGGCGAGGAAGGTCGCCCGGTCCTCCGGCACGCCGGGCACGTCGAGCGTACCGATGAGCTCGGGCTTGCGGCCGTCGCCCGACCAGACGAGGGTGCGCTGGTCGCGCAGGTTGAGCAGCGCCTCGGCGCGCTGCAGCGCGGCGTCGAGCTCGGCGACCCGGCCGCGGAACTCGATGTTCTCGGCGGCGGTGCGGCCACGCTCGCGGATCAGGAGGATCGCCGACAGCATGGCGGCGCCGGTGACGCCGATGAAGAGCGCGAGCTGGACCACCTCGACCGTGCCGATGGCGAGCGGCAGCCCAACGTCGGCGCGCCCGGCCTCCTGCGCCAGGGCGGCGGCAGGCCAGGCGACGGTGGCGAGCGCAAGCCCGGCGAGGCGCGAAAGAAGGCCGCCGGAATCGCTCGCGCGGCCGGCGCCGGATTTCCCCGCATCCAGTCGGTCTTGCCCTGGCATGTCCAAATGTCCTCTCCGCCGCCGCGGGCGAAAACGCCCAGAAAGGACGCGCCCCATGTTGGTCACCCCTGACCGGGGGCGTCGCGAATCACGCCACTCTACCGTGCGGCCGAATCGCCGTGAAGGCGAGGAAGGCGCAAAAAGGGGCCGGACGGAGAATGCCCGTCCGGCCCCGATCTAACGCGCCGAATGGTTAACAATCAGTAGCGATAGTGATCCGGCTTGAAGGGGCCCTGCGGCGAGATGCCGATATAGGCGGCCTGCTCGGCGGTGAGCTCGGTCAGCTTGGCGCCGACCTTGGCGAGATGCAGGCGCGCCACCTTCTCGTCGAGGTGCTTGGGCAGCACGTAGACCTCGTTGGCGTACTCGCCGCCCTTGGTCCACAGCTCGATCTGGGCCAGCACCTGGTTGGTGAAGGAGGCGGACATGACGAAGCTCGGATGGCCGGTGGCGTTGCCGAGGTTGAGCAGCCGGCCCTCCGACAGCAGGATGATGCGCTTGCCGTCGCTGAACTCGATCAGGTCGACCTGCGGCTTGACGTTGATCCATTTGAGGTTGCGCAGCGCCTCGACCTGAATCTCGTTGTCGAAATGGCCGATATTGCCGACGATGGCCATGTCCTTCATCTTGCGCATGTGGTCGAGCGTGATGACGTCCTTGTTGCCGGTCGTCGTGATGACGATGTCGGCGGCGGCGGCCGCGTCGTCGAGCGTGACCACCTCGAAGCCGTCCATCGCCGCCTGCAGCGCGCAGATCGGGTCGACCTCCGTGACCTTGACGCGCGCGCCGGCGCCGGCGAGCGACGCGGCCGAGCCCTTGCCGACGTCGCCGTAGCCGCAGACGACGGCGACCTTGCCGGCCAGCATCACGTCGGTGGCGCGGCGGATGCCGTCGACCAGCGATTCCCGGCAGCCATACTTGTTGTCGAACTTCGACTTGGTGACCGAGTCGTTGACGTTGATCGCCGGGAAGGGCAGCAGACCCTTCTTCTGGAGCTGGTAGAGGCGGTTGACGCCGGTGGTGGTCTCCTCGGTGACGCCGCGGATGGCCTCGCGCTGCTTCGTGAAGAAGCCGGGGGTGGCGGCCATGCGCTTCCTGATCTGGGCGAAGAGGATTTCCTCCTCCTCGTTGCCGGGCTTCGACAGCACGTCCTCGCCCGCCTCGGCGCGCGCGCCGATCAGGATATACATGGTGGCGTCGCCGCCGTCGTCGAGGATCATGTTGGACAGGCCGCCGTCGGCCCACTGGAAGATCCTGTCGGTGTATTCCCAGTATTCGGTCAGCGACTCGCCCTTGACGGCGAAGACCGGCGTGGCGCTGGCGGCGATCGCGGCGGCGGCGTGGTCCTGGGTCGAGAAGATGTTGCAGGAGGCCCAGCGCACCTCGGCGCCCAGCGCCTTCAGCGTCTCGATCAGCACCGCGGTCTGGATCGTCATGTGCAGCGAGCCGGAGATGCGCGCGCCCTTGAGGGGCTGCGCGGCGCCGAATTCCTCGCGGCAGGCCATCAGGCCAGGCATCTCGGTCTCGGCGATGGTGATCTCCTTGCGGCCCCAGTCGGCAAGGCCGATATCCGCAACGCTGTAGTCATGGCCGCTCATGGCGCTCGCTCCAGTCAGAATGAAATTGTCCGTGCGGCGGCGAATCCGGAAATCGCCTCCGAAAATCGCCGTGCGTTTGCGGCGCGCAGTACCACAGAAACGGGCGCTCCGGCAACCGCACATAAAGAAATCTTTATATGGATATGGTGAACGGGCGGGTCAGGCTTCCTCGCCGAAGCGCGAGGAGACGAGCTCCTCCAGCGCCTGCATCAGCGCCGCGGCCTCGGGCCCGCGGGCGGTGACGGCGATGGAGCAGCCGGGGCTGGCGGCCAGCATCATCAGCCCCATGATCGAGGTGCCGCCGACGCTCATGCCGTCCTTCTCGACCACGACCGTGGCGTCGTACTCGCCGACGAGCTGGACGAAGCGGGCCGAGGCCCGGGCATGCAGCCCACGCTTGTTGACGATGGTCAGTTCGCGGCGGACCGCGCCGTTGCTGTCGCTCATTTTCCGCTGAGAACCTGGCTGGCGACGTTGATGTACTTGCGCCCGGCGGCCTGCGCCTCGTTCAGCGGCTTGAACGCCTCGCCCTTCTCGCGGGCGACTTCGAAGCGCACCTTGGCCTGCTGGGCAGTCGCCAGGTCGGCATGAACTTCCCAGTATTCTTCCGGGACGAAGGCGCGGATCTCGCGCTCGCGCTCGACCACCAGTTTCACTGCCACCGACTGCACGCGACCGGCAGACAGGCCGCGGGCGATCTTCGCCCAGAGCAGCGGCGAAACCATGTAGCCAACCACCCGATCGAGGAAGCGCCGCGCCTGCTGGGCGTTGACGCGATTCAGATCGAGCTCGCCCGGCTGGGAAAAGGCCTCCTGAATCGCCTTCTTGGTGATCTCGTTGAACACCACGCGCTTGTAACGGCTGTCATCGCCACCGATGGATTCGCGCAGGTGCCAGGCGATGGCCTCCCCTTCTCTATCCAAGTCGGTCGCGAGATAGATGGTGTCGGCTTCCTTGGCCAGGCGGCGCAGCTCCTCGATGACCT
>JALHFU010000109.1:0-702 GCA_022838525.1 Hyphomicrobiales bacterium | reverse complement strand
CAGCCATGTTCCGGATCGACGCCCATGCGCGCGATCAGTTGACGCTTGGCCTTTTCCTTGGGCGACAGCGCGGGCGCTTCGGCCGCCGCAGCCTTGCCGCGCTTGACCGGCTCCTTGTTGGCCGAGCCGCTGGTGGGAAGGTCGCGGATGTGGCCGATACTCGACTTCACCACGTACTGGTTGCCCAAATACTTGTTGATTGTCTTGGCCTTGGCCGGTGATTCCACGATGACCAGCGATTTACCCATGGAGAGGAGAGTTCCTGAATCTAGAGGTGAACAGAGGCGGCGCCTCCGGCAGTTTGAATACCCGTGCCGTCGGTAATCGGCAAGGCATCAGCGAACGTTCGTGCGCGTTTTGCGAACGGGGCGGCTCTGCAGGATATTCCTGCTCGGCTCGGCCTGGCGCGGACCAGAGCGACGATTCGAGGCCATGAACCGGACGCCTGGGTTAGCGCTCTGTCTAAAAAGCACCGCTATATATAGTGGCGATGGAGCTGAGGTCAAGCGCGGCACTGGTAGCCCTGTGCCAGCTCAATCCCGAAAGACGCTGGGCTCGGCTTCGATCAGCGCGAACCTCGGCACCGTTTCACCGTTGACCTCGACCGTCTCGGTAAACATCGACAGTGGCCGCACCCAGAGTCCGCGCTCGCCATACAGCGCCTGGTAGAACACCACCAGCTCCTCCGTCTCGGAGTGCCGG
>JALHFU010000001.1:8194-59991 GCA_022838525.1 Hyphomicrobiales bacterium | reverse complement strand
ATCATCAACGGCATCGGCGACCGGCGCAGACATAGGCGCCTGACGAAGGAGGCTGAGGCGGCATGAGGCTGAACGATATCGGTATCTTCCTGTTCTTTGTCAACTGCGTATTCGCGCACAACTTCATCTTCTCCCGCTTCCTTGGCAACTGCCCCTACCTGGGCGTGTCCAGCAAGCTGGAGACCGCCACCGGCATGGGCATCGCCGTCACCTTCGTGATGGGCATCGCCTCCCTGTTCGCCTACCTGACCTATACCTACATCCTGGTCCCCTTCAACCTGATATATCTCAACACCATCGCCTTCATCCTGATCATCGCGGCGCTGGTGCTGCCGCCCCTGCTCGCCTTCCTGCTCGGTCTGGTCATCGTACGGATTCCGGGCGTGGCCTTCGCCATGCTCACGCTCGCCGTGGGGCAGGCGATCTACGAGTTCGCGCTCAAGGCGCGCCACATCACGGTCGGCGACGACGGCTTCGCCGTCAACTTTCCGGCGCAGGTGTTCGGCATCTCCGTGCGCACCTTCCAGCATCCGTCGTCCATGTTCCTGATCTGCTGGATGCTGCTGATCGTCATCCTGCTGGCGCTGCAGGTGTTCGCCAACAGCCCGCTCGGCCGGCTGACGGTCGCGATCCGCGAGAACGAGGAGCGCGCGCGCTTCATCGGCTACCGGACCGTGGTGCCGCGCGCCTTCGTCTATGCGCTCTCGGCCTTCGTCGCCTCGATCGCCGGGGTCATGGCGGTGCTCTACAACGGCTTCGTCTCGCCGGACATGCTGCACTGGAGCCTGTCGGGGTCCGTGCTCATCATGGCCATCATCGGCGGGCCGAAATATCTGTGGGGGCCTGCCCTCGGCGCCGTCGTGTTCTTCTTCATCAAGGACTTCACCGGCAACCTGACGGAGCACTGGCCGGCCATCATCGGCATGATAACGCAACCGGGGAGGCTGCGCAATGATCGCGATCGAAGGCACCAACCTCACGCGCGGCTTCGGCGGCTTCGTCGCCCTCGACAAGATCTGCATCTCCGTGCCCGAGGGGCAGATTCGCGGGCTGATCGGCCCGAACGGGGCGGGCAAGTCGACGCTGATCGACGTCCTGTCCGGGCGGGCCGAGAACTGGTCCGGTCAGGTGAAGCTGTTCGGCGAGGACATCTCGCCGCTCTCGGCGCAGCAGCGGCGCAGGATCGGGCTCGCCCGCTCGTTCCAGCGCACCAACATCTTCCCCGATCTCGGCGTGGCGGAGCAGCTCGACATCGCCGCGCGCCGGGCGGAGCAGCCGAATGTCGGCGAGGTCCTGCACGAGCTCGGCCTTGCGCCCTACGCCCACCAGCGCGCCGCCGACATCTCCTATGGCGACCAGAGGCGGCTCGATCTCGGGCTGGCGCTGATCGGCCGCCCGCGCGTGCTCCTTCTCGACGAGCCGGCGGCCGGGCTGACCGTGCAGGAATCGATGGACATGGCCGAGATGCTGCGCGACCTCGCGCAGCGCTGGGGCGTGACCGTGCTGATCGTCGAGCACGACATGGATGTCGTGTTCAGCATCTGCCAGCACATCACCGTGCTGCATCTCGGCCGGGTGCTGGCCGACGGGGCTCCGGAGGAAATCAAGAGGATTCCCGAGGTCGTCACCGCTTATCTGGGGAGCGCGGCATGAGCGAGCTTCTGGCTTTCAACGATGTCCGCTCCGGCTACGGCGCGGCGCGCGTGCTGCACGGCGTCGACATCTCCGTCGGGGCGAACGAGCGCGTCGCCATCGTCGGCCGCAACGGCGTCGGCAAGACAACGGTCGTCAACACCTTCCTCGGCATCGCGCGGCTCAACGGCGGCGAAATCCGCCTCAACGGCCGCGCCCAGCGCGACCTGCGCCGGTTCTCGGCCGCGCGCAGCGGCGTTGCGGTGGTGCCGCAGGGGCGCTGCATCATCCCGAACCTGACCGTGGAGGAGAACCTGCTTCTGGGGGCGGCGGTCGACCGGCCCGGACCGTGGAATCTCGACGCGGTCTACGACCTCTTCCCCGTCCTGCGCGAGCGGCGGGGCAATGCCGGCACGGCGCTTTCGGGAGGCCAGCAGCAGATGCTGGCGATCGGCAGGGCGCTGATGGCCAATCCCGCGCTTCTCGTCCTCGACGAGCCGAGCGAGGGGCTGGCGCCGGTGATCGTCGACGAGCTGGCCGTGATCTTCAACCAGCTCGCCGACAGCGGGACGGGGCTGCTCCTGATCGAGCAGAACCTCGGCCTGATCGTCCGGGTGGCCAGGCGCTACTACGCTCTCTCCAAGGGAACGGTGGTCGATCAGGGGGACTTGAGCGGGCTTTCGATCGAAGGCCTCAAGCGGCACGTCGCGATCTGAAGCGTGTCGAGAACAACGGGGAAATGACTGGGAAGGAGAAGGAAATGTCGGTTCGCATGAAAAGATATCTCGGCCTCGCCGGCGCTCTGGCCGTGGCCACGGGCTTCGCCGCCGGCGCGGCGCTGGCGCAGGACCCGATCCGCATCGGTGTCCCGACCGCGACGTCGGGCACCTATGCCGACCTCGGCAACCAGGCCATCCGCGCCGTCGAGTTCGCCGCGCAGGAGGCGAACAAGGCCGGCGGCGTCGACGGCCGCATGGTCGAGTACCGCGTCTACGACTCGGAGGCGAAGCCCGAGGTGGCGCGCCGCCAGGCCGAGAAGCTGGCGCTCGAAGGCTACAACCTCCTGACCGGCACCGTCGCCTCGGGCGAGGGGCTGGCCATGGCGCCGATGCTGGAGCGGTGGGACGCGCTCTACATCTCCACCATCAACAAGAGCAACCAGCTCTCCGGCGAGAGCTGCACGGCCCGCATGTTCCGCGTCAACAAGATGGACGCCCAGGACGGCATGGTCATCAAGCCGTGGCTCGCCGACCGGAGCGAGAAGAAGTGGGCGGTCATGGCCGCCGACATCGCCTGGGGCCAGGACGCGTCGAAGAGCTTCAACGAGGCGGCCGCCGACACCGGCAAGGAGATCGTCGTCAACCTGTTCTCGCCCTTCGGCACCAACGACTTCGCGCCCTACATCCAGCAGATCCGCGATTCGGGAGCGGAGGGCCTGTGGATCGCGCTCGCCGGGCGCGACGCCATCAACTTCGCCACCCAGGCCGGCCAGTTCGGCTTGTTCGATGCCGTCTTCACCGCCGGCGTCAGCTTCGTGACGGACAACACCGTCAACACGCTGGGCGAGATCTCCCGCGACATCAACGGCATCATCAACTACTCCTCGACCCTCGACACGCCGGAGAACAAGGCGTTCGTGGAGGCCTGGAAGGCCCACTACAACGGCGACGAACCCTCCAACTTCGAGGGCGAGACCTATATGGGCATGCAGGTCATCCTCGAGGCGGTGCGCCGCGCCGGCAGCGTCACGCCGATCGAGATCGCCAAGCAGATGCGCGGCGGCACGTTCCCGACCATCCTGGGCGAGCTGACCATCCGGGCGGAGGATCACCAGATCATCGCCCCGAACTATTTCGGCTATGTCGGCGAGTATAACGGCAAGCTGAAGCCGATCATCACCATGTCGATCGACGCGGAGACCGCCACGCCTCCGCCGAACCCGGCCTGCCAGATGGGCGAACTGCGCTAGAACTGCAACAACGGCTTGCCGGCGAAGCCCCCGGGCTGAGCCGGCAAGCCATAAATCGCTATCGGTTCGGTATAGGGAGCGCTAGATTGGGCTGAACCGATTCCGAAAACCGGAAAGCCCATGAACAGTCACAATATTGTCAAATCGAAGATTACCGACCCCGAGCTGGTCGAATGGCGTCGGGCGCAGATCATCAATGCGGCAATTGATCTGTTCGGCCGGCATGGTTATCACGTCACCAAGATGCGCGATATTGCCGAAAAGGCAGGGGTGAGCATCGGGCTCATCTATCAATATGTCGAGGACAAGGAAGACGTGCTGTTCCTTGCCCTCATCGAGGTCCTGAATTCCTATCTTCGCGAGATACCGGCCGCCGTCAGCGAGGAAACCGAGCCGCTGACGCGCTTCCGCCGCGCCATCCACGCCTATTGCATGGTCAACGACGTCAATGCCGACGCGACGGTGCTCGCCTATCGCGAGACGAAGTCGCTCGCCGTCGAGCGGCGCAACATCATCAAGGAGAAGGAGCTCGAGACGAACGAGATGATGGCCGGCTTCATCCGCGACTGCGTGGACGCCGGGCTGTTCGAGCCGGTCGACATCGAGCTCCTCGTCTACCAGATCGTGATGTTCTCGCACACCTGGGCGCTGAAGGCCTGGCGCTTCCGCAAGCTGATGACCGTCAACGAATATGTCGAGCGCGGCCTGAACCTGATGCTGAACGCCACGCTGACGCCGCGCGGGATGGAGGCCTACCGCACGCTCGCCCGCAAACCGCTGCCGGCCGAGGAGGATCTGGCGCGCGCGCATGGCGGGGCGTTCGCCGGGGCGCCGACGCCGCAGGCCAAGGGCCGCAGCGGCCGCCGCCGCACCAGGGCTGCCTCGCCCGAGCGGCGCGACTGAAGCCCTATCCCGCCGCCTGGCGATAGGTCTGGTCGGCGATCACCAGCTTGTTGATCTCCGTCGTGCCTTCGTAGATGCGCAGCGCGCGGATTTCGCGATAGAGGCGCTCGACGGCGTTGCCCGAGACGACGCCGAGCCCGCCCCAGAGCTGGACGGCCTCGTCGATGACCCGCTGCGCCGCCTCGGTGGCGTGCATCTTGGCCATCGCGGCCTCGCGGGTGACGCGCTCCGCGCCGCTGTCCTTGGCCCAGGCCGAGCGATAGACCAACAGGGCAGAGGCATCCACGGCCGTCGCCATCTCGCCGATCTTCTGCCGGGTGATCTGGAACGCGCTCAGCGGCTCGCCGAAGACCTGCCGCGCAGCGGTGCGCGCCAGCGCCTCGTCGAGCGCGCGGCGGGCGAAGCCGAGCGCGGCGGCGCCGACCGTCGAGCGGAAGACGTCGAGATTGGCCATGGCGATGCGGAAGCCCTGCCCCGGAGCGCCGATCAGGTGGTCGCGCGGGATGCGGCATTTCTCGAAGCGGAGCGTGGCGAGCGGATGCGGCGCGATGACGTCGATGCGCTCGACCACGCCGAAGCCCGGCGTGTCGGCCGGCACGACGAAGGCGGCAAGCCCCCTGGCGCCCGGCGCATCGCCGAGGCGCGCGATCACCACATACTGGTCGGCGATGCCGCCGTTGGAGATCCACGTCTTGACGCCGTCGAGCACGTAGGCGTCGCCGTCCTCGACCGCGCGCGTCGCGATCGCGCCGGCATCGGAGCCCGCATCGGGCTCCGACATCGCCAGCGCCGCCACCTTGCGGCCGGTGGCGATGCCGTCGAGGAAGCGCCGCTTCTGCTCGGCCGTGCCGAACAGGCTGATCGGGCCGGTGCCGAGGCCCTGCATGACGAAGGCGAAGTCGGCGAGCCCGTCATGATAGGCCAGCACCTCGCGGGCGAGGCACAGCGAGCGCACGTCGAGCGCCGCGTGGCGGCCGCCGGCCTCGGCCGGAACGCACAGCGCCAGGAAGCCGGCCTCGCCCAGCGCCCGGACGTAGCCGAGGCAGGCCGCATCGAGCTCCGCATTGCCATGCGGATGCGGCGGCTCCATGCCGATGCGGCCGGCGGCCCAGCCGTCGAGGTCGGCGGCGAGAGCCCGATGGCGCTCCTCGAAGAACGGCCAGTTGCGGTAGGTCCTGTCGGGCATCGGGGTCGCCTTTCCGCGTAGAAGCAGGGAGATGGAGCCTTTTTCGCGACTTCGGAGAGAAGCGGAGAATGCTCTAGTTGCCTTGGAAGACCGGCTTCTCCTTGGCGACGAAGGCGAGATAGGCGCGCTCGTAGTCCTTCGTCTGCATGCAGATCGCCTGCGCCTGGGCTTCGGCCTCGATCGCCTCGTCGATGCCCATGTTCCACTCCTGATGGATGCACTTCTTGGTCATGGAGTGGGCGAAGGTCGGCCCGGCACGCAGGCCTCTCGCGAGCTTCATCGCCTCGTCCAGCACGGCCTCTGACGATGCGAGCTTGTTGTAAAAGCCCCAGCGCTCGGCTTCCTCGCCGCCCATGGCGCGGCCGGTGTAGAGAAGCTCGGAGGCGCGGCCGACGCCGATGATGCGCGGCAGGATGTTGCAGGCTCCCATGTCGGCGCCGGCAAGGCCGACGCGCACGAACAGGAACGCCACCTTCGATTCCGGCGTGCCGACCCGCAGGTCCGACGCCATCGCCACGATCGCGCCGGCGCCGGCGCACACGCCGTCGACGGCGGCGACGATCGGCTGCGGGCAGGCGCGCATCTCCTTGACGAGGTCGCCGGTCATGCGCGTGAAGGAGAGCAGGCCGTCCATGTCGTCGGCGCGCTGCATCTCGACCAGCGGCCCGATGATCTCGTGGACATCGCCGCCGGAGCAGAAATTGCCGCCGGCGCCGGTGACGACCACCACCTTGACCTCGGGCGCGTGGCGCAGGTCGTGGAAGGTATCGCGCAGCTCGGCATAGGAGTCGAAGGTGAGCGGGTTCTTGCGTTCCGGCCGGTTGAGCGTGATCGTCGCGACGCCGTCGTCGAGCTCCCATTTGAAGTGCTGCGGGCGGAAGTCGCTGAAATCGACGCGGCCGGGACGGAAGCGCGCTTTGGTGGACATGGTCTTCTCTCCTTGGTCTTCGGAACTGGCGCGGGCGGGCCGCCCGCCGGCCGGTCAGGCGCCTGCCTCACCGGCGAAATCGGAGGCGATCTCGCGCAGCCGGAATTTCTGGATCTTGCCCGAGGCGGTGCGCGGCATCGCCTCGACGATCTCGATGCGCTCGGGCCAGTAGTTGCGCGCCACGCCCTCGGCCTTGAGGAAATCGCGTATCCCGTCGAGGTCGATGGCGTGCCCCGGCCGCGGCACGACGAAGGCGCACGCCCTCTCGACCAGCCGCGGGTCGGGCATGGCGACGATGGCCGCCTCCATCACGCCCGGATGGCGGTAGAGGACGTTCTCGATCTCGACGACGGGGATGTTCTCGCCGCCGCGGATGATGACGTCCTTGGAGCGGCCGGTGATGCGGATGTAGCCGTCGGCGTCCATCCGGGCGAGGTCGCCGGTGCGGAACCAGCCCTGCGCGTCGGTGTCGTTGAGCTCGGGCCGCTTGAGGTAGCCGACGAAGTTCGCCATGCCGCGCACCATGAGGTCGCCGGTCTCGCCGGGCGGCAGCGGCCGGCCGTCGGCGCCGACGACGCGCACCTCCATGCCGTCGATCGCCTTGCCGTCGGTCTCGAACACCTTCTCGGGCGGGTCGCCCGGCCGCGTGATGGTGACGCCGCCATTCTCGGTCATGCCCCAGCACGACAGCACGGAGAAGCCGAGCCGGCCGGTGGCGCGGCGGACGATCTCCGGCGGGATCGGCGCGCCGGCGCACACGAAGATGCGCAGCGTGCGCATGAGCTCCGGCGTCACCGCCTCGTTGTTGGCGAGGTCGGACAGGAACGGCGTCGAGGCCATGGTGAAGGTCGCGCCCTCGGCCGCAATGGTGTGCGCGGCCGTCGGCGCGGACCAGATGTCCTGAAGGGCGAGCCGGGTCTTCAGCAGCCACGACAGCACCACGCCGTAGATGAACCCGGTCTGGTGCGCCAGCGGCGACGCCATGAACACCCTGTCCTCGCCGGTCAGCCCGATCCAGCGCGCATATTCGCGCGCCGAACTGACGATGGTGTTGGAGGTGTGCATCACGGCCTTCGGCTCGCCGCTCGTCCCCGAGGTGAACATGAGCTGCGCCAGCGCGTCGGCATCCGGCCGCCGTTCGGCGAAGACAGCGGCCGCGTCCTGCTCCTCCTCCCGGGTGCGGCCGAGAAAGAAGCCCTCGAAGGACTCCTCGCCCTCGCCGCCGACGACGAAGAGGCGCGGGCCGGCCTCCATCTCCGCCAGCAGGCCGCGCAGCATTCCGGCATGGTCGAAATCGCGGAAGGTGCGGGGGACGACGACCACCTTGCTTTCGGCGAAGCGGAGCATCAGCCGCAATTCACGCTGGCGGAAGATCGGCATCAGCGGGTTGGAGACCGCGCCGATCCGCGCGCAGGCGGCCGCCAGCGCCCCGAACTGCCACCAGTTGGGCAACTGGAACGACACGACGTCGCCCGGCCCGACGCCGAGCGCGACGAGGCCGAGCGCGATGCGGTCGACCCGCCGCGAAAGCTCGGCATAGGTGAGACGGGTTTCCTCTCCCGTCGAGCTGTTGATGCCGGTGACGGCGATCCCGTCGGGGTTGTCGGCGACGGCCGCGGCGAAGACGTCGCCCAGCCGCACGTCCTGCCACAGGCCGCTTTCCGTCATCTGCCGGCGCCGCCCTTCGGGAAGGGTGATCGTGAATGCCATGGCCGCTGTTCTCCTCCCTGTTCTTGTTGTTTTCGGCCGGGCCCTGTCAGCCCGCCGTCGTCAGCCCGCCATCGTCAGGCCGCCGCTGACGCTCAGCACCTGGCCGGTCACGTAGCCGGCGCGCGGGCTGGCGAAGAACGCGATCGCCTCGGCGACCTCGCCCGGCGTGCCGATGCGACGGAACGGGATCGCCCGCGTCAGCGCATCCTTCAGCTTCTCGGGCTGGGCGTGGAACAGCGGCGTGTCCGTCGGGCCGGGGCAGACGCAGTTGACGTTGATGCGGAAGCGCGCCGTCTCGCGGGCGAGCGACTTGGTGAAGGCGATCAGCCCGCCCTTGGCCGCGGCATAGACCGTCTCGCCCATCGAGCCGACCCGGCCGGCGTCGCTCGCGACATTGACGATCGCGCCGCCGCCGCCGTCGATCATCGCCGGCAGAAGCGAGCGCGCAAGGCGCACCGGCCCGCCGAGATTGATCTCGATGACCTTGTCCATGAACGCGTCGGTGTTTTCCACGAAGGGCTGGATGCGGTCCCAGCCGGCGGCATTGACCAGAATGTCGGCCCGACCGTAGCGCCGGTGGAACGCGGTCGCGAATGCGGCTACGGAATCGGGATTTTCCAGGTCGATGGCGATGTAGCCGACATCGAGCCCCCTG
The DNA here is from genome assembly GCA_022838525.1 of Hyphomicrobiales bacterium. Lineage (GTDB taxonomy): Bacteria > Pseudomonadota > Alphaproteobacteria > Rhizobiales > Rhizobiaceae > Aerobium. Next base: position 51,008 of record JALHFU010000001.1, on the reverse strand, counting down.
GCCGCCGCGTCGCTCGCCAGCGCCTGGCCGCCCGCCTCGTCCATGTCGGCGCACACCACCCTTGCGCCCTTCTCGGCCAGCAGGAGCGCCGTCGCCCTGCCGATGCCGGATGCGCCGCCGGTGACGACGGCTACCTTGCTGTCCAGATCCATCGAAGTCTCTCCGTATCCGCCTTCTTCGTTGTGTGTCGTCGAAATGGCCGCGCTATCCGGCGCGGCGCTGATCGAGGAATGCCGAGACCCGCGACCGGGTCTCCGGGTTCGAGAACATGCGCGCTGTCGATTCCAGCTCGTTGCCGAAGCCGTCCCGCCCGTTGTCCTCGGCGTCGGCGATGCAGCTTTTGCAGGCCGCCAGCGCCTTCGCGGGCAGGGCCGCGATGCGGGCGGCAAGCGCGCCTGCGCGCTCGGAGAGCTCGGCTGCGGGCACCGCCCACTGCACGAGGCCGAGGTCGAGGGCTTCGCCGCCGTCCAGCACCTCGGCGGCGAGGATGATGCGCTTGGCGACGCCGCGCCCGCACAGCCATGTCAGGCGCTGGGTTCCGCCCGCGCCGGGCAGCAGGCCCAGCCCCACCTCCGGCAGGCCGATGCGCGCCTCGCGCGCCGCGATCCTGAGGTCGCAGGACAGCGCGAGCTCGAAGCCGCCGCCCATGGCCGCGCCGTTGATCTCGGCGAGCGTGACCTGCGGCAGCGCCTCGATGCGGGCGAAGAGCGTCTGGAAACCGCGCGTGTCCTCGGCGAGGAGACGCGCGCCGTCGGGATCGTCGAGCCGCCGGCGCACCTGGTTCAGGTCGGCCCCGGCGCAGAACACCCTCTGGTTGCTCCTGATGTGCAGCACCTTCCAGTCGTCGCGCTGCCCGAGATCGTCGAGATGCGCGCCGAAGCCCTGCAGCCATTCTTGGCTGATGGCGTTGACGGGCGCGCGACGCATCACGATTTTCGCGACGTTGCCGGCGACCTCGATTTCAAACATGTCCCGGCCGTTCATCGTTCCAGCCCCTCATTTTCCGTTTCGCCGCGTCCCGCGCGCGTCGTCAGCACCAGCTTCCCCGTGATCGAGCGCTGCGCCATGCGCGACAGCGCCTCGGCGGCCCGCTCGAGCGGCAGCGTCTCGACCGGGGGCGGCGCCAGCCTGCCGGCCTGCCACAGATCGAACATCTCCTGCTGCGCGGCGCGCACGCCCTCGCTGTCGTTGTCGCGGTAGAAATTCCAGTTGAGGCCTGTGGCCGCGATGTTGCGGATCAGCAGGTAGTTGCTGCGGACCGACGCCGGCGGCGCTCCCGCGAAGCCGACGACGACGATGCGGCCGTCCCAGTCGAGCGCCCGGATCGCCGCGTCGAAGACGGCGCCGCCGACGGTCTCGATCACGACGTCGGCGCGCCCGCCGCCGGTGGCGGCCTCGACCTGCGCGCGCAGGCTCTCGTCGAGGTCGGGCAGTCCGAGGTCGATGACCGCGTCGGCGCCGGCCGCAAGCGCGGCGGCGGCGCGGTGCGGCCCGCTCACGCCGGCGAGCGCCACGCCGCCCCAAGCCTTGACCAGGCCGATGGCGGCCGTGCCGACGCCGCCCGTCGCACCGGTGACGAGGACGCGCTCGCCGGGCTGGAAGCGGGCGCGCCGCTTCAGCGCGAACCAGGCGGTCTGGTAGGTGAGGCCGAAGGCTGCGGCGAGGTCGAAGCCCATCGCGTCGGGCAGCGGGTAGCAGGTCGCGGCCGGGATGACGACCTCCTCGGCGTAGCAGCCGTTCTCCCTGATTCCCAGCACGCGGTCGCCGATGGCGAAGCCGGTCACGTCCGGCCCGACGGCCGAGATGCGCCCGGCCACTTCCTTGCCGGGGCTGAAGGGGAGGGGAGCCAGAATCTGGTAGGTGCCGCGCACGACGAGGAGGTCGGGATAGTTGACGCCGGCGGCATGGACGCTGACGCGCACCTCGCCCGGCCCGGGCTCCGGCACCGGCTCGTCCATGAGGCGCAGCGTCTCCGGCTCGCCGTGCGCGACGATCCGCACCGCGCGCATCGTGTCGAAGGCGGCGGGACGGTTCATCTCTCCTCCGCCAGCGCCCGCGCGATGACGAGCTGCTGGATGTCGTTGGTGCCCTCGTAGATCTTGGAGCCGCGCACGGCGCGGAAGATGCGCTCGACCTCGAAGCCCTCGATATAGCCGTTGCCGCCGAGCGTCTGGATCGCGTCGGAGCACACCTGCTCGGCCATCTCCGTCGCCATGAGCTTCGCCATCGAGGCTTCCTTGAGGCACGGCCGGCCGGCCGATTTCAGCTCCGCCGCGTGGAGGACGAGGAGACGCGCCGCCTCGAGCGCGGTGGCCATGCGGGCAAGCCGCGCGCCCACGAGCTGGTGCTCGATGATCGGCTTGCCGAAGGCGACGCGCTGGCGGGCGTAGTCGAGCGCGATCTCGAAGGCGGCGCGCGCCATGCCGATCGCCTGAGCGGCGATGCCGATCCGGCCGCCCTCCAGATTGGCGAGCGCGATGCGGTAGCCCTGTCCCTCGGCGCCGAGAAGCGCATCGTGCGGCACGGCCGCACCTTCGAGCGCGACCTCGCAGGTGTCGGAGGCGTTCTGCCCCATCTTCTTCTCCACCCGGGTCACGCGGTATCCCGGATTGGAGGTCTCGACGACGAAGGCGCTGATGCCCCTCTTGCCCGCCTTCGGGTCGGTGACGGCGAAGACCAGCGCGATCTCGGCCGTGCGGCCGCTGGTGATGAACTGCTTGATGCCGTCGAGCACCCAGCCGTCCGCCGTTCTCGTGGCGCGGGTGGTGATCGCGGCCGCGTCGGAGCCGCCCTGCGGCTCGGTCAGGCAGAAGGCGCACACCATCTCGCCGCGCGCCAGCGGGCGCAGCCAGCGCTCCTTCTGGGCGTCGGTGCCGTATTCGAGGATGGGCATGCAGCCGACCGAGTTGTGGCCGCTCATCAGGGTGGAGATCGCGCCGTCGCCGGCCGCGATCTCCTCGAGCGCGATGGCGTAGGTCAGATAGTCGAGGCCGGCGCCATCCCACTCGGCCGGCACGGCCATGCCGAGAAAGCCGAGCGCGCCCATCTCGGCCAGGACCTCGCGCGGGAAGGCGGCGGAGGCCTCCCATGCGGCGGAATTCGGCCGCAGGCGCTGCTGCGCGAAATTGCGCGCGGTGGTGCGGACCATCTCCTGCTCAGGCGTATAGATCATCCCCCGGACCATCCCTCTGTGTTCTGATTTTGTAAGTGAACGATCATTCATTCATTGAATGTTTAAGCGTAGCGCGCCGCGCCTGTCAAGCATCCTGATCTCGCTGCCGGGGTTATCCCGTCGGCCCTGCGGCGATGCCGGGAAGCGCGCCGGCCGGAAGCGCGGGGAGCGGGGTTTCCGCCCGCCGAAGCTGCTGCCGCTCCGTGTCGCCGGCCGTCACGCCGCCCTGCGCGGCGGGCGGCGCATGAAGCTGGCGGCGAGGGCGCCGAGAAGCGAAAGCGCCGGCAGGACGAGGAGCGCGGACGCGTAATCGCCGGGCAGGTAGACGGGCACCCCGGCCTCGGTCTGCCCGTCCCACTGCAGGTCGAGCAGCCAGCCGATCAGCGGCTGCAGCAGGCCGCCGCTGGCGGTGACGGCCATGTTGACGAAGCCGTATGTCGCGGTGGTGGCCTCGGGCGGGTTGGCGGCGGCGGCGCAGCCGAAGGTCAGGATCATCGAGGCGCCGGCAGCGCCGGCGACGAAGATGAGCGCGCCGACGAGGACGCTGTTCGAAACCGGAAGATGGAGGAGCCCGCCGAGGCTGGCCGCGCCGATCAGCCCGCCCGTGACCAGGATCGGGCGCACCAGCCCCGTCCGGTCGCCGAACCAGCCGATCAGCGGCGCGGCGATGGCCCAGCCGACGAAGAACAGCGAGGCGAGGCCGGCCGCCTCGGTGCGCGAGAAGCCGTGCGCCACGGTCAGGTAGGGCACGCCCCACAGGCCGGCGAAAGCCAGCATCGGCCCGGTATAGGCAAGCCCCACCGCCGCGGCGAGCCAGGTCTGCGGCGAGCGGGCGACGAGCCCGAGAAGCCGCAGCATCGGCGCGGCCGGGACCCGGACAGGGGCAGGGGGACGGTGCGCCTGCCGCTGCCCGTCGCCCGGCGGGTGATCGCGCACGACGAGCCAGAACAGGACGGCGAACAGACCGGCGAGCCCGGCCGTCGCCAGCAGCGCGCCGCGCCAGCCGAGCCCGTCCACCGCCAGGCTCAGCGGGGACTGGCCGAACACGCCGCCGGCCATGCCGAACACCTGCCCCAGCCCGGCGAACAGGGCGAAATGCCGTGCCGGCAGCCAGCGCGTCGCCAGCGCCAGCGTCCCGACCCAGCTTGCGGCCGCACCCGCGCCGATCAGGATGCGCCCGAGATAGGCGGCCGTGACGGTGTCCGCGACGGCGAAGATCAGGTTGCCGGCGACGCAGAGGAGCGCGAAAAGGGTGAGAAGCAGGCGAGGGCCGATCCGGTCGATCATCAGCCCGACCGGAAGCTGCATCGCGGCGTAGATGTAAAAATAGCAGGCCGACAGATTGCCGAGGATGACGGCGCTGACGGCGAAATCGCGCATCAGCTCGTCGACCATCACGCTCGGCGAAACGCGCTGGAGGAAGGCGAGGAAGAAGAAGCCGGCGCCCAGACCCCAGGCAAAGAGGCCGCGCAGCGGCAGCCGGTCGGGGCGCTCCGTTCTCGCTCGGACGTCGATCTCCCCGCTGGTCATTGCGCGCCTCTCCGGTTAGGAATGAACAATCATTCAACAGACTGGGGCTGTCAATCGACGGCCTCCCGTCCGCAAAGATGCATGAGGTGGCACTTCATGGAATTTGGCAACCGGCATGGCGAGATTCGCACAAACGCCTTCGATTCACGCCGGCACCCCTGCCGGACGCGCGGCGGGAGCCGGTGATGGACAGGCGGGACGAGAGCGGCGCTTCGGTGCGGGGCGCGTTGCTGGAGCCGGCTCGGCCCGGCTTCGATCCGCAGGCGGCCGGCTGGACCGTCCATGACGAGGAACCCGGCTTCGCCGATACCATCGGGCCGATCTGGCAGTCCGGCGCGAACGAGGCCTTTCGTCTCGGCTTCCTCGCCCGCCCCGCCCATGCCAACCGGCGCGGCGTCGTCCATGGCGGCATGGTGATGAGCTTCGCCGATCAGCTGCTGGGCGCGGTGGCGATCGAGGCCGTCGCGGGCCGGCCGCTCGCCACGGTGCAGCTCGACACCCATTTCATCGACGCCATCGCCGTCGGCGAGTTCGTGGAGGGGACCGCGCGCGTCGAGCGCCGGACGCGCTCGATGCTGTTCATGAGCGGGTCGATCTTCGTCGGCGACCGGCTGGTGGCCATGGCGCACGGCATCTGGAAGATTCTGGCGACCGCGCCGCGGCCCGGCAATCCGGACGGGGCCGGATAGCCGGTCGCGAGGCCGCATCATCCCTATCGCGCGTGCTTGCGGAACTGCGGCGGCCGCTTCTCGCGGAACGCCCGCCCGCCCTCGCGGGATTCCTCGGTGTCGTAATAGAGGCTGAGCGCATGCATGCCGAGGCTGGCGATGCCGCGGATGCTCTCGGTGTCGGCATTGAACGAGCGCTTCGCCAGCGCCAGCGCCGTCGGGCTGCGCTCCATCAGCTCCGCGCACCAGCGGTCGACTTCCGCATCGAGCTCGTCATGCGGCACCACCGTGTTGACCAGCCCCATCGCCATCGCCTCGGCCGCGCTGTAGCGGCGGCACAGATACCAGATCTCGCGCGCCTTCTTCTCGCCGACGATGCGGGCGAGATAGGCGGTGCCGAAGCCCGGATCGACCGAGCCGACCTTGGGGCCGACCTGCCCGAACTGGGCCTTCTCCGAGGCGATGGTGAGGTCGCAGATCGTGCACAGCACGTTGCCGCCGCCGATGGCGAAGCCCTGGACGCGGGCGATGACCGGCTTGGGCACGTCGCGGATGACGGCGTGAAGCTCCTCCATCGGCAGGCCGATCGTGCCGCGTCCGTCATACTGCCCCTCGTGGGCCGACTGGTCGCCGCCGGTGCAGAACGCCTTGTCGCCCGCGCCCGCAAGCACGATGACGCCGATCGAGCGGTCCCAGCCGGCGCGCTGGAAGGCGTCGATCAGCTCCTCCACCGTGCGGCCGCGGAAGGCGTTGTAGCGGTCGGGGCGATTGATGGTGATGCGGGCGACGCCCTCCGGGCGCACCTCGTACAGGATGTCTTCGTAGTCGTGCATGCTCTTCCTCCTCCTGGCAGGTCGATAAAGGAGCAGGGCACTCATCGGCGGCCAGTGGAATGCGGACAGCGTCCGACCGGGCGGGTGAGGTCTCGTGCTTCCCGTCAAAATATATCAATGCTATGCTACAATATCAGCAATGGCAATGTATTGATGTAAACCGTCGAGGGCTTTCATGACCGTCCCGTCCCCATCGGCTTCCCGGGAGGCGCCGGCGGCCGACACGGCCGCGTCGCGGTTCGATGTGGCGAACCGCCTCTTTTTCCGGCTCTATCAGGGCTCGAATCTGATGCACAAGGTCGGCACCCGGTTCGTCGCTGGCTTCGGCGTCACGACCCAGCAATGGGCCGTCCTCGGCGCACTGTCCGGGCCGAAGGCGAGGGCCCAGGGCATGACGGTGAAGGACCTGCTCGCATTCCTTCTCGTCAGCCGCCAGAACCTGACCCCCGTGCTCGATCGGCTCGAGGAACGCGGCTGGATCGAGCGGGTGAAGGACCCCGCCGACGGCCGCAGCCGGCGCATCCGCCTCACGCCCCGCGGCGAGGAGCTGTGGGCGCGGATGCTCGACCCCATCGCCGCGTTCTACACCGAGGCGCTGAAGGAACTGAGCTTCGAGGAGCAGGTCACGCTGTTCCGGCTGCTCGACCGGCTGAAGACGACGCTGACCAGGCTGTGACGGCGCGCCGCCGGCCGCGGCCGCGTCAGTCCACGAAATAGGCCGGGTGCCGGGCGGCGAGCTTGGGCAGCGACAGGAGAATCTCGGACAGGTGCTGCCGCATCGCCTGTTCCGCCTCCTCCGGCGAGCGCCGCTCGATGGCGGCGACGATGCGCTCGTGCTGCTCGATGATGGTTTCGAGCGGCGTCGCCTCGGGCAGCGAGAGATAGCGCACGCGGTCCATCTGCGCCTTCAGCCCTTCGAGGACGCGCCATGCGTCGTCGCAATCGGCGCTGCCGGCGATCGCCTGATGGAACTTCTCGTCGAGGCGCAGGAAGGCGGCGTTGTCGCCGCCGACGGCGACGGCCCGCTGCTCGGCCACCAGCGTCCTCAGCGCGGCGATGTCGTCGTCGGTGGCCTCAAGTGCGGCCTTCCTGACGATGGCGATCTCGATGGCCTCGCGCAGGAAGCGGGCATTGCCGACCTCGCGAATGGAGATCAGCCGCACGAAGGTGCCGCGCTGCGGCCGGATCTCCACCAGCCCGCTTTCGGCGAGCTTGATGAACGCCTCGCGCACCGGCTGCCGCGACACGCCGAGCTGGCGCCCGATCTCCGCCTCCGACAGCGGATTTCCCGGCCGCAGCTGGAGCTGGACGATGGCCTGGCGCAGCGCCGCGAAGACGCGCGTGCCCATCGTCGCCTGGCGCATCATCCGGGCGCTGTCGTCGGGCAGAAGATCAAGTTCGGTCCGCATGTTCACATTGACAATCATATACTACCATTCTAGCCTACAAAAGGCTGTTCCTGAGAAATCGGATGGCTTTCAAGGGAGGAATACATGAACATCGCCTCGTTCAAGGCATTTATTGCCGCCGGGCTGGTGTCGGCCGCGATGCCGGCCCTCGCCGCGGACTACACGCTGAGCATCAACACCGCACTCACCACCAACGACCCGCTCTACAAGGGGCTGGAGGAATTCGGCCGCGCGGTCGCCGAACGGTCGGGTGGCGCGATCGAGGTCAAGCTGTTCCCGAACTCGCAGCTCGGCCCCGACGAGGACGTGCTGGAGCAGGCCCGGGCCGGCGCGCCGGTCGCGGTGGTGGTCGACGGCGGTCGGCTTGCCAACTTCGTCAACGAATTCGGCGTGCTCGGCGCGCCCTATCTCGCCTCCGGCTATGACGGCATCCGCAAGGTCGTCACCTCCGACCTGTTCGAGGAGTGGGTGCAGAAACTGCACGACGCGTCGGGCCATCAGGTCCTGTCCTTCAACTGGTGGCAGGGCGAGCGCCATCTGTGGACCGCCGGCCCCGTGCGCACGCCGGCCGACCTCGAAGGCAACCGCATGCGCACGCCCGGCGCGCCCGTCTGGGTCGAGACGGTCAAGGCCATGGGCGCGGTGCCGACGCCGATGCCCTATGCCGAGGTCTATTCGGCGCTGGAGCAGAAGGTGATCGACTCGGTCGAGGCGCAGCTTCCGGCCGGCCACGGCTCCAAGCTGTTCGAGGTGACGAAATACGTCACCAAGACCGGCCACATCAACCTCATCACCGGGCTGGTGACGAGCGCGGCGTGGTTCGACGGCCTGCCGGCCGAGCATCAGGCGACGCTGCGCGAGGAAGCGCTCAAGGCAGGCGACGTCGCCTCCTACGGCACCCGCGACATGCTGGCCGAGATCGAGAGCGAGCTGGAGGCGGCGGGCATGACCGTCGACGAGATCGACGTCACCCCGTTCCGGGAGGCGACGGCCGGCGTCTACGACACGCTCGGCTATGGCGAGCTGCGCGACACGCTCCAGGCGATCGCCGCCGACTAGCCCGTCACGTTCCGGCTGGCCCGTGCGGGCGCGCATGCACCGAGGTGCAGCGCGCGCCCCGCCTCTCCGAAAGGTGCCTCATGCTCAAGCGCCTCGCGCAACTCGAGCTGGCGATCGCGGTCGCCTTGCTCGCCGTCATCACCGGCCTCGTCTTCGTCGCGGCGATCATGCGCTTCTACGGCCACCCGCTGATCTGGTCCGTGGACATGGCGCAGCTTCTGTTCATCTGGCTGTGCTTCCTCGGCGCCAACAAGGCGATGCGCGAGAAATCGCATCTCGGCATGGAGGTGGCCGTCAAATATCTCGGCTACCGGCCGCATCTGTGGCTCCAGTTCCTGTGTGCCGTCATCGTGCTCGCCTTTCTCGCCGTCCTCGCCGTCGAGGGCTACCGGCTGACCATGCTCAACCGCGAGCGCACCTTCGGCGATTCCACCCTGTCCTATGCCTGGGTGACGGCGGCCGTGCCGGTGGGCTGCGTGCTGCTCGGCCTCTCCCTCGTCTGCAACATGATCGATGCCTGGCGCCGGCGCGGCGAGGGGGTGCTGGTCTACACCCGCACCGCCGCCGACAGGGACGCGCCGCCGCCGCTGGAGCTGTGAGATGCTGCTGATCTCCATCGTCTTCGTGGTGTTCATGGTGGCGGGCATGCCCGTCGCCTTCGCCACCGGCATCGCCGGCTTCGTCTTCTTCGTCATGGACGCCGGCATGCCGCTGTCCATCGCCGTGCAGAAGATCGCCTCGATGAGCCAGAGCTTTCCGTTGCTGGCGGTGCCGTTCTTCGTGCTCGCCGGCCACCTGATGAATGCGAGCGGCATCACCGACCGGCTGCTCAAGGTCTCGATGGTCGCGGTCGGCTGGATGTCGGGCGGGCTGGCGCAGGTCGCCATCGTGCTCTCGACGCTGATGGGCGGCGTCTCGGGCTCGGCCGTCGCCGATGCCGCGATGGAGGCGCGCATCCTCGGCCCCGCCATGCTCGCCAGGGGCTACGGCAAGGGCTATTCGGCGGCGTCCATCGCCGTGGGCTCGCTGATCACCGCGACGATCCCGCCTTCCATCGGCCTCATCCTCTACGGCTATATCGGCAACGTCTCTATCGGCCGGCTCTTCCTCGCCGGCATCATCCCCGGCTTCCTGATGATGGTGGTGGTGATGGCGACCGCCTATGTCATCGCCAAGCGCCGCGGCTATGTCGTGGCCGACACGCGCAAGCCGACCTTCTCCGCGCTCGCGCTCGCCGCATGGGAAGCCAAATGGGCGATCCTCTTTCCGGTCGCGCTGGTGCTGTCCATCCGCGGCGGCCTGTTCACCCCGTCCGAGGTCGGCTCCTTCGCGGTCGTCTATGCGCTCGCCGTCGGCTTCCTCGCCCATCGCGAGCTGACGCTGCAGAAGTGCTGGGACGCCTTCGCGCAGGCCTCGTCCGATGTCGGCCTCATCATGCTCATCATCCTGATGAGCGGCATGGTCGGCTTCGCCACCATCTACCTTCAGGTGCCGCAGAACCTCGCCGGCTGGATGCTGGCCGGCATCACCGATCCCAACATGATCGTCCTCGTCATCCTGCTGTTCCTGCTGATCGCGGGGCTGGCGCTCGAAAGCACGGTCATGGTGCTGCTGCTCACCCCGATCTTCGTGCCCATCGTGGTCAGCGTCGGCATGGACCCGGTGCATTTCGGCATCCTGATGATGTCGATCGTCACGCTGGGCGGCATGACGTGGCCGAGCGGATCGGCGATGTTCGCCGTCTGCGCGCTGATGGACGTGACGATCGAGGAGTATTCCATCGCCTCCATCCCCTTCATCGCCGCGATCTGTGCCCTGATCGCCGTCCTCGTCTTCCTGCCCGGCGTCGTGCTGTGGCTGCCGAACCTCGCATTCGGGTGACGCCATGAGGCATGTCTGGCGCTGGTTCGGTCCGGTCGACAAGGTCACGCTCGCCGATGCGCGGCAGGCGGGCGCCGAAGGAATCGTCTCGGCGCTCCACCACGTGCCGACGGGCGCGGCGTGGACGCCGGCCGAGATCGCGAAGCGGCAGGAGGAGGTGCGCCGCCTCGCCGACGGCGCGCCTTCCGGCCTCGAATGGGAGGTGGTCGAAAGCCTGCCCGTCTCCGAGGCGATCAAGACGCAGTCCGGGCCGTGGAAGGAGCATCTTGCCGGCTACCGCGCCTCGCTGGAGAACCTGGCGAAGGCCGGGCTCGAGACGATCTGTTACAACTTCATGCCGGTCTTGGACTGGACCCGCACCGACCTCGCGTGGCGCGTCGCCCATGGCGGCACGACGATGCGCTTCGACCTCGTCGATTTCGCCGCCTTCGACATCCACATCTTCGCCCGTCCCGGCGCGGCGGAGAGCTTCCCGCCGGCCGTGGCCGGGGAAGCGGCGCGCCGCTTCGCCGGCATGGGCGAGGAAAGGCGCAGGCAGCTTGCCGCCAACGTCAACGCCGGCCTGCCCGGGGCTGCCGAAAACGCCTCGCTCGACGACCTGCGCGCACAGGTCGCGACCTATGCGACAATCGACGCCGACAGGCTGCGGCGGAACCTGATCGATTTCCTGTCCGAGGTCGTGCCGACGGCCGAGCGGCTGGGGCTGCGCCTGTGCTGCCACCCGGACGATCCGCCGTTCCCGCTGCTCGGCCTGCCGCGCATCATGTCGACGGAGGCCGACTACCGCGCCGTCCTCGACGCGGTGGACAGCCCGGCCAGCGGCGTCACCTTCTGCACCGGCTCGCTGGGCGCGCGCCCCGACAACGACCTGCCCGGAATGGCCGAACGCCTCGGGCCGCGCATCCATTTCGTCCACCTGCGCAACGTCCGGCGCGAGACGCCGGGCTGGCCATGCTCCTTCCACGAGGACGAGCATCTTGCCGGCGATACCGATATGGTGGCGGTGATCGCGGCCCTGCTGCGGGAAGAGGCGCGGCGCAAGGCCGAGGGCCGCGCCGACCGGGAGATGCCGATGCGGCCCGACCACGGGCAGGACATATTGGACGACCTGAGGCGCGGCGCGCAGCCGGGCTATCCGGCCATCGGCCGCCTGAAGGGGCTGGCCGAGCTGCGCGGCGTCGAGCGCGCGCTCTCGGCCGTCGCGGTGACGCGATGAGGATCGGCGACGGCTTCCTCCACCCCGACCGGCTGCTGCCCGCCGAGCCGTCGGTGCGGGCGCTGGCGCGAGACCTCTACGCCTCGGTGCGGGATCTGCCCATCGTCAGCCCGCACGGCCACACCGATCCGGCCTGGTTTGCGCAGGACGGGCCGTTCGAGGATGCGGCCTCGCTCCTGGTCATCCCCGATCATTACCTTTTCCGCATGCTGCACAGCGCCGGCGTGAGCCACGACGCGCTCGGCCTGCCGCGCCCGGACGGCAGCGGGCGCATCGACGGCCGCGAGACATGGCGTGTCTTCGCCCGCCACTATCACCTCTTCGCCGGCACGCCGTCGCAGCTGTGGGTCGATCACGCCATGTCGGCCGTGCTCGGCTGCCCCGAACCGCTGACGCCGGGGAACGCCGATGCGCTCTACGACCATATCGGCGCGGAGCTTGCCCGGCCGGAATTCCGGCCGCGGGCGCTGCTGCAGCGCTTCGGCATCGAGACCATCGCCACCACCGAAGGCGCGCTCGACCCGCTCGATCACCACCGCAGGCTGCTCGCGGACGGCTGGATCGGGAAGGTGCGCACCACCTACCGCCCCGACGCCGTGACCGACCCGGACGCACCGGACTTCGCCGAAAACCTCAGGCGCTTCGGCGAGATGACCGGCACCGACACCGCCGAATGGGGCGGCATGATCGAGGCCCATCGCCGCCGCCGCGCCGAGTTCCGCCGCTACGGCGCGACCGCCACCGACCACGGCGTGCCGAGCGCGCTGACCGCCGACCTTGCCCCGCACGAGAAGCAGCGCCTGCTCGACGGCGCGCTCGGGGGCACGCTGACGCCCGGCGAGGCCGGGCTGTTCCGCGCCCAGATGCTGACCGAGATGGCCGGGCTTTCGGTCGAGGACGGCATGACGATGCAGATCCACGCCGGGGCGCTGCGCAGCACGGACCGCGCCGTCCTCGCCGCGCGCGGGCCGAACATGGGCGCCGACATCCCCCTGCGCACCGACTGGGTCGGCGGGCTCGATGCGCTCCTCAACCGCTACGGCCATGCGCCGTGCTTCCGGCTCATCGCCTTCACGCTGGACGAGGCGACCTATGCCCGCGAGCTCGCGCCGATGGCCGGCCACTGGCCGTGCCTGCTGATCGGCCCGCCATGGTGGTTCCACGACAGCCCCAACGGCATCCGCCGCTATCTCGATCAGGTGGTCGAGACCGCGGGCTTCCACAACCTCGCCGGCTTCAACGACGACACCCGGGCGCTCTTGTCCATCCCCGCCCGCCACGACGTCTGGCGGCGCGAGGTCTGCGGCTTCCTCGCCCGCATGGTGGCCGAGCACCGCCTGGCGCGGAAGGAAGGCGAGGCGATCGCCGCCGACCTCAGCTACGGGCTGGCGAAGAAGGCGTACGGGCTGTAAGCCGTGCCCTGTCCGTGGACGTCCGCCGGCCGCGACGCAGGCCGCACGCGACCTTAAACGGACGGTTAGCCATAACCGTTGTCCGTCGATTGGTTTTGCCATTTCGATAATCTTATATCGCTACGGTTCGGATCGAACGTCCTCCCGGAGCCCCATGTTCATCGACCACATATCGCTTCAGCTCGTGCTTGCCCTCGTTTCGGCATGCATCGGCGTCGTGCTGTTCGCGGGCTGGATGATCACCCGGACGGACCGCTTCATGCTGACCGGCGCGATCGGGCTGGCGGTTCTGGTCGCCGCCGTGCCCGTGTTCGTCGCCTACATCAGCGGGCCGCGGCCGTTTCTCGCGCTGCCGGCCTTCGCGCTGTTCCTGATCGGCTTCTCGATCATCGAAGGGGGTGGCAGGCAGTTCCGCACCGGCGCCTCGCCGCTCCGCCGGATCGCCTTGGTCTCGCTCGGTTCCGTCGGCCTCATCGCCCCGTTCTTCCTGACCGGGATCGACGGGCTGGGCATCAGCCTGTTCAACGCCCTGACCTGCGCCATCCTCGTCTCGGCCGGCCTGCACTACTGGCGGGCGAGGGCGCAGGCGCCCCTGCTGCTGCCGGTGCTCACCGGCCTCTATGTGCTGGTCGGGCTCTCCTTCCTGCTCTGCGCCGTCGTCATCCTGATCGAGTCGCCGATCTACCGGGTGCGCAGCCCCAACAACTGGGCGGAGAACCTCAACGCGCTCGTCGCCATCATCGGCCTCGCCGGCATCGGCGCGATCTCGCTGGCGCTCAACCAGTTCCGCCTCGTGCAGTCGCTGCGGGTGGATGCGGGAACCGACCCGCTGACCGGGCTGAAGAACCGCCGCGTGCTGTTCGAGACCTACGGGGAGGCGCCGCTGCCGGTCGGAACTGCGGTCGCGATCTTCGACCTCGACCATTTCAAGAAGGTCAACGACCAGCACGGCCACGCCGCCGGCGACGCGGTGCTGAAGCATTTCGGCACGCTTCTCTCCAGATATGCCGGCCGGAACGCCACCGTCGCGCGCACCGGCGGCGAGGAGTTCGTGGTCGTGCTGGAGAGCGCCTCCGCCGTGCCCGCGCAACGGATCGTGGAGCACATACGCGAGGTGCTCGCGCGCTCGCGGATCGAGACGCAGAACGGCGCGATGCGCTGCACCGTCAGCGCCGGCGTCTCCTTCGCGACCGATTCCAAGCGCACGCTCGATGCCGTGCTGCACGAGGCGGACCAGGCTCTCTACATCGCCAAGCGAAGCGGCCGCGACCGCGTCGTGGTCAGCGGCCTGCCGGCCGCCGCCTGATCTTCATCTGCGGATTCGGGGGAGTCCTGAGAGTGGCGGGCGTCGATCGCGCCTTCGCCGCACGGGTGGCGCAATCCGAGCCGAAATCTCCGCCCGATTGGCCGGCGGCCGTCACCCGACCAGCATCCTGCACATCCTTGCAGGCTCCCTTTCTACAGGCTCCCTTCCTGACGGCACATCGGATACCTCGTAATATTAACAAACGAGATAGTGAGTATTGACTTGTGCCCGCCGCGGGACCATTGATGCGCCATCTGGGAGGATGGCGGCGACAGGGAGGAGAAGGTGCATGTCGTGTTCGACAGGTCTGCGGCCCGCTAGGACGGGAACGCGGCGCTGACACATCCGGCTTCACATCCGGCGGCAGGGGCGGGCGGCGCTCCCGTCGCGCATTTTCCGGCCGGCGACGCGCGGGGCGTGCGGCAGGACGGGCTTTGCGTCTATCGGGGCGTTCCCTATGCCATGCCGCCCGCGGGGCCGCGGCGCTGGCGGCCGCCGCTGCCGATGTCGCGCTGGCAGGGCGTGCGCGACGCGGTCCGTTCGGGCCCGGCCTGCCCGCAGCCGGCGCGGCGCAGCGGCAGCATCTATGCCGGCGAGTTGCCGGCGACCGGCGAGGACTGCCTTCGCCTCGACATCTGGGCGCCGGAAACCGGTCGCGACCTTCCCGTCCTCGTCTGGATTCACGGCGGCTCGTTCATCTGGGGCGCCGGCGGCGAGCCGCTTTATGACGGCGCCGCGCTCGCCCGCCGCGGCGCGGTCGTCGTCTCCATCAACTACCGCCTCGGCGTCTTCGGCTATCTCGCCCATCCCGAGCTGAGCGCGGAGTCGCCCGACGGCGTCTCCGGCAATTATGGCCTGCTCGACCAGATCGCCGCGCTGCAATGGGTGAAGCGCAACATCGCCGCCGTCGGCGGCGATCCCGGCAACGTGACGGTCGCGGGAGAATCGGCCGGCGCGCTGAGCGTGCTCTATCTGATGGCCGCGCCCGCGGCGCGCGGCCTGTTCGCCCGGGCGGTCGCGCAGAGCGCCTACATGATCTCGACACCGGCGCTGAAGGACGAGCGCCATGGCCACGAGCCGGCCGAGGCCGCCGGCGCGCGGCTGTGCGCCCAACTCGGCGCGGGCGGCATCGCCGCTTTGCGCGCCATGGATGCGCAGACGCTTGCCGATGCGGCGCTTCGCGCCGGCTTCGCGCCGGGCGGGACCGTCGACGGCCATGTCCTGCCGGACCAGCTCGTCGCCGTCTTCGAGCGCGGCGAGCAGGCGCGGGTGCCGCTCCTCGCCGGCTTCAACAGCGGCGAGGTGCGCTCGCTGCCCTTCCTGATGCCGCCGCTGCCGGAGACGGCCGCGGCCTACGAGGCGGAAATCCGCAGCCGCTACGGCGATCTCGCCGAGCGGTTCCTGTCCCTCTATCCGTCCGGCGACGTCGCGGAAAGCACGCTCGCCTGCATCCGCGACGCCCTCTACGGCTGGACCGCGCTGAAGCTGGCCGCGACGCAGAAGGCGGCCGGCCTCCCGTTCTTCCTCTACTATTTCGACCACACCTATCCGGCCGCCAGCGCGGCGGGCCTCGACGGCTTCCATGCCTGCGAGCTGCCCTATCTCTTCGCCACTGCCGACCGCACGCCGCCGCTGTGGCCGGCCATCCCCGCGACGGCGGCGGAGGCGGCGCTTTCCCGCGCCATGGGCGACTACTGGGTTTCCTTTGCTCGCGCCGGCATGCCGCAGGCGCAGGGCGCCCCGGACTGGCCCGACCATGCGCCGGCCGGCGCATTCATGCATTTTTCCGGCACGCCGCGGGTCTCGCACGACCTGCTGCCCGGCATGTTCGCGCTCAACGAGGACGTGGTGCGCAGGCGGCGCGCGGCGGGCGACGTGCCGTGGAACTGGAATGCAGGGGTGGCGGCGCCGTCCCCGGGATCGGAGGCCTGACAGGCGATGAAAGACGGTGCAATGCAGCCCTACCGGCTGACGCTCGACAAGTTCCTCGACCATGCGGCCAGGTGGCACCCGGAGGCCGAGGTGGTGACGGCGCGCGCCGACGGCGACAACGCCCGCATCGGCTATGCCGCGCTCAGGGAGCGGGCGCTGCGCGTCTCCGGCGTGCTCGCCGGGCTCGGCGTCGACACCGGCCGGCGCGTCGCCACGCTCGCCTGGAACAGCCAGGCCCATGTCGAGGCGTGGTTCGCGATCATGGGCATGGGCGCGACCTGCCACACGCTCAATCCCCGCCTCACCGCCGGCCAGACGGCGGCGATGCTGCGGCAGTCGCAGGCGCAGATTCTCATCGTCAGCGCCGACCTGCTGCCGCTGGCGCTGGAGATCGCGGCGAAAGCGCCGCTGCGGCACATCCTCACCATCGACGGCGACCCGGCCGAAGGCGGCGACGGCGCCGTCGTCAGGCCGCTCGAGGCGCTGCTCGCCGGGGCGGCCGCGGAGGTCGCGTGGGGCGGCTTCGACGAGAACACCGCCTCCGGCCTGTGCTTCACCTCCGGTACCACCGGCGAGCCCAAGGGCGTGACCTACACCCACCGTTCCAGCTACCTCCACACGCTGCGGCTGCTGCAGGCCGACGTGATGGGCATGACGGCTGAGGATACCGTGATGCCGGTGGTGCCGATGTTCCACGCCAATGCCTGGGGCATGCCCTTTGCCGCGCCCGCCGTCGGCGCGAAGCTGGTGCTGCCCGGCCGCCAGTCGGACGGGGCGAGCCTTGCCCGGCTGATCGCGGCCGAAGGCGTCACCATCGCGTCGGCAGTCCCGACCGTCTGGCTGGGGCTGGTCGAGCATCTGGAGGCGGAAGGCGGCGAGGTGCCGTCGCTGAAGCGCGTCGTCGTCGGCGGCTCGCCGATGCCGCCGGCGCTGATGGAGCGGATCGAGCGGCGGCTCGGCGTCACCGTGCAGACAAGCTGGGGCATGACCGAGCTGTCGCCGCTCGGAACCATTGCGCCGCCGGACCTCGCCCGCCGCGACGCGGCCCTGTCGGGGCGGCCTGCGGTCGGCATCGACCTGCTCCTGACCGATGCCGAGGGCCGCGCCCTGCCGCGGCAGCGCGATGTCGAGGGGCATCTTCGCGTGCGCGGCCCGGCCGTGGTCGAGCGCTATCTGGGGCAGGACGAGCCGGCCACCGACGCGCAGGGCTGGTTCGACACCGGCGACCTCGCCCGCATCGACGGCAAGGGCAACCTCGTCATCACCGGCCGGGCGAAGGACCTGATCAAGTCCGGCGGCGAATGGATCAACCCGGCGCAGATCGAGGCGATCGTCGGCGCGCTGCCGCAGGTCTCGCTCGCCGCCGTCGTCGGGCGCACCGACCCGAAATGGGGCGAGCGGCCGGTGCTGCTGGTCGAGATGCGCAAGGACGAGGAGCTGACCGACCAGCAGCTTCTGGCGCCCCTGCACGGCCGGGTGGCCTCGTGGTGGATACCCGACGAGGTGGTGCGCCTGTCGAAAATGCCCACTGCCGCGACGGGAAAGGTGGACAAGTTGCGCCTGCGCTCGCAATACGGACAGGCGTGACACATCTGCCCGGCCGCCATCGGCGGGCGCTTTGACCACCGGCGCGACGCCGGCACAGGAGGATTGCATGAGGGAAGCCGTCATCGTCAGCACCGCCCGCACCGGGATCGGCAAGGCCTATCGCGGGGCGCTCAACGCGACGAAGTCGCCGACGCTCGCCGGCCATGTGCTGGATCACGCGATCCGGCGCGCCGGGATCGAGGCGGGCGAGATCGAGGATTTCGTGCTGGGCACGGTGCTCGGCGCCGGCACCGCGGGCATGAACCTCGCGCGCAACGCCGTGTTCGCCGCCGGCGCGCCGGTGAGCGTGCCGGGCCAGACCATGGACCGCCAGTGCGCCTCGGGCCTGATGGCTATCGCCACCGCCGCCAAGCAGATCATCGTCGACGGCATGGACGTCGTGGCGGCCGGCGGGCAGGAGAACATCTCCGCCGTGCAGGACCGCTACTTCGCCTGGGTCGGGGAAGAGGCCGACCCGAACGTCGTCGCCAAGGCGCAGCACGCCTACATGCCGATGCTGCGGACAGCCGAGTTCGTGGCCAAGAAATACGGCGTCAGCCGCGAGGCGCAGGACGAATATGCGCTGCTCTCGCAGCAGCGCACCGCCGCCGCGCAGGCCGCCGGCCGCTTCGACGACGAGATCGTGCCGTTCAGCACGACCATGCTGGTGAAGGACAAGGACACGGGCGCGGTCTCGCAGCACGCCGTCACGCTCGACCGCGACGAGGGCAACCGTCCGTCGACCACGCTCGAAAGCCTCGCGGGCCTCAAGCCGGTGATCGACGGCGGCACCGTCACCGCCGGCAACGCCAGCCAGCTTTCCGACGGCGCCTCGGCCTGCATCCTGATGGACTCGAAGCTCGCGGAAAAGCGCGGGCTGACGCCGCTCGGCACCTATCGCGGCATGGCGGTCGCCGGCTGCGCCCCGGAGGAGATGGGCATCGGCCCGATCTACGCCGTCCCGAAGCTGCTCAGGCAGCACGGGCTGTCGGTGTCGGACATCGGCCTGTGGGAGTTGAACGAGGCCTTCGCCGTGCAGGCGCTCTATTGCCGCGACCACCTCGGCATCGACCCGGCGCTCTACAATGTCGACGGCGGCGGCATCTCCGTCGGCCATCCCTACGGCATGACGGGCGCGCGCCTCGTCGGCCACGCCCTGATCGAGGGTCGGCGGCGCGGCGCGAAATACGTCGTCGTGACGATGTGCGTCGGCGGCGGCATGGGCGCGGCGGGGCTGTTCGAGGTGAATGGCTGATAGGCACCTGCCGCATCGGCGGAATTGAAAGGCGCAGAACCTTGACCGAATACAAGACATCCCGGCGCAAGGGCTCCAGCAAGGCCGACCGGCGCGCGGAGATGACCGAGCAGATCCTCGACGCCGCCGAGTTCCTGTTTTCCAGGCACGGGCTCTACGGCGTCACCCTCAAGGACGTGGCCAAGCATGTGGGCGTGCACCACACGCTGATCAACTATTACTTCGAGGACAAGAAGGCGCTGTTCGACACGGTGTTCGCGCGCCGCGCCGTCGTCACCAGCGAGCGGCGGATGCGCATGCTGGATGAGTACGAAAAGGCCTCCGGCGGCAAGCCCACGGTGGAAGGCGCGCTGCGCGCCTTCCTCGATACCGACCTCGACCTCTACATCGAGGGCGGCGAGGGCTGGCGCAACTATGCCGCGCTCGCGTCGCAGGTCGCGAACACCCCCGAATGGGGCGCGCAGATGATGGACCAGCACTTCGATCCCGTGGTGCTGCGCCTGATCGGCATCCTCAGGCAGGCACTGCCCGGCTGCGCCGACGAGGATATCTTCTGGGGCTACCACTTCGTCACCGGCGCGCTGATGCTGACGCTGGCGCGCACCGGCCGCATCGACAAGCTCTCCGGCGGCCTCTGCCGCTCCGACGACTACGCCGCGGTCAAGGAGCGCATGGCGACCTTCATGGCCGCAGGCTTCCTGGCGATCTGCCGCAAGAGGCAGGCCTTGCAGCCTTAGGCCCGGGGGGAGAGGGGGCGCGTGGTCACGGCTCCACGGAGCTGTGACCAACCGCCGCCGGGGCAAAGAACAGCTTGCGCAAATCTGATTAATTATCTAGTGAGTGAATGGAATGGAAAACGAAGCCGCAGGGGCCGCAATGATGCTGGGAGGGCGTATCGCGATCGTGACCGGTGCCGGCGGCGGGCTGGGGCGTTCGCACGCGCTGCTGCTCGCCCGGCTGGGCGCGAAAGTCCTCGTCAACGACATGAACGAAGCGGCCGCCGACACGGTGGCGCGCGAGATCGGGGCGGCCGGGGGCGAGGCGATCGGCTTCGCCGCTTCGGTGACGGACGAGGCGCGGATCGCCGCCATGGTCGCCCGCGCCATGGAGGCCTGGGGCCGCGTCGACATCCTCGTCAACAATGCCGGCATCCTGCGCGACAGGAGCTTCGCCAAGATGACGATGGCCGAGTTCCGCGAGGTGGTCGAGGTCCACCTGATGGGGGCGGCGATCTGCACCAAGGCCGTGTGGGAGATCATGCGCGAGCAGCGCTACGGGCGGGTCGTGATGACCACGTCCTCGTCCGGCCTTTTCGGCAATTTCGGGCAGGCGAACTACGGCGCCGCCAAGATGGCGCTCGTCGGCCTGATGCAGACGCTGGCGCTGGAGGGCGAGAAGTACGGCATCAAGGTCAACTGCCTCGCGCCCACGGCGGCGACGGCGATGACCGACGCGCTGCTTCCGCCGGACGCGGCCGAGCGGCTTGCGCCCGATCTCGTCAGCCCCGGCCTTCTGGCGCTCGTCCGCGACGAGGCGCCGACGCGGGCGATCCTGTGCGCGGGCGCCGGTCACTTCGCGCGCTCCAACGTGACGCTCACGCAGGGCGCTCATGTCGGCGGCGGCGAGGGGGCGGCAGAGCGCGTGGTGGCGAGCTGGAGCCGGATCGGCGACCGCAGCGGCGAGATCGTGCCCGACTACGGCTTCGCCCAGATGGAGCGCGAGCTGGCCAGCGGGCCGGACGCGGTGCGGGCGAAGGCCGCCGCCGGCTAGGCGGCAGGAAAAAGGCCCGGCGGCCTTCGGAGGAAGCCGCCGGGCCGAACGCCCGAGCGCCGGCGGCGCGAGGGCGGCGAAGGAGGAGACGCCGGACGCCGCAGCGATGCGGAGCCGGCGGTCATGGAGCGGCCGGACGACCGTGCCGCGTGAACGGGAGGAACACCGATGAGGAAATTCATAGGTTCGACGGCGCTCGCGCTGTCTCTGCTCGGCGCAACCGCCTTGTCTGCGGCGGCGCAGGACACGCTCAAGATCGGCTATATCGACCCGCTTTCCGGCGGCGGCGCGAGCATCGGCCAGATCGGCATGAACCAGCTCAACTTCATCGCCGACGAGGTCAACGCGCGCGGCGGCGTCAACGGCAAGAAGGTCGAGATCGTCGGCTACGACAACCAGACCAACCCGCAGATCAGCCTCGTCCAGGTGCAGAAGGCCATCGACGAGGGCATTCAGGTCATCGTGCAGGGCAACGGCTCGTCCGTCGCCGTCGCCGTGTCCGACTTCGTCACCAAGTATAACGACCGCAATCCCGGCGCCAACATCGTCCACCTGAACTATGCCGCGATCGACCCGGTCCTGACCAACGAGAAGTGCAGCTACTGGCACTTCACCTGGGATGCGAGCGCCGACATCAAGATGGAAGCGCTGACCAATTTCATCAAGGATCAGGAGGACATCAAGAAGGTCTACCTGATCTCGCAGGACTACTCCTTCGGCCATGCGGTCGCGGGCGCGGCCAAGCGCATGCTGCAGGAGAAGCGGCCGGACATCGAGATCGTCGGCGACGAGTTCCATCCGCTGGTCAAGATCACCGACTTCGCGCCCTACGTCGCCAAGATCCAGGCTTCGGGCGCCGACACGGTCGTCACCGGCAACTGGGGGCAGGACCTCGCACTCCTCATCAAGGCTGCGGGCCAGGCCGGGCTCGACGTCGACTGGTACACCTTCTACGCCGGCGGCGCCGGCGGCCCGACCGCCATCAAGCAGGCCAATCTGGAAAACCGCGTCTTCCAGATCAACGAGGGCATCAACAACCAGGGCTACGGCCCGGCCGAGGAGCGGGCGGGCGCGCTGATGACGCGCTTCTCCGACGCGCCGGTCTATTATCCGCGCATGTTCAACATGATGGACATGGTCTTCAAGGCGATGGAGGAAGCGCAGTCGGAGGACCCCGGCGACTTCGTGCCGAAGCTCGAGGACATGAAGCATGCGAGCTTCGCCGCCGGCGACGAGGGCTTCATGCGCCGGGACGACCATCAGTTCTTCCAGCCGCTCTACATCTCGACGCTCGGCCCGCTCGATTCCGGCGAGAAGTTCGACGAGGAGCACACCGGCTGGGGCTGGAAGATGGCGGCCTCGGTGCCGACCGAATCGACGCTGCTTCCCTCGTCCTGCGAGATGAAGCGGCCCTGACGGCCTCGTGAGGAAGCGGCGCCTTCCGCGCCGCTTCCTCCCCCATGCAACTTGGGCGCCGGCGAAACGGCGCCGGGAAGGCGGGACCGTGCTCGAGATCATCTTCGTTTCGACGCTGAACGGCGTCCTCTACGGCATGCTGCTGTTCCTGATGGCCAGCGGCCTCACCGTCATCTTCAGCATGATGGGCGTGCTCAACCTCGCCCATGCGAGCTTCTACATGCTGGGTGCGTTCTTCGGCTTCGAGATCAGCCGCCGGCTGGGGTTCTGGCCGGCGCTGGTGATCGCGCCCGTCCTCGTCGGGCTGATCGGCATGGCCGTCGAGCGCTACGGGCTGCGGCGCGTGCACAGACACGGCCATGTCGCCGAGCTGCTCTTCACCTTCGGCCTCACCTTCGTCATCAAGGAGGTGGTGGAGATGGTGTGGGGCAAGCTGCCGGCCGACTACCGCGTGCCGCTTGCGCTCGACTTTTCCGCCTTCACGGTGTTCGCGAGCAGCTATCCCGCCTTCAAGCTGTTCGTGCTCCTGATCTCGGTGGCGATCTTCCTCGCCCTGCTGATGGTGGTGCGCTACACGCGCATTGGCCTGATCGTCCAGGCCGCGCTCAGCCATCCCGGCATGGTCGGCATGCTCGGCCACAACGTCGATCGCATCTTCATGCTGGTCTTCGGCGTGGGCGTCGGGCTCGCCGCCGTCGCCGGCGTCATCGCCGGCCCCATCCTCGTCACCCAGTCGAACATGGCGGGCCTGCTCGGGCCGATCCTGTTCGTGGTCGTGGTGGTCGGCGGCCTCGGCTCGCTCGGCGGCGCGCTGGTCGCCTCGCTGCTGATCGGCCTCGTGCAGACCTTCGCCGTCGCCTTCAACGTCTCGCTCGCCGACCTCTTCGGCAACACCGCGGTCGCCGCCGTGCTGTCGGTCTGGCTGAGCGACATCTGGCGGGTGACGGTGGCGCAGGTCGCGCCGATCCTGCCCTACCTGCTGCTTGTGCTGATCCTGATCTTCCGGCCGCGCGGCCTCATGGGAACGCGAGACACATGAACCACGCCCGCACCATCCCGCATCCCGCCGCAACGGCCGCCTCCCGCGCCGGCGCGCTGGCCCGATACGCGATCTGGATCGCGCTCGCGGCCACGCTGCTCCTGCTGCCCTACATGTTCAGCTCGCGGCTGGCGCTCTCCACCATGAGCCTGATGGGGACGATGATCATCTTCGCCCTGTCCTACAACATGCTCCTGGGACAGACGGGGCTGCTGTCCTTCGGCCATGCCGTGTTCTTCGGCCTCGGCGGCTTCTTCACCGTGCACATGCTCAACATGGCGGGCGCCGGCGGCTGGCCCGTGCCGCTGCCGCTGTTCCCCGTCGTCGGCGCGCTGGGTGGCCTGTTCTTCGGCGTCCTCTTCGGCGCGGTCGCCACCAAAAGAGCCGGCACCGCCTTCGCCATGATCACGCTCGGCATCGGCGAGCTCGTCGTCTCCAGCGCGCTCATCCTGCGCCGCTTCTTCGGCGGCGAGGAGGGCATCACCACCGACCGCACCGAGGTGCTGCAACTGTTCGGCTACAGCTTCGGGCCGCAGCTTCAGGTCTACTACCTGATCGCGGCGTGGTGCCTCGTGTCGATCGCGGCGATGTACGCCATCACCCGCACGCCGTTCGGCCGCATCTGCAACGCGGTGCGCGACAATCCGCAGCGCACCGCCTTCATCGGCTACGACACCGGCACGGTGCGCTTCATCGCCTTCAGCCTCTCCGGCCTGTTCGCCGGCATCGCCGGCGGGCTGTCGGCGATCAATTTCGAGATCATCAACGCGGCGCAGATGGGCGCGGTGGAGTCCGGCGCGGTCATCCTGATGACCTATATCGGCGGCGTCGGCAACTTCGCCGGCCCAATCATCGGCGCGATCCTCGTGACCTGGCTTCAGCTCATGCTGAGCGACACGACCAAGGTCTGGCCGCTCTATGTCGGGCTGCTGTTCATCGGCATGGTCATGTTCGCGCCGGGCGGCATCGCCGGCCTCGTCGCCATGCAGGCGCCGCTGCTGGCGGCCCGCAGGCTGCACCGCGTGCTGCCCTTCTACCTGCTGGCGCTGGTGCCGGGGGTCGTCGCCGTGGTCGGGCTGAGCGTGCTGATCGAGACCAGCCACCAGTTCAGCATCCGCGCCGCCTACGGCCCGCAGCTGACGCTCTACTCCATCCCCTTCGACGTCACCTCGCCGCTGCCCTGGCTGGCGGGGCTGGTGCTGGCGGCGGCGGGAACGTGGCTCTTCCTGCGTGCGGCGCGGCTGGCCCGCAACGCCTATGACGAAGCCGTCGCCGAGGGGAGGGACCGATGAACGCGACCGCCTCCACCCCGGCCATCGAGCTCGCCGGGCTGCGCAAGAGCTTCGGCCCGATGGAGATCATCCGCGGCGTCGACCTCGTCGTCCGCGAGGGCGAGCGGCATGCCGTCATCGGCCCGAACGGCGCCGGCAAGTCGACGCTGTTCCATCTGATCAGCGGCCACTACCTGCCGAGCGCCGGCGCCATCCGCCTGCGCGGCGAGAGCATCGCCGGCCTGCCGCCGCAGCTCATCAACCGACGCGGCCTGTCGCGCAGCTTCCAGGTGACGAACATCTTCCCGCGGCTGAGCGTATGGGAGAACGTGCGCTGCGCCACGCTGTGGGCGCTCGGCCACAGATATTCGTTCTGGCGCGACGTCGACCGCCTCGACGACGTCAACCGGCGCACGGAGGAGATCCTGTCGGAGATCGACCTCATCGACCGCTGGCGCACGCCGGCGGGCGTGCTCACCTATGGCGAGCAGCGCGCGCTGGAGATCGGCCTCACCATTGCCGGCAACGCCGACGTGCTGCTGCTCGACGAGCCGACCGCCGGCATGAGCCACGCCGAGACCGAGCGCGTGGTGGCGCTCATCCGCAAGGTCAGCGAGAAGCGCACCCTGCTGATGATCGAGCACGACATGCGCGTCGTGTTCGACCTCGCCGACCGCATCTCGGTGCTCGTCTACGGCGAGGTCATCGCCTCCGACACGCCCGAGCGCATCAAGGCCAACGCCGCCGTGCAGCAGGCCTATCTCGGAACGGAGGCCGCCTGATGCTCAGGGTGCGCGATCTTCACGCCTATTACGGCAAGAGCCACATCCTGCAGGGCATCGACCTCGACGTCGGCGACAACGAGATCGTCAGCATCCTCGGGAGGAACGGCGTCGGCCGCTCGACCACGCTCAAGGCGATCATGGGCGACCCGCAGCCGCGCGGCGAGATCAGCTTCCGGGGCAAGCCCGTCGCCGGCCGCAAGCCGCACGAGATCGCCCATCTCGGCATCGGCTTCGTGCCCGAGGAGCGCGCCATCTTCCCGACGCTGACGGTGGAGCAGAACCTGCTCCTCGGCATCAAGAACGGGCAGAACGGCGGCCGTTGGAGCTTGGACGAGACGTGGCGGCTCTTCCCCCAGCTGAAGGAGCGCGCCAATGCGCCGGGCGGCGCGCTCTCCGGCGGCGAGCAGCAGATGCTGACCATCTGCCGCACGCTGATGGGCGACCCCGATCTCATCATGATCGACGAGCCGACCGAGGGGCTGGCGCCGCAGATGGTCGAGCGCATCGGCGAGCTGCTGCAGGAGATCGCCCGCCGCGGCATCTCCATCCTTCTGGTGGAGCAGCGGCTGGTGATAGCGCTGCGCATCTCGCACCGGGTCTATGTGATGGGGCACGGGCGCATCGTGTTCGAGGGCACGCCCGCCGACCTCCTCGCCAACGAGGGCGTCCGCCGCGAATGGCTTGAAGTGTGAGACCGCCACACCCGACCTGCCGGACCGCATTCTTCACGCGGCGGTCCGCTGGTTCAGGCGAGGCCGGCCGCGGGCGTGGCGTCAGGATTCGGGGAAGCCGCCCAGCTCGAGCAGCCGGTCGCGGTCCTCGATGTCGATGTTGATGTCGAACACGACGCCGTCGGTGCGGTAGACGAGCTGCGCCAGGCAGATGACCTCCTTGCGCGCGTTCTGGAAGATGCGGCGCACGCGCACCACCGGGTCGTGGACCCGGATGCCGAGCTCCGCCGCCTCCTGCGGCATGGAGGAGACCACGCGGAAGGTCTGGCGCACATGCGCGAGCCCGATCTCCTTGGTGTCGTAGAGGAGGGTGCTGATGAGCTCGGTAGTCCACAGCCGTTCCGGGATCGCGCCGTAGGCGTCGCCGGCGATCAGATATTCGCCGACGATGAAGGGCGCGCCGGCGCGCGAGAAGATCCGCTTCATGTAGTGATAGGCTTCGAACGGCTCGCCCTCCTCGGGCGAGATGCGCAGCTCGCCCTCAGCGGGCCGCGAGGCGACGACGCGGAAGCTGAGGTCGCCGCCGCGCCGCGACGGCGAGCGGGTGAGGAGATAGGGCACCGCCACCGGCATGTCCGGCTTCGCCGTGACGAAGGTGCCGCGGCCGCGCTCGGCGCTGATCAGCCCTTCCCGCTCAAGCCCGGCCAGCGCATGGCGCACGGTCATCGGCGACACGCCGAAGGTCGCGACGAGGTCCTTGAGCGTCGGCAGCCTGTCGCCGACGCTCCAGATCCCGTCGGCGATCTGCCGGCGGATGATCGCGGCGAGCTGGACGTAGTAGGGCGTCCCGTCCTCCCGGAGCATCTGCTTCTGTTCGGCGGCATTGTGCAACGGCCGGCATCCTCTCAGCTGCGTCGTGCCCTTTGGTTACTGCATCCCCGCAAGGGCGGACAATGGTCAAAAAATCGCCTCTGGCGGCCAAAAACGAAAAGAAAGCGTATTGGAACCATAGCATAATAGTGCGAAAGTGCTATAATTAAATCACAATCGAGGTGAAGCCGCCCCGATTGGGAGGAGACGAGGTTTCGGCGCGGCAGGGGCCGCGCCACGAACTCAGGCTGGGAGGCCGAGATGAGGAACAGGATCGCTCAGACAGCCGCTTTGGTGGCATTGGCGCTCGGACTGGCCGGAAGCCCGGCCTGGGCGCAGGGAAGCGGAACGTTCAAATATGCGGAGCAGGTGAAGCTCATCACCATGGACCCGCAGCAGCAGAGCGGCAGCGGCGTTCCCTATCTGCGGCCGGTCTACGAATCGCTGTTCGAGAAGGGCCCCGACGGCGAAGCCCTGCCCTTGCTCGCCACCGGCTACGAGGTCGACGGGCTCGACGTCACGATCACCCTGCGCGAGGGCGTCAGCTTCAGCAACGGCGAGGCCTTCAATGCCGAGGCGGCGGCGGCGAACATCAACCGCGGCGTCAGGCTCGGCATCATCGAGGGTCTCCAGACGGTGGAGAGCGCCGAGGCGGTCGACGAGTTCACCCTGCGCATCAGGCTGAAGGAGATCGATCCGGCGATCATCAACAGCCTGTGCTACACGGGCGGCATGATGATCGCGCCGGCGGCGATGGAGGACCCCGCCCTCGACCGCAACCCGGTCGGCACCGGGCCCTATGTCCACAGCAGGGAGCTGTCGCGCGAAGGCGAGGTGCAGGTCTACGTGCCGAACCCGACCTACTGGGACAAGGACAAGATCGGTCTCTCCCGCTACGAGGTGTGGGAGATTCCGGACGACACCGCCCGCCTGAACGCGCTGAAGACCGGCCAGATCGACGCCGGCAACTGGCTGTCCAACGCGCAGGCGGCGATCATCGACCGCTCCCCCGACCTGAGGCTGATCCGCCACAAGGGCGGCGGCCTGAACTATCACGTCGTCATCTCCGACCGCGAGGGCACCGTCGTCCCCGCCTTCGCCGATCCGCTGGTGCGCAAGGCGATGGCGCACGCCATCGACCGCGAGGCCTTCAACCAGGCGATCCAGTTCGGCCTCGCGGTGAAGTCGTTCCAGCCCTACGGCCAGGGCGACTGGGCCTACGACCCGGCGCTCGACGGCGTCTACGAATACGACCTCGACAAGGCCCGCGAGCTGATGGCCCAGTCGCAGTTCCCCGACGGCTTCGCCTTCGACATGCCGTCCATCCCGATCTACCAGTCGCGTCTGGAGGCGCTCGCCGGCTTCTTCCAGGAGATCGGCATCACGATGAACATCGTGCCGGTGGAGCCGGGCACGCTCGCGCGCCGCAGCCGCACGACCGACTTCCCCGCGACCAACCTCGTCTGGAACACGATCACCGATCCGAAGTTCGTGGCGCTGCGCTACATCTACGAGAACGCCGCCTACAACCCGTTCAAGGCCAAGCCGAGCGAGGAGCTGCTGGCGCTCGCCCGGGAAGGGCTGACCTCGGTCGAGACCGAGGTGCGCGCGCCAATCTACAGGAAGATGGCGGCGCAGCTCGCGGAGGAGGCGTTCCTGATCTTCGTGACCAATGCGCCGATCCTGTTCGGCGTCAGCGAGAAGACCGCGAACAATCCCACGGTGGTGTACCGCTACGGGGAAGATTCGATCAATCTTCGCGGCCTGCGCGCCAACGACTGAGCGCGGGGTGCCATGCTCAGGCTCGTCTTCCGCCGGCTCGTCGCGCTGGTGCCGCTGCTGTTCATCGTGTCGGTGCTGACGTTCTCGTTCACGTCGCTGCTGCCGAGCGACCCGGTCGACCTCATTCTGGGCGACACGGGCACGCAGGAGCAGCACGAGCGGCTGCGCGAACGGCTCGGCCTCAACGAGCCCGTCGTCGTCCGCTATGTCCGGTGGCTGGGCAAGGCGGTGCAGGGCGACCTCGGTACCTCCTTCTTCAACAGCGTGAATGTGACGGCGGCCGTGATGCAGCGGCTTCCCGTCACGCTGTCCCTGACGGCGGTCTCGGCCCTGATCGCGATCGTGGTCGGGGTCGCGGCGGGCGTCGCGGCGGCGCTGCGGCCCCGCTCCTGGGTCGACCGCTTCGCCACCCTCGGCGCCACCATCGGCCAGGCGATCCCGAACTTCTGG
The DNA here is from genome assembly GCA_022838525.1 of Hyphomicrobiales bacterium. GTDB lineage: Bacteria > Pseudomonadota > Alphaproteobacteria > Rhizobiales > Rhizobiaceae > Aerobium. Next base: position 21,694 of record JALHFU010000001.1, on the reverse strand, counting down.
TTCGGGCTCATCCTGGTTGCGCTCTTCGCCGTCAACCTGCGCTGGTTTCCGGCCACCGGCTTCACGCCGGTGTCCGTCTCGCCGTGGGAATGGCTGCGCAGCGTCACCCTGCCGTCGATCGCGCTCGGCCTTTCCGCCAGCGCCGCGATCGCCCGTCAGGTCCGCTCGGCCATGGTCGGCGTGCTCCAGCAGGACTATATCCGCGCCGCACGCGCGCAGGGCCTGTCGGCGCGGCGCGTGATCTTCAGGCATGCGCTCACCAACGCCATGGTGCCGGTGGTGGCGGTGCTTTCCTTCCAGATCACCGTCCTCCTCGGCGGCGCGCTGATCGTCGAGCAGGTCTTCGCCATCAACGGGCTCGGCACGCTCGCCATCACCGCTGTGCGGCAGCAGGACATCCCGATGATCCAGGGTCTCGTGCTCGTCATGGTCGCGCTCGTCGTCATCGTGCAGCTCGCCACGGACGTCGTCTACGGCCTGCTCAACCCCAAGGCGCGGCCGTCGTGAGCGTCCGGCCCGCCGACAGCGCGCAAACCGCGCCGCGCCGCGTCCGGTGGCGGCCGGGCGGCTCGTCCGTCGTCATTGCCGTCGCCGTGTCGGTGCTGGTGCTGCTCGCCGTGCTCGCCGTCTTCGCCGACTGGATCGCGCCCTACGATCCGCTGCGGCAGAACCTGATCGAGGCCATGCAGGGGCCGTCCGCCGCCCACTGGCTCGGCACCGACGATCTCGGCCGCGACGTGCTCTCCCGGCTGATCCACGGCTGCCGCATCGCCGTCATCGCCGCCGCCGAAGCCACGACCATCGCCATCGTGCTCGGCGTGCCGCTCGGCCTCTTCATCGGCTATCGCGGCGGCTGGTGGGACTGGGTCGTCATGCGCATGGTCGAGGCCATCGTCTCCATCCCGGGGATCATGGTGGCGATCGTCATCATCGCCATCCTCGGCACCGGCCTGCACCGGGCGATGATCGCGCTCGGCATCCTGTTCTCGACGTCGTTCCTGCGGCTGGCGCGCGGCGTGGTGCTGGCCGAGCGGGAGGAGGTCTATGTGCGGTCGGCCCGCGTCGTCGGCGCCTCCGACGGCCGCATCCTGCTCAGGCACATCTTCCCCAACATCGCGCCGCCGCTGATCGTGCAGATCACGCTGACCGTGGGCGCCGTGCTGCTCGCCGAAGCCGGGCTCAGCTTCGTCGGCCTCGGCGTGCAGCCGCCGCATGCGAGCTGGGGCACGATGCTCAACACCGCCGCGGCCTATATGGACCTGAACTGGTTCCTCGCCATTCCGCCGGGCCTCGCCATCATCGTCACCGTGCTGTCGGTCAACCTGCTCGGCGACGTGATCCGCGACTCCGTCGGCCGCGGCATCGCGGTCGAAGGGAAGCCGGAAACGCCTGCGGCGCGCTTCGAGACGGCGACCGCTCCCGCCATCGCGGCCGACGATCCGGTGCGGCTCCGCACCGACGACGAGGTGCTGCGCGTCGAGGGTCTTGAGGTGACGGTGGGGGGCGGGGTTCCCGTCATCACCGACCTTTCCTTCGGCATCGCGAAGGGCGAGACGCTGGGGCTCGTCGGCGAATCCGGCAGCGGCAAGACGATGACCGGCCTTGCGATCCTCGGCCTGATGGCGACGGGCATCCGCATCACCCACGGCTCCATCAGGCTCAACGGCCGCGAGCTTCGCTCGCTTTCGCCGGGGCAGCTCGAGAAGGTGCGCGGCAACGAGGTGGCCATGGTGTTTCAGGACCCGACCACCAGCCTCAACCCCGCCTTCACCGTCGGCAGCCAGATCGCCGAGGTGCTGCGCACCAAGAAGGGCCTGTCGAAGAAGGAGGCGTGGGAGCGCGTCGTCGAGCTGATCCACCGCGTCGGCATTCCCCGGCCGGAGGAACGCGCCCGTGCCTATCCGCACGAGCTTTCGGGCGGCATGGCCCAGCGCATCGCCATCGCCCGCGCGCTCTCCTGCAACCCAGCGCTGCTGATCGCCGACGAGCCGACCACCGCGCTCGACGTGACCGTGCAGCAGGAGATCCTCGATCTCTTCCGCGACCTGCAGGACGAGTACGGCATGGCGATCCTCTTCGTCACCCACGACCTCGCGGTGGCGGCCGACATCTGCGACCGCATCAGCGTCATGTATGCCGGCGAGATGGTGGAGATGGCCGGGGTCGGCGCGCTGTTTTCGGACCCGCGCCATCCCTACACGCGCGGATTGCTCAGGGCGATGCCGCATGCGTCGGACCGCAACCCGCCGCTCCCGACCATCCGCGGCAACGTGCCCCGGCCGGGGTCGTGGCCGGCGGGATGCCGCTTCTCCAACCGCTGCGATTTCAGGATCGCGGCCTGCGACCGCCGCATCCCTCTCGTCGGCGCCGACCGGCTGGTGCGCTGCGTGCGCGCCGGCGAGCTCGAAAGGGAGACGGTGTCGTGAGCGACAAACCCCTCCTCGAGATCGCCGATCTTCAGGTCACCTACTGGGGCCGCTCCCTTCTCGGCCTCAAGGGCGAGCCCTTCCATGCGGTCAAGGGCGCCAGCCTGGCGATCCGCCCGGGCGAGACGCTGGGGCTCGTCGGCGAGTCCGGCTCCGGCAAGTCGTCGATCGCCAACACCGTGCTCGGCCTCGTTCCGGCCAGCGGCGGCTCGATCCGGTTCGGCGACGCCGAGCTGACGTCGATGAGGACGCGCTACCCGCCGGCGGTGCGCAACCAGATCCAGGCCGTGTTCCAGGACCCCTATTCCTCGCTCAACCCGTCGATGACGGTCGAGGACATCGTCACCGAGCCGCTTCGCGTCCACACCGGCATGAGCCGCAGCGAGCGGCATGCGCGTGCGGTCGAGCTCCTGCGGCTGGTGTCGCTGTCGGAGGAGCATCTTCGCCGCTATCCGCACCAGTTCTCCGGCGGCCAGCGGCAGCGCATCGCCATCGCCTCGGCGCTGGCCGTCGAGCCGAAGCTGATCGTCCTCGACGAGCCGGTGAGCGCGCTCGACGTCTCCACCCAGAACCAGATCATCAACCTGCTCTACGAGCGGCGCGACGCGCTCGGCATCGCCTATCTGCTCATCGCCCACGATCTGGCGCTGGTGCACCACATCTCGGACCGGATCGCCGTCATGTATCTCGGCCACATCGTCGAGGAAGGCCCGGCCGACCGCGTCTACAAGGCGCCGGCCCACCCCTACACCAGGGCGCTCCTCGACGCCGTGCCGCTTCTCGACCCCGAGGCGCAGCGCCGGCGCCGCGCCGCCCGCAAGGCCGCGCCGGCGCAGGAGGCGCCGCGGGTGGCGGCGACCGGCTGCCCCTACAAGAACCGCTGCCCGAGCGCCATGCCGCGCTGCCAGGCCGAGATGCCGCCGGCCTACCCGATAGCGGGCGGCGGCACCGCGAACTGCTTCCTGTTCGCCGAGGCGGCGGAGACGGCGCCCGCCAATGCGCGGGAGAGGGCGGCGTCATGAGCGCGGCCCCCTACGTCTCCGATTTCGGCCGGCACGAGGTCCGCGAGGCCCGCGACGTTCTTGCCGGGCACCCCGCGTCGGGCGGGCAGCGGCCGCTGACCTGCCGGTGGCCCAAGGATCGCGCGCCGCAGGGCTTCGTCGTCTTCTGCCACGGCCTCGGCTCCAGCGGCGGCGAGTATGCCGCTCTTTCCGCGCATTGGGCGAGCCACGGCTATCTGGTGATCCACCCGACCTTCCGCGACGCCATCGACATCGTCGCCCGCGAGGAGCCGGAACTGGGGCTCGATCCCCGGGCGGACCTCTCCGGCTGGACGGCGATGCCCGACATCCGGGCGCGCATGCACGAAATCCTGCACACGCCGGCGCGCTGGATCGAGCGGCTGGAGGTCGTCCGCGGTCTCATGGCAGCACTTCCCGGCATCGTCGAAGCCACCTGCGGCAGAGAGGCGGGGCCGCTTCCCGGCTGCATCGCCGGGCACTCCTTCGGCGCCTATACGGCGCAGCTTCTCGCCGGCGCCGAGATCGACCTGCCCGGCGATCCGGGCCGCCGGTTCGGCGACGACAGGTTCCGGGCGGCGCTGCTGCTCAGCGCCCAGGGCCGGGAGCAGCAGGGCCTGCGCGACGGCTCGTGGGATGCGGTGAAGGGTCCGGTGCTGACCGTCACCGGCACCCTCGACCGCGGCGCGAAGGGGGGAGACTGGCGCTGGAAATCGGAGCCCTACGAGCTCGCTCCTCCGGCGGGCGGAAAATATCTCGCCGTGCTCGACAATGGCGACCATTTCCTCGGCGGCCTCACCGAGCGCGACGCGCAGCAGCATGTCCCGGCGCAGCAGGAGGCGGTGCGCCGGATCACGCTCGCCTTCCTCGATGCCCATCTGCGGGACAGCCGCGCGGCGCGCGACTGGCTCGGCTCGATCACCGACAGGGTCGGCGAATGCCGCCTCCTGTTCAGGCGAAAGTAGCCGTCATGCCGATTTCATCCGAAGGAGCAGCCTGATGTTTCAGCCCCTCGCCGGCATTCGTGTCATCGACGTGACGCAGGTGCTTGCCGGCCCCTACGCCGCCTATCAGCTCGGCCTGATGGGCGCCGAGGTCCTGAAGATCGAAGCGCCGGGCATCGGCGACTGGTCGCGCGAGAAGGGGGAGCTGCCGGACCTCAACGCCGAGGGCATGGGCCTGACCTACCTGACCCAGAACGCCAACAAGAAGTCGGTGACGCTGAACCTCAAGACGCCGGAAGGCCTCGCCATCATGAAGCGCCTGATCGAGGGCGCCGACGTCTTCATCGAGAATTTCCGGCCGGGCACCATCGCGCGGCTCGGCCTGCCCTTCGAGGTGGTGCGCGCGATCAACCCCCGCATCGTCTACTGCTCGATCTCGGCCTTCGGACAGGACGGCGAGCTGAGCCATCGCCCCGCTTACGACCATGTCATCCAGGGCATGTGCGGCATCATGAAGACCACCGGCACGGTCGATACCGGCCCGCAGAAGGTGGGGGCACCCTATGTCGACTACGCCACGGGCCTCAACGCCGCCTTCGCCATCGTCTCCGCCCTGCACGAGACCAAGCGGACCGGCGAGGCGGTGCATCTCGACGTGGCGATGCTCGACACGTCGATGCTGCTGATGGCGTCGCTGGTCACCAGCCATCTCACCGCCGGCTGGATGCCGAGGCCCTCGGGCAACGAGGCGTGGAGCCAGAGCCCGTCGTCCGGCGCCTTCGAGACCGAGGACGGGCTGCTGATGGTCGCGGCCAACAACGACCGGCAGTTCCGCGCGCTCTGCGCGGGGCTCGGCAGGCCAGACATCCTCAAGGACGAGCGATGGCGCGATCCGCAGGCGCGCCGCAGGAACGCCGCCGCGCTGCGGGCCGAGCTGGTGCGCATCTTCCGCTCCGGCAGTGCGCTGAAATGGGAGAAGGCGCTCGACGCCGTCGGCGTGCCGGCCGCCAAGGTGCGGTCGCTGGACGAGGTTCTGGCCGAAGACCACGCCCGAAGCCGGGCCTTCGCCCGTCCGGTGCAGTGGGGCCGCGCGCCGCACGAAATCCACCTTCCGACGCTGGGCTTCAAGGTCAACAGCGACGTGGTCGCGCCGGACAGGCCGCCGCCCGAGCTCGGCGCGGATACCCGCGACGTGCTGCGGGACCTCGGCTACAGCGAGGCGGAGATCTGCCGTCTGGCGAAGGAGGCGGTCATCTGATGACCGCGCGGGCGGCACGGCAGGGCAGGCCGGCGCTAGATCAGCCCGCCGTTCGGCTGGACGATCTGGCCGTGAATCCACGAGGCCTTCCCGGAGGCGAGGAAGCCGACCACCTCGGCGACCTCGGCCGGCTGGCCGACGCGGTTGAACGGGCTCATCGCGGCCGAGCGGCTGACAGCCTCAGCGGTCTTGCCGGCGCGGAACAGCTCGGTGTCGACCGGCCCGGGCGCCACCGCGTTCACGCGCACGCCGCGGCTTGCGAGCTCCTTCGACATGGCGCGGACGAGGCTTTCGACCGCCGCCTTGGTCGCGCAATAGGGGCCGAATCCCGCAGGCGCGTGGCGGACGAAGGAGGTGGTGATGGCGACGATCGAGCCGTTGTCGCGAACCCTGCGCCCCGCCTCGCGCAGCACGTTGAACGCGCCGACGAGGTTGACCGCCACGAGCGCGCCGAAGTCTTCCGGGTCGACCTCGCTCACCGGCTTCGGCGGCATGTTGATGCCGGAGCTGAGGACGACGCAGTCGGGTGCGGTGCCGAAATCCGCCTCCACCGCGTCGAAGACGCGCGTCACGGCGGCGGCATCGCTGATCTCGGCCTGGTAGGCCGTCACCTGCGCCCCGCCCTCGGCCGGGCGGCTGTCGGGCGCCGTCGTGACATAGGTATAGGCGACGTCGAAGCCGTCGCGGGCAAGCGTCTCGACGCACGCGGCGCCGATGCCGCGCGAGCCGCCGAAGACGAGGGCGATCTTCCGCTTCATGGAATGCTCCTGACCTGATGGGGGGCGGTGCGCCCGGACCCGCGGCTTGTCGCGACCCTGCGCCGCCGCTTCGGATGGTGCGAGAACCCGGGCGGCTCAGGCCGCGCCTGCATTGCTGCGGGGCGGTGCGCCGAGTTCGAGGCTGATGCGTTCGGCCGCCGCCTTCGCCGCCTCGATATAGGAGTCGATGGTCGCGATCTGGATGCGCGACGCGGAGCCCGCAATCGTCAGGCTGGCGATGACGCGGTTGTCGTGGTCGCGGATCGGCGTCGCCACGCAGCGCAGGCCGATCTCGAGCTCCTCGTTGTCGAGGGAGTAGCCCTGCTTCCTGACCTTCTCGAGATGCGTCTTCAGCGCCTCGACGGTCGCGATCGAGAACGGCGTGCGGACTTCGAGCTCGTTGTTCGGATAGAGCTTGTCGAGCGCGCTCTCGCTCAGCCCCGACAGCAGCACCTTGCCCATGGACGTCAGATGCGCCGGGCTTCTCTTGCCGACCCAGGAGTGCAGCCGCACCGCGTAGGAGCCGTCGAGCAGCGCGACGGTGACGGCCTCGTTGGAATCGAGCACGCCGACGTGGCAGGTCTCGCCGAGCTGGTCGACCAGCTCGCGCATCACCGGCTCCGACACGCTGACGAGCGTGGTGTCGACGGTGGCGAGGCTGCCGAGCCGGGCGAGCTTGCCGCCGAGCTGGAAGCCGGACGCGTTCGCCGCCGGCCGCAGATAGCCCGACGCGACCAGCGTCGCGGCGATGCGCGAGGCGCTGGACTTGTGGACGCCCAGATGCTTGGCGATCTCGCCGACAGTGACGATCATATGCTCGCGGGTGAACATCTCGAAGACGTCCAGCCCGTTCTGCAGCGACCCTATCAGCCCGCCCTCCCGCGCCGGGGGTGCGTCGTCATTGGAGGATTCCGGTCGGGCAGCCTGTCTTGCCATGCAATATGATCCTGATTTTCTGCGTCGATATGCGCAACTGGTTGCGATCCTTGTACCATGTGAAGAGATGGCTGGCAAATAGGAGGACGTCGGCCGCCGTTCAAGCGGGGCCGCGCGCTTGGCGGCCGCGCCTCCGCCTGCCGGATTCGCGATGCCAGTTGCGCCGCTCGTGCCGTTGCCCGGGACCGGTCTGCACTGAACCGGAAAACCGTAATGATAATAACGCGGTCGCTGCCGGGTCCGGCGTCCGGGGAGGGAGCCCGGTGATCGGCATGCGGTGCGTCGGCGCCCGCCCGGACGGCATGGCGGGGAATGGCGGGGTCCTGGCGGAAGCGCTTGAAAGCGCAAATAAGGTCGTGTATGTTGCGTATCGTGATTGAGGTTGCATAAAACGCAACATCCAGTTTTTTACGGGAGGAACACGAATGAGGAAGTCTTTCACGCTTACGCGCCGGCAGCTCGTTGCCGGCATGGCGGCTGTCGGCGTGGGTGTATCCCTGGCCGGGACCGCCGCGCTGGCGGCCGATGACGGTGTCAAGATCGGCATCATCATCCCGACCTCGGGCCCCTGGGCGCGTCCGGGCACGCTCTATGCGCAGGGCGCCGAGCTTGCGGCCCGCCACATCAACGAGGAAGGCGGCATCAAGGCGCTTGGCGGCGCCAAGGTCAATCTCGTGGTCTACGACGCCGGCGACAGCCCCGAGACGGCGCGCAACGCCGCGCAGCGGATGGTCGCCCAGCACGAGGATCTGGTGGCGGCGGGCGGCGCGTGGCTCAGCTCCTTCACGCTCTCCGCCTCGGAAGTGACGGAACGCGCCAGCATTCCGCTCGTCACCGGCTCCTCGGCCGACATCATCACCGAGCGCGGCTTCAAATACGTGTTCCGCACCGTGCCGGCCGGCGCGGCCTGGGTCGAGCAGCTTGCGCCGGGCATCCTCGCGCTCAGCGAGAACGCCCTCGGCAAGCGGCCGACCACCGCGGCGCTGATCGCCGACAGCACGCCCGCCCCGGCCAACTGGTCCGACATCCTGCGCAACACCATCCTGCCGCGCGAGGGCATCGAGCTGGTCGTCGACGACGTGTTCACGCCGCCGATCGCCGACACCACCGCCCTCGTGCAGAAGGTGCGCCGAGCCCGGCCCGACATCTTCATCAACATCGCCACCAACGTTCCGGACATGAAGCTGTTCATCGACAAGATGTCCGAGCTCAACGTGCGGATGCCGACCTTCTTCGTCGCCAATGCGCTGGCCTCGTCCGAGGTGCCGCAGCTCATCTCCGACAGCGCGCTCGACGGCATGCTGGTCGCCATCAACAACTGGGGCACGCCGGACCGCCAGTCCATCGTCGACGATTTCGTCGAGATGAGCGGCGAGCCGTTCATGGCGCAGGAGACCTCCAACGCCTATGCCGACGTCTGGCTCATCAAGGAAGCGATCGAGCGCGCCGGCGTCGCCGACCGCGTCAAGGTGGCCGATGCGCTGCGCAGCATCGACCTGCCCACCGGCGAGGGCGTCGGGCGCCTGTATTACGGCGGCCGCGTCCAGTTCGACGAGAAGGGCAACCGCATCGGCGCCGGCATGATGCTCGTGCAGTGGCAGGGCGGCAAGCCGGTCGTCGTCTACCCGCCGGAGATGGCGGGGGGCGCCGAGCCGATCTGGCCGCAGTAAGCTGGGCCGCGCCGGGCCTGCGCCCGGACCGCTGGAGGTGCCGAAGTCATTGCATGGCGATGACTGCGGCACCTTCGTCGCTCATCTGCGCGCCGGGCATGTGCCTTCATCGGCGTCGCAGACATTCGCCATGGCCCCGGAGCGCCGGGTAGCGAGACGAAGGAACAATTGATGGACGACGCGCTGGTCGTGATAATCGAGACCGTACTGCAGACGCTCGCTGCGGGGGTTCTGGTCGGCTTTCTCTACGGTCTGATGTGTGTCGGGCTGGGGATGATCTTCGGGGTGATGAGGGTCATCAACTTCGCCCAGGGCGACTTCATGATGCTCGGCATGTATGTCGCGATCATCGTCGCGGGCATGATGGGCGGCTTCAGCCCCTACATAACGGCGGTGTTCGCCGCCATGCTGGCCGGGGCGGTCGTGTTCGTCGCGGGCTATTTCGTGCAGATCCTGCTTCTGTCGAAGGCGACCGGCGCGTCCGATCCGGGCACGGCCGACGGCCACTACACGCAGCTCGTGCTGACGCTCGGCCTCGCGCTCATCATGCAGAACGCGGCGCTGATCTTTTTCGGCTCCACGCCGCGCACGATCTCCTCGCCTCTGTCGTCCACGGCATGGCAGATCAATTTCGGCGACATCTACATCTTCCTCAATCAGGGGCGCGTGCTCGCGGCGCTGGTCGCCATCCTCGTCTCGGTGGTCCTGTTCCTGTTCGTCACCCGCACCTCGCTCGGCAGGGCGTTGCGGGCAGCTGCCGACAACCCCAACGCGGCGGTCTATGTCGGCGTGCGCGTCGACCGCGCCCACAGGCTCGCCTTCGCCATCGGCACCGGCATCACCGCCATCGCCGGAGCGCTTCTGGCGACCTACTACACGGCACAGCCCTTCATCGGGCTCGAATTCGTCATCGTCATGTATGCCGGCGTCGTCCTCGGCGGCATGGGCAGCATCCTCGGCGCCTTCTGGGGCGGCATGACCATCGGCATCGTCCAGCAGCTCTCCTCGCTGCTTCTGCCGACCCAGCTCCAGAACACGACCATCTTCGTCGTCTTCCTGGCGATCCTTCTGTTCAGACCCGAGGGCTTCTTCGGGCGTTCCGCCGAAAGGACCTGACCATGGGCGCCGACAAGCACTCCCCGCGCGGGCTGTTTCTGCTGGGCGCGATCGTCCTCGCCTACGCGGTCCTGGCGACCTTCGTCACCAATTCCTACTACCAGCTCATGCTGACCCTGGTGCCGGTCTGGGCGATGTTCGCGCTCGCCTGGAACCTGTTCAGCGGCTATTCGGGCATGCTGTCCTTCGGCCATGCCACCTTCTTCGGCATCGGCGCCTATACGGTGGCGCTCGCCGCGTCCGGCCTCGGCATCTCGCCCTGGATCAGCATCCCGGTGGGCGCCGTGCTCGGGGCCGTGGCCGGCCTCGTCATCGGCGCCATCACCTTCCGGCTGCGGGGGCACTATTTCGCGCTCGCGATGCTCGCCTATCCGCTGGCGCTTCTCTACGTGCTCGAATATCTGCGCCTTTCCGAGGTCGTCTTCCCGATGCGCCGGGACGCCCCCGTCTGGTTCATGCAGTTCGAGGACCCGAAGGTCTACACCTTCCTCGCCCTCGCGCTGGCGGCCGCGACCTTCTTCCTGTGCCTGATGATCGAGCGCTCGGTGTTCGGCATCTCGCTGCGCGCCGCCGGCGAGAACGAGGCCGCGGCCGAGGCCGCCGGCATCGACACCTTCCGCATCCGCCTCAAGGCCCTCGTCCTCAGCGCCTCGCTCAGCGCGCTTGCCGGCGGCTTCTATTCCGTCGTGCTGCTGATCGTCACGCCGCCGGCCGTGTTCGGCATGCTCGTCTCCGCCCAGCCGATGATCATGACCATGTTCGGCGGCATGGGAACGGTGTGGGGGCCGGTGATCGGCGCCTCGATCCTCGTTCCGCTGTCGGAGACGCTGCGGGCCGAGTTCGGCTCGATCCTGCCGGGCATCCAGGGCATCGTCTACGGCGCGACGATCATCGTCGTGGTGCTGCTCGCGCCGCAGGGCGTCTACTGGAGCCTGCGCGAGCGCGTCGCCAGACGGAAGGCCGGCCCGCAGGAGGCGCCGCAGGCGCCCGCCGCGACCGCGGACGCCGTCGCCGCCGAGCCCGGGCGCAAGCGGCACATCCGGGACGAGGCGCTGCTCGAGGCGCGCGACGTCTCGAAGGTGTTCGGCGGCCTGCGCGCCGTCACCGACGTCAGCTTCGTTGTCAGGCCGGGCGAGATCCTCGGCATCATCGGGCCGAACGGCGCCGGCAAGACCACGCTGTTCAACATGCTGAGCGGGCTCATTCCGCCGACCCACGGGCAACTGCTGTTCGAGGGCGCGTCGATCAACGGCCTGAAGCCCAACGCCATCTGCCGCTTGGGCATCGGCCGCACCTTCCAGGTGGTCCGCTCCTTCCCGCGCATGACGCTCCTGGAGAACGCCACGGTCGGCGCCTTCCACGCCGCGCCCAGGCACGAGGAGGCGGAGGCCGCCGCGCTCGCCGCCATCGACAAGGTCGGCCTCTCCGGCCGGCTGCATGCCGCCATGTCCGAGCTGACGAACAAGGAGCTGCGGCTGATGGAGCTCGCCCGCGCCATTGCGTCCGGCCCCAAGCTGGTGCTGATGGACGAGCCGCTGGCGGGCCTCGGCCGCACCGAGAGCGAGGAGTTCCTGGCGCTGATCCAGCGCCTCGCCGGCGACGGGCTGACCGTCGTCATCATCGAGCACACGATGCACGTCATGGTCCGGCTGGTCGACAGGCTGCTGGTGCTCGACCACGGCCGGCTCATCGCCGAAGGCGTGCCGGACGACGTTCTCAACCAGCCCGCCGTGACCGAGGCCTATCTTGGAAAGAAATGGAGTCGCCGTGCTGAAGCTCAACTCGCTTAAGGTCTCCTACGGTGGGGTTCCGGCTCTGAGAGGCATCAGCTTCGAGGTGCCGCCGCGGGGGTTCGTCGCCATCGTCGGTCCCAACGGCGCCGGCAAGACCACGCTGTTCAAGGCGATCTCCGGCACCCAGCCCGCGACGGGCGAGATCAGCTATGACGGGGTCGACCTGCTGAAGGTCGCCCCGGCCGAGCGCGCCCATATGGGCATCGCCCACGTGCCGGAAGGGCGTCAGGTGTTCCGCACCATGACCGTGCGCGAAAACCTCGAAATGGGCGGCTACGTCCAGGGCAACGCCACGGAGCGGGCGCGGGCGCTGGACATGATCCTGAGCCTGTTCCCCAAGCTCGGCGAGCGCGCCGACCAGCTCGCGGGCACGCTTTCGGGCGGCGAGCAGCAGATGCTCGCCGTCGGGCGCGGCCTGGCGTCGAGCCCGCGCCTGCTGATGCTCGACGAGCCCTCGATGGGATTGGCGCCGGCGATCGTGGACGACATCTTCGCCAGCATCGCCCAGATCCACTGCGAGACGGAGATCGCCATCCTCCTTGTCGAGCAGCGCGCCGTGGAAGCCCTCGAACTGTGCACGTCGGGGCATGTGCTTGAAACGGGCGAGCTGACCATGAGCGGCAGCGCCCAGGAGCTGCTGTCGGACGAGCGGATCAAGCGCGCCTATCTGGGCATCTAGGCCCTTTCCCTGCAACGTCGAACGCCCGCCGCTTTCCGAGCGGCGGGCGTTCGCTTGGCCGGAGGCCGATGCACGAAGAAGCTAGACCCAGGCCGTGCCGCGCATGATCGAGCGGGCGGTGCGGTCGACCGCGACGGATCGTATCGCGCCGGAGGGAGCGAGCTCCACGCCGGCGACCATGCTTGCGCCGGCCGCGGCAACCTCGATGTCGCCGGTGCGGTCGGCGGGCCCGGCGATCTCCGCCGGCAGGGTGCCGGGAACGGCGCGCGCGCCGGCGAGGCACATCGCCGCCGTCACCGGCACGGTGGCGATGACCTGCCCCATCGACACGGCGGTGATGCGCATCCGCCCGTCCGCGCCGTCGCCGCCATGCAGCAGCACGACCCGGGGCATGGCCGGCGAGGCCGCCATCGCCTGCGACGGATCGGCCGCGAGCCCCAGCCGGACGCAGACGGCGGCGCGGATGTCCTCGATCAGCGCGACCACGCCGGCGTCGGTGACGGGCAGGCGGCCGGCGACGTCCTCGTAGCGCAGGAAGAGATAGGGGTGGGTGATGTCGAGGAGCGTCGCCTCGAACGAGCGGCCGGCGACCGCGACGGTGTCCCGCGGCGCGCCGGTCGGCAGCATGCGGCCGAAGACCGAGCCTGCGGGATCGAGATAGGAGGTCCGGACCGCCATCTCCCGGCCGCGCACGTGCCCGGCGACCTCGCGCAACGTCGTCTCGACGATGCCGCCGGTCGACAGGTTGCGCAGGCGCAGCCTGCCGGAGAAGGCGGCCGGCACGAGGCCCTCCTCGCAGGCGAAGAGGGGGACGGCCGCCGTCATGTTGCCGCAGGTGCCGCTCCAGTCGACCGCATTCCGCCCGATGACGACGTTGCCGACGCGGTAATCGAGATCGACA
>JALHFU010000001.1:0-8144 GCA_022838525.1 Hyphomicrobiales bacterium | reverse complement strand
GGGCGCCGCGCGGCGCCCCTGCGGGTCTCGTCAGGACCAGACGAGATCGCGCGAATGCTCGTCCAGCGTGCGCAACTGGCCGCCGCCGCCCGGATGCACCGACCCCATGTCGGACAGAACGGTGAGGAACGCGGGGCCGTTCTGCGCCTTGGCCCAGGCGAAGGCCGCGTCGAGTTCCGCCGGGTCGGCGACGGTTCGGCCGGGAATGCCGCACCCTTCCGCGACCTTGGTGAAATCCAGCCGGTAGTCGGGATTGGTGCCGGAGCCGTCGAAATCGGCGAAGGCGGTGCGGCCGACCTGCGCCATCTGCGTGTTGTGGACGACGCCATAGGCCGCATCGTCGATGATGACGGTGACGATCGGCAGCTTGTATTCGGCGACCGTCGGGATCGCGGCCAGCGACATCGACATGCCGCCGTCGCCGAGCCAGGCGACGGTCGGCGCCTCGGGGCGGGCGAGTGCGGCGCCGATCGCGCCGGCAAGGCCGATGCCCATCGACGCCCCGCCCATGCTGGATATGACGTAGTCGTCCTCGCGCGCCTCGAACTGCTGCACGATCCATTTGTGATGCTTGCCGCAGTCGTTGACCAGGTTGATCGCGCCGGGATAGGCGCGGCGAAGCGCCTGGACCACGGCGCCGGTGCCGATCGCCCCGACGGAGCCGGGGGCCTGCGAGGCCCGCGCCACCTTCTCCCATTCGGCGCGCGCCGCGGCAATGCGGGCAAACCACGCGTCGCGGCTCTCCCGCCGGCCGCCCATCGCGGCCCCGAGATCCTCCAGCGTCGAGCGCAGGTCGCCCACCAGCGCCTCCTCCACCGGGTAGGCGTTGGCGATGCCGGCGACGTCGATATCCGCCTGGATGATCCGCGGTGCGGCGGAGAAGGTCGCATCGGCCACCCACGAGCTGGCCGTGGTCTCGGCCAGCCGTGCGCCGAGCACGAGGATCAGGTCGGCCGCGCGCGTAGCGGCGTTGGCCGTGCCCGAGCCGGTCCAGCCCGCGACGCCGACCGACAGCGGATGGTTCTCGGGAAACGCGCCCTTGCCGGAGGCGGTGGTGGCGACGGGAATATTGCACGCTTCGGCGAAGGCGCGCAGCTCGGCGCGCGCCCGGCCGAGATTGATGCCGTTGCCGGCGAGGATGAGCGGCGCGCTCGCCCCGGCGAGGAGCCGCGCCGCCGCATCGACGCTGCGCGCATCCGGGCGCGGGCGGGGGTTGAAGGTGAACCCGCCGAGATTGGCGTCGCCGGCGGCCTCGACCTCCTGGGCCCAGATCTCCTGCGCGACGTTGAGCGCGACGGGGCCGGGCCGGCCGTTCGTCGCCTCGCGCAGGGCGGCGAGGGCGTCGCTGGCGAGATCGCCCGCGGTGCGGGGCTGCCAGACCCGCTTCACCGCCGGGCGGATCATCTGGGTGAGGTCGTCGTTGATCTGGCGCGACAGTTCCTGATAGCCGCCGCGCCCGATGCCGGCCGAGGCCGTGTTGCCGGTGATGAAGAACATGCTCGAATAGTCGGCATAGGCGTTGGCGACGGCGGTCAGCCCGTTCGCCGCGCCCGGGAAGGCATGGGTGAACGCCGCCATCAGCCGCCCGCTGACCCGGAAATACACGTCGGCTGCGAAGGTCGCCGTCGATTCGTGACGGACAAGCAACGGCTTCAGCGCCGGATTGGCGCCGACCGCGAGCGCGAAGTCGCCCACCGTGTGGCCGGGAATGCCCGCCACGACTGATATGCCGGCCTGCTCGAGGATTGAGGCAAGGACCGTTGCACCCGTTTTCTTCATAGCTCTTTACCTATCGCGCTGACTTCACGGCGGCTGGACGCGCCAATTGCTGATCGGAGAGGGTTGCGTACCATAGCTATCGCACAATACGCAACATCATTCGCAATACGCAACTATCTCGGTTTTGCGGTTGACATTTGTTTATATGACGGCATAGCTACGCAACTGGTTGCGCTTCATGCAAAAAGCGAAGCGCGGGAGGTCCGCCCTTCCGCATCGACACAGACCGAGGCCCTGCTGCTTCTCGACCTGCAGAACGAAATGGTCGACCCACAGGGCAAGATTGGCGCCGGCGGGCTTGCCGCCGTGGTGGAGCAGCGCAATGTCCTCGCCAATGCGGCGCGCGCCCTCGATGCGGCGCGCCGGAAGGGCGTTCCGGTCGTCTTCGTGCGCCTCGGTTTCCGCGCGGACTATGCCGATGCGCTGAGCGTCGCGCCGCGAATCGAGCGGCTGAAGGCCAACAAGGCAGCGATCCTCGGCACCTGGGGCACCGAGTTTCCCGAGGCGGTCGCGCCGCGGGAGGACGAGCTGATCGTCACCAAGCAGTGCGTCAATCCCTTCTACAACACCGGCCTGCTCAACTGGCTGCTGGCGCGCGGCGTCGGGAAGGTCGTGATCGGCGGCGTCGTCACCAATCTGGTAGTGGAAAGCACCGCCCGCGCCGCCGACGATGCCAGCCTCGCGGTCACGGTGCTGGAGGATGTCTGCGCCGCGCCGAACCCGGAGTGGCACCGCTTCTCGGTCGAGAACATCCTGCCGATGTTCGCCACGATCAGCGACAGCAAGGCCTTTGCCGGCTGAACCCCTGTAAGAGCGGCGGCCGGCGGCTGCCGCTCCGTCCTGCCATTTCCGGAGGAGAAACCATGCAGGCGGCATCTTGGAGCAGGAAGCTCGGCTACGTCATTCCGTCGTGGAATACGGTGATCGAGTACGAGACGGCGCGCATGGTGCCGGCGGATGTGTCGGTCCATTTCTCGCGGATCGTCCACACCAACGACAGCCCGGAATCGCTGCAGTTCATGACGGGGGAGTTTCCGCAGCACGTCGAGCTGCTGCACCACGCCCGCCTCGACGCGGTCTGCTACGGCTGCACGGGCGCGAGCTTCTATGGCGGCCGCGAGGCGGACCAGCGGCTCGTCGCCGACATGGCCGAGAAATCCGGCAAGCCCGTGATCTCGATGGCCGGGGCGCTGGTTGATGCCGCCCGGGCGCTGGGCATGTCGCGCGTGGCGGTCGCCGCCCCCTACGAGGCGTGGCTCTTGGAGAAGCTCGTCGTCTATCTCGAGGAGGCCGGGCTGACCGTCGCGAATTCCGTCGGCCTCGGCCAGCAGGCCAATGTCCTGCACACGCCGGACATGGCCATCGACCTCGCGCAGCGCGCATGGACCGGCGACGCGGACGGCCTGATCCTGAGCTGCGGCAATTTCCGCACGCTCGAGGTGATAGACGAGATCGAGGCGCGGATCGGCAGGCCGGCGATCACCAGCAACCAGGCCGCGCTGTGGAGCCTGCTCGACGTCACCGGCTGGCGGGGCGGCATCCCCGGCGCCGGCCGGCTCCTCCGGTCGGATAACCTCCCAGGGTAGGATTTGTCCGCCGCCGGCAATGGCGGCGGACAAATCCTGCCGCGTCACACGGGAGCGGCTGCGATGATCCATGAGCTGCGGCGCTACACCATCCTGCCCGGCGCGATGCCGGAATATCTCAGGCTGATCGCGGATGTCGGCGGCCCCATCCGCGGCAACCGGTACGGCCGGCTGCTCGGCTTCTGGATCACCGCATTCGGCGGCGGCAACGAGGTCTTCCATCTGTGGGAGCATGACGACCTCGACACGCGGCAGCGCCTGCGCGACGAGCTCTTCGCCCTGAAGCCGTGGGCCGATCTGGTGCGGGAGATCGCGCCGCGCGTCGGCGAGCAGGAGGTGCGCCTGATGACCGCCTGCATCCCGCTCGCGCCGCCGCAGGCCGGCAGGCATGCCTACGAGCTGCGCTTCGTCCGCTCCCGAATGGGAGCTGCCGGCCCTCTGGCCGCGGCCGTCGCCTCGGAACTGGCAGTGCAGGCTCCGGCCGCCGGCCGGCTCGTCGGTGTCTGGAACACGCTTGCCGGCGATCCGAACGAGGCGGTCTGCCTGATCGCGCACGAGGATGTCGCGGCGCGGCTTCGGCAGGGCGCGACCGACCCGCAATGGGCGGATTTCATGGCAAGGCACGCCGCCGCCATCGTGCGGACGTCATCGAGCCTGATCCTCCCGGCCGCCCACTCTCCGATGCAGTGACCGGGAGGGCAGGCGGCGCGGACGAGGGCTATCCGGCAGCCCCGAAGCCGGCTTCGGCCAACCGGCGCGCGCTGTCCAGCGTGTCGGCATCGGGCGTGCGCGAGATGATCTCCAGCACCGGAAGCTCCGCATAGCCCACTTCCGCCAGCACCGGCGGCACGGCGGCGAAGGGCACGTCGCCCATGCCGACCGGATCGTGCCGGTAGACGGAGCGGCCGGTGTCGGAGAAATGCACCAGCCCGAGGCGGTCCCGGACCAGCCGCAGGCCCTCGCACGGGTCCTCGCCGATGAAATGGGCATTGGCGACGTCGTAGATGATGCCGATGCCGTCATGGCCGTATTCCTCGACGGCCCGCAGCAGCGAGGGCGCGTCGGGCAGGAAGGCGAATGCGATGTTCTCGATCAGAAGCCGCACGCCGCCTTTCTCGGCAACCGGCACGAAGCGATCCAGCGCCCGGAAGAAGCGACCCTTGAGCACCTCCCTGTCGTCGGGAAACAGCGGGTTGGCCTTGCCGGGGCCGAGCACGATGGCCGGCGCGCCGATGTCGCCGGTAAGGGCGATGAAGCGGGAGATCAGGTCGATCGAATAGGCGCGCATCTCCTCCGATGCGCCGGCAACATTGAGGTCGACGTTCGGCATGTTGGCGGCCACCAGCCGGGTGCCGGTCCGCTCCAGCGCTTGCACGAGGTGCCGCGCCGCCGCCGTGTCGGTCGGCCACAGATGACCCGGATACATCATCACCTCGAAGCCGGGATAGCCCTGATCCGCGAGATGGCTGACGCAGTCCGCCGCCGTCCAGCCGACGGTGTAGGAATAGGTGTTGACGGCAAAGATCTCGGCTGGGTTCATCACCGGCATCGGCTCCGTGGTTGTGCGGGTTGCGCAGCGAGCGGCAACACCTCAATTCATGCAACCTATTGCGCGATAAGATGCGACACAAGATAGTATCGTTGCATTTGAAGCAACTTGTTGAGTAAATCGCGTTGACGTGACAAGCGACTGGAAGGACCGGCCGCTTGTCGGGCCCGAACGCAGCAGGGAGGAGAGGGTGTCGAATTCGGACGTGCAGCAGCCGGCGACGGAAGAAGCCGGCGGGAGGATCGCGGAAGGCCGCATGTCGCAGTCGCTTGTCGGCGACGCCGATGTTCCCGACGAGGTGGAGTGCGACGTGCTGGTGGTCGGCAGCGGCGCCGCCGGCCTGATGGCCGCGCTCGCCGCCCGCCATGCCGGCCTCGACGTCGTCATTGCCGAGAAGGAGGCGCAGCTCGGCGGCACCACCGCCCGCTCGGGCGGCTGGCTGTGGGTGCCCTGCAATCCGGTGTCGCGGCGCGCGGGCATCGCGGACAGTCTGGATGCCGCCCGCAGCTACATCGCGCATGAGGCGAAGGAGCATTTCGATCCCGCCCGCGTCGAGGCTTTCCTCGCCGCCGGCCCGAAGATGATCGCCTTCTGCGAGGCCCGTACGCGGGTGCGCTTCTCGGCGGCGCCGGCGTTTCCCGACTATCATATGTCCGTCCCGGGAGCGGCGGTAGGACGGCCGATCTGCGCCATCCCGTTCGACGGGCGCCTCCTCGGGCGGGCCGTCCATGCGGTGCAGCGGCCCATGCGCGCGATGACCTTTCTCGGCATGGCCATCAGCTCCGGCGCCGAGCTCGGGCACTTCCTCAGGGCGACGCGCTCCGTCCGTTCCGCGGCCTTCGTCCTCCGCCGTCTCGTCGCGCAGGCCCGCGACAGGCTGCGCTACGGCCGCGGCATGCGCATGACCAACGGGAACGCGCTCGTCGGGCGGCTGCTGGCCAGCGTCTGCGACGCCCAAATCCCGCTCTGGCTCGATGCGCCCGTCACCGGGCTGATCTCCGCGCAGGGTGAGGTGCGTGGCGCCGTCGTGCAATCCGGCGAGCGGCGGGTGGTCGTCCAGGCCCGGCGCGGCGTGGTGCTTGCGACGGGCGGCTTTTCCCACGATCCGGCGCTGCGGAAGGAACTGCTCGCCTTTCCCGCACGGGCCGAGGACTGGCCGCTCGCGCCCGCCGGCAACACGGGGGACGGGTTGCGACTCGGCCGCAGCGCTGGCGGCACCATGGCGGCCGACCTCGCGCAGCCGGCAGCGTGGGCGCCGGTGTCGCGGGTGCGCTGGCGCGACGGCGAGGAGGGCAGCTACGCCCACATCATCGACCGCGCCAAGCCGGGCGTGATCGCCGTGCTGCGCACGGGAGAGCGGTTCGTCGACGAGGCCTGCTCCTATCACGACTTCGTCGCCGCCATGCGGGAAGCCTGCCGGCATCTCGAAGAGGTGGAAGCCTTTTTGATCTGCGACCATCGCGCCTTGCGCCGCTACGGGCTCGGCTTCGTCAAGCCGTTCCCGGTCCCGATCCGCCGCCATCTCGCGTCGGGCTATCTCGCGCGCGGCCGCACGCCGGAGGAGCTTGCCGCCCGTCTCGGCATCGACGTGCCGGCTCTGACGCGCACGGTCGAACGCTACAATGCCGGGGCGAGGCACGGCCGCGACCCGGAATTCGGCAAGGGCGGGAACGCCTACGACCGTTACATGGGCGACGCCGATGCCCGGCCCAGCCCGTGCGTCGCGCCGCTGGAGACGCCGCCCTACTACGCGGTGCGCGTCATGCCCGGCATCCTGACCACCTATCCCGGCCTGCGCACCGACGGGCGGGCGAGGGTGCTCGACGCCGGCGGGCTGCCCATTGCCGGCCTCTATGCCGTGGGCAGCGACATGCTGACGCTTGGCGGTGGCGGCTATCTCGGCGGCGGCGCCAATCTCGGCCCCGCCATGACCTTCGGCTTCATCGCGGGGCGCGATCTCGCGGAAGGGCAATCCCGGCCGCAGGGCGGGCAATGAGCCAAGACCAGGGCCGACCTCCCGACGGGGGATGTCCCCGGGGGGAGGGGCTATGCGCTGCGGTTGTTGTCGAGCGGCACGCCGGCCGCTTCGTGGGCGGCGACGTAGCCGAAGGTCATGCCCGGCCCGAGGGTGAAGCCGCCCGACGGGTAGTTGCCGCCGGCGATGCTCGACATGTCGTTGCCGACGGCATAGAGGCCGCGGACGGGCTTCAGCTCGGCGTCGAGCACCCTTGCCCGCTCGTCGGTGCGCAGGCCGGCAAAGGTGCTGAGGCTGCCGGGGACGACCTTCACCGCGTAGAAGGGGGCCGTCTCCAGCGCGCCGAGCGAGGGGTTCGGCGCGTGGCCGGCCTCGCCCATGCCGCGATTGAAGGGCGTTTCGCCGCGTCCGAAATCCGCGTCCTGCCCGGTGTGCGCGAAGCCGTTGAAGCGCTCGACCGTCCTTTCGAGCCCGGCCGGCGCGATGCCGCAGGCCGCCGCCAGCTCCGCAAGGGTGCGCCCCTTCTTCAGATAGCCGTTGCGCAGCCAGGGGCTGACCGGGAACGGCCGCGGTCGCGCGCGCCCGAGCCCGTAGCGGCGCAGGAAGCGGTGGTCGCAGACGAGCCAGGCCTCCGCCTTTTCTCCCGGCGGGGTCGCGGCGAACAGGGCCAGCATGACGTCGTGGTAGGAATCGGCCTCGTTGCAGAAGCGGTTGCCGTCGGCGCGCACCATGATCAGGCCCGGCTTGGCGCGCTCGACCAGATGCGGATGGTGCCCGAAGGTGCCGTCGGCCCTCGGCACCAGCGACACCGGTATCCAGCCGCCGGCGGCCTTGAGATCGCGGCGGACGATGCCGCCGGCGCTTTCGCCGAGGCGCAGGCCGTCGCCGGTGTTGGTTTTCGGCGCCGCCGACCAGTGCTCGCGCCCGGTCGGTGCATGGGGGAAAAGCTCCGCCCTGCGCCGCTCGTCATGGGGGAAGCCGCCGGCGGCGAGGACGACGCCCCGTCCCGCCCGGATCTCGACCGTGCCGGCCGGCGTGGCGACGCGGGCGCCGCGCACCGCGCCGTCCGTCACGATCAGATCGCGGGCGGGCGCCGAGGTCATGACCCGCACCCCGAGATCGAGCGCCGACCGCAGCAGTCGGGCCACCAGCGCATTGCCGTTGACGAGCTGCATGCCGCGGCCATGCAGGACGATGTCCAGCATGTGCCGGCTCACGCGCCGCGTCACGTGCAGGAAGGACGGCCAGCGCCGGA
>JALHFU010000326.1:0-2078 GCA_022838525.1 Hyphomicrobiales bacterium | reverse complement strand
CTGCGCTGCACAGAAGGGAAATAGGTGGCCGGATTTTACGCCGCCCGCAGCAGGACTATCCCGCCGCTACCGTGGTCTAGTTTTCCACCGCCGTTCTCATTATGCGTATGAGATCACTACGTAACGTATTGAAATGTTGCAATAATCGCGCGTTTTGCTGGCTTGACTTTGAGGGGACTTCAGCCAATGCTTTAGGCGGTCGACGGGGCGCTAGCACCGCTCCCGCCGACCTGACCGCAACCGATCACGATAGGATCGATCATGGCTACCGCCAGCACTACCACGAGTCCGCCCGCCGCCGCCAATTTGTATGTGGAGCCGGACGGCCTTCCAGAAACCTACTCGATGCACGTCGATGGTGATTGCATGGAGCCGATTTTTTCCAGCGGAATGCGGATCGTTGTCGACAGCGCGGCATCTTATCGAGCCAACGACATCGTTGTGCTTTTTCAGAATCCCCGCGTCGTTAAGCCGGGCCGGTATCAAGTGCTGATGAAGCGACTGGTGCAAGCGCCGCCGCATGGCTTCTGGAATGAGCCACGATCCGAAATAGACTGGCTACGTCAGCCGGCCGTCATCGCAGCGATGTTCAACCCGAGATCGTGGCTCTATTGGCGCCCACAGGACCTCTTGGGCATCCACAAGGTGATTGGCTTGGTGCCGCCTGAGTGGGGCGCAGGTCCAGTACCGCGCGAGATAGTGATTCCAATCAAGCCGTTTGTTGACGAGCGCATGGATTCGCTCGCTGCTTGATAGAGCTTCAATTGTGAAGCCGTGGCCGCTCCGGTTCGCCGGGGCGGCTTTTCATATTCGCCCGCTCAGGTTCTACGCGCTTCACCAGTGTTTATTACACCGATATTACACGTCGGGGAGGGGAGGTTGATTAAGTGATTGAATTTTCTGGCACGCCCAACGGGACTCGAACCCGTGTTTCCGCCGTGAAAGGGCGGCGTCCTAGACCGCTAGACGATGGGCGCTTGCCAGAACGAACAGGCTTATAGTGAGCATCGTTGCCGCGGGCAACCCGTTCCGGCGCTGTCGGCGGGAAATTTTCCCGGAAACGGGAAGAGGATGGCGGAAGGCCGTCCGGCCGGTTCTTCCGGCGTGTGTGCGCGCTATTTGCGGCGGCGGCAGCGCCAGTTCCAGTCGCGCTCCGGCCCGACGTCGATATGCACGGAATCGGTGTGGCAGTAGGTGCCGACGCCGCCGCGGCCGGGCATGCTGCGCACGAACTGGGCGAGGTCCCACTTGCTGACGCCCTCGACCTGAACGTCGGCCGCGGCGCAATACATGTGCAGCGAGTTGCGGGCGCCGCGGGCGCGGCGGTTCCTGTCCGGCGAGCGGTATCCCGACGTCACGACGACCTTGCGGCCGTAATGCCGCTCCACCGTCTTGAGCACGCGTACCAACGACGGCTTGAGGCAGGCGACGTCGACATGGTCGGTCTGCTTCAGCAGCCCGTTGGGCGCCAGCCGCGCCAGGCCGGCAGCCGAAGCGAGCTGGTAGGGCGGCTCGTCGCCCTCGTGGAGGTCGATGTCGCTGTCGTCGTCGAGGCCCGACCGCCGCGAGATCTCGAACAGCGAGTCCTGTCGCACGCCGGGGAGGGGATTGGCGTCGCCCGCGGGCTGCTGGGCGATGAGGGGACGGGCGGGCTCGCCGGTCGCGGCAAGCTGCACGAGAGGTTGCGCCGGCGATGCCGCGGAAGCGGCGGCCGGCTTCGCCGCGGTCGGGTCGATCAGCGGGCGCGGCGCCTTCGGCTGCGCTGCCGCCGGCGTCGCGGGCGAGAAGAAGGCGGAAAGGAAGCCGCGCTTCTTGGGCTGTTCGGGGACGAGCGCGGCGACCTGCACCGGCGTCTCGGCAGCCTGTTCCGGCTGGACCGCGGCGGCAGCCTGATCGGTCGATGCCTGCGCCTCTGCCGCAGGCTGCACGGAAGCGGTCTCGATGGTCGCCACCGGCGAAGCCGCGGCGGCGTCGTCGCCTTCGGAGCCCGGCCGCAGGGCCGGCGCGGACGCGACGGAATCCGGCAGGATCGGGTCGCCTTCCTCGACGACGAAGGCGGCGGCGGTTTCGGCGGCGGC
>JALHFU010000325.1:0-2089 GCA_022838525.1 Hyphomicrobiales bacterium | reverse complement strand
TCCGCCTTCAGGCTGTAGCCGGTGTCGCTGCCTTCCGTTTCCATCGGCATCGCGCCGGGATTGCCGATGATGTCCATCGAGTGGCGCACATCGTGGCGGTAGAGCCTGCCGCTCAGCGTGCCCCAGTCAAAATCGCCGGAATAGCTGCCGTTGACCGAGAAGGCACGGTTGTCCGTCATGTCCATGAACTGGTTGACGAAGCCCTGATAGGGGATTCTCTGCCAGCCGAGATCGAGGCCGAGCTGATGGTTCTCGCTGCGGACGGCGGCGCTGAGCAGGTGGTTGTGGGACTTGAAGAGCGTCGAGGGCACCGCGTTGCCGGCGCCGTCCTCGTAGTTGCGCGCGCGCACGCCGGCGCCGGTGTAGGAGATGCTGACGTTCTCGGTGGCGTGGTGGAGGCGGACGCTGCCGCCGATGCCGTCGCCGTTGCTGCGGTAGTAGGTCGAGACGCTGCCGCCCCGGACGGAGCCCTCGCCGGCTTCGGCGAAGACGTGGCCGGCCGAGTTGACCGAGATGGTGCCGGCGATGCTGTCGCCGCCGAGGCTGACCGGCGTGATGCCGGCATGGAGCGTCGCCTCCGACACCGCGGCCGGATCGATATAGGACAGCGGCGGGTTCATGAAGTTGCCGCAGGACGCGGTAACGGCCATGCCGTTGACGCGCGTCAGGATGCGGTCGCTCGCCATGCCGTTGACGACGGGCAGCGACGAGACGCCGCCGCCGGTCTGGAAGGCGACGCCCGGAATCCGCTCGAACAGGCGGGCGGTGTCGCCGGCGGAGAGGCGCGAGGCCTCGATGTCCGCCTGCGGAACGTCGTAAGCCGAGGGCGCAAGCGACAGGGCCTCGGAACGGCCGACGACGTCGATCTGGTCGAGCAGCGTCGAGGAGCCATCCTCCTCCGCTGCGGTGTCGTCGCGCGCGGCCTCGACCGTGGGGGCCGGCAGCCGTCGTTCGCCGGCCGCGTGATGCGCGTGGGAGCCGCTTTGCGCGAAAGCGGGCAGCGGCTGGAGGAGAACGGCAAGGGGAAGTGCGGCCGTGGCGGCCAGAAGGCGGGTGTGAAGCGAATTGTGCAACATGGATGGAATTCCGGCATGGCACCGGAACTCCGTTTCAGGCGGACGTCATCCGGCGCGGGCTGAGACAGCCGCCGTCGAGACAGCGGCGGTTCGGACGATCGGCCGGGACGGAGGCCCGCGCGGCGCGGCGTTCGGCAGCAGGAAAGGCCGGCGGAGCGCTTCGGCCTGCAGCGGCACGAAACGGTCGGCAGGAAGGCGGATCAGCCAGCCGGTGGTGTCCTGCGGCGCAGGCGGAAGGAGAGAGGCGATGAGGCGGCAGGCCTCGCAGCCCGAACCGAAATCCGGGCCGTCATGCTCGCCGTGATCGGCGTCGCCGGGAAGGCAAAGGACATGCGGCGAACCGTCGGGGAAGGTGTATTGCGAGAGCTCGGCGGCCTGAGCGGGCTGCCAGTCCGGCACGGGAGGCTTGTGGGCGAAGCCGAGGCACAGAAGGGCGACGGCGCACAGAATGCGCACGCATTTCATCATGCCGCTTCCAGCATCGGTCACTGCCGGCAACCCGTTCCAACGAACATGCCTGGCTCATTGCCACCATTCGGTGTCCCCGCACGTTGATCCTTCGCAAACAGCGGCCAAAGATCGGGGGAAGACCGGCCGCCCCTCCCCGATGCCGGGGAAGGGTCCGTTCCGACGCGACCGGTTCAGAACCTGTAGCTCAGCCCGATCTTGAAGGTGTGGAAGTCGAGCGAGTTCGAGGCGTTGCGGCCGTTGACGACGCTGGAGCTGCCGGTGTGGTTCGTATGCTCGTGCTGGTAGATCGGGCTTTCGAAGGGAACGCAGATTTCGGGAATGATGTCGCAGATCCATGCCATGTTCGGATCCTGCGAATAGTCGATCGTCTCGTAGCCGATGATCGTGCTGGTCGTGGTCGTATAGTCCTTGCCGGTTCCGGCGCGGGCGTTCGCGAACTTGAAGTTGTCAACGGCGGAGCAAAATCAGGCCATTGGGCGGCGCAAAAGTAGGCCACTTGGCGCTGCAGGCGTGGAACGTCGGGAGGGCGTAGCCCGACCAGA
>JALHFU010000324.1:0-2092 GCA_022838525.1 Hyphomicrobiales bacterium | reverse complement strand
GAGCGATGCCGCCATGTCGCGGTGAACGCCGGCACAGAATTTGCGCAGCGCGCCTTCCTTGTTGGTATCGAACGAGAAGTCGATCTCGTTTGGCAGGTTCTCGCCGAATTCGGCCTCGTAGTCGAACAGAACGCTGCCATCGGCATCGTAGAGCTTGCCGGTGGTGAGCACCTTCAGCCGATGATATTCCTCCGTCAGCGCGAAGAACTGGCTCGCCTCGGCGGCGCGGTCCATGATCTTCACCTGGAGAGACTCGACGGCACGCTCCTGTGCGAATGCACGAACGCCCTGCACCTCGTCGGCATAGATCGCGTCGTCGACCTGGAAGTGCGGGACGCCGAGGTTGCGCATGGAGCGCTTGTTCTTGCCGAACGTGGCGCCGGGCGCACCGCGCGGCGACGCCGGGATCAGCTTGAGGTTCTCGTTCTTGTCCTTCTCGATCGCGATGGAGAGCGTGTCGATGGAGGTCGACTGGAAAAGCCCGCGCCGGCTGATATAGCCGGGAACGTGCTTAACTTCGCGCATCGCATCGGTCAGGCTGATGACCGAGAATGCGTCCTGCTGGAAGATGTCGAGCATTGGATGGATTCCCATGAAAAAAACCCGCCTCGGTGGGCGGGCTGTTGAACCGATGCGGCTGCGCCGCGGCTAGTTGCGGACGATGATGCCCAGCGCGGCCAGCGCCTGCACGGCGTTCGCCTTGTCTGCGGCAGAAATGCCGGTCGGCCACGCAATGCAGTTGCCGTTGACCTCGGCATTGCGAACGATGGCGGCGATGGCGTCCGACTCTGCTACTCCCGTGGTTGCCGGGTAGATCGCGATGCCGGCAATCGGCAGGCCGCCATCAGCAGCGAAGGCAACATGCTCGAAGTCCTCGGCGTCGGCCGCGACATCGACGTAGAAGCGATCGCCCGCCACGTTCGGCGTGCCGCCGGCCGTGATGGTCAGGCTGATGCCGCCCTTCGTGAAGGCGGCGCCATGCGTGGACGTGCCGATCTTGATGCCGTCCGGGTCCGACCACTCCACCTTGGTAGCAGCGGTCGCAACGCCGATGTAGCGTCCATCCTTGACCGCCCCGGTAACGGCCGGCGTTTCCATCGCAATCGTGCCGGACGACGCCGTGTTGCCGGCATCTGCGGACGCCGTGGCGACAACATCGGCCGCGATGGCGCGCGAGGCGATGATCGAGTTTGCCAGGATCGTCTGCGATTCGGCGATCTTGACCGCCTCACGCGAGCGAGTGCCCGGGTCCTCGTTGATGATGAATTCGCCGGGGTGCCGGCCTTCCGCAAGAACGGTCATGTGGGGAAACTCCCTTGGAAAGAGTGCTGTTGGGATCAGGCGACGACGCCGTCCTTGCCAAAGCGCGCGTTGGCGCGATCACGAGCCCTGGCCCATCCTGCGTCCGCCATCGCGGCGCTGGTCTGTCCGGACGCGGCAAGCGGGTCGGCGCTGGCGGAAAGGCGGCCGGCGAGCGATGCCGGCGACGCAGCGCTGGCGGTGCCAGCCACATTCGCCGTGACGAACGCCACCACGTCTTCCGTCGTCATGCCGGGCGACTTCATCGCCAGATCGACGGCAGCAGCCATGCGGCCGGCATTGCCCCTGATGCCGTCTGCCGACACGATTGCCGCGAACCTGTCGGTCGCGGCATTGATGCCGGATGCCTCGCCTTCCGAACGGGCAGCGGCAATTGCGCTGTCGTGCTCGGCCTGCGTGATGCCCGCGTCGTCCATGGCGGCGGGCGCGCCTGTGATCTCGCTCATGGATGATCTCCTGGTTTGCGAGGTGGTGCGCCCGACCTTCGTCGATGCGCGGGAAAGCTCGGCCAGCACGCTCTCGAACGTGCCGATGCGGTCGGCGACGCCAGCCTCGACCGCAGCCTTGCCGATGAATGTGCGCGCCTCCGTCTTGCGCGCGGCAGCAGCCGTGAGCCGGTTGCCGCGCCCCTTCGCCACGGTGGCGAGGAAGGCGTCATAAAAACTGTCTACCTCTGCCTGGAGACTGTCGCGCACGTCGTCCGACAGCGGCTCGAACGGGTTACCGTCGACCTTGTGCGCGCCGGCATGGATCAGCGTCGGCGTCACGCCAT
>JALHFU010000108.1:0-17712 GCA_022838525.1 Hyphomicrobiales bacterium | reverse complement strand
CTTGTGCTGGCGCTTGACGAGCTCGATGCGCATCACGCCGCCTCCCCCGCATGGGCGCGGCCCGCCACGTCGGCCCCGCCCATCAGCAGCCCGATCCGCTCGGGCGTCGCCTCCGCGACCGGGATCGGCGCCGACAGGTGCCCGTCATGCATCACCGCGATGGCGTCGGAGACCTCGAACAGCTCGTCGAGGTCCTGGCTGATGACGAGGACGGCCGAGCCGGCGCGGGCAAGGTCGATCAGCGCCTGCCGGATGCGGGCGGCAGCGCCTGCGTCCACGCCCCATGTCGGCTGGTTGACCACCAGCACCGAGGGTTTGCGGTCGAGCTCGCGGCCGATGATGAACTTCTGCAGGTTGCCGCCCGACAGCGACGCCGCCTCGGGGTCCTCGGCGCTCTTGCGCACGTCCATCTCCCTGACGATGCGCTGCGACGCCTCGCCGATGGCGCCGGTGCGGATCAGCCCGAGGCGGCCGAGAAAGGCCTTGGCATCGGTGCGGAAGCGCGACAGGAGCAGGTTCTCGGAGAGCTTCATGTTGGGCGCCGCACCGTGGCCGAGCCGCTCCTCCGGCACGAAGGCCGCGCCGAGCAGCCGCCGCCCGGAAATGTCGAGCCCCCCGGCGTCGCGGCCGCGCATGCGCACCACCGCGCCGTCGCGCTGCACCGCCTCGCCGGACACCGCCTCGAAGAACTCGCCCTGCCCATTGCCGGCGACGCCGGCGATGCCGACCACCTCGCCGGCATGGACCTTGAGCCAGATGTCGCGCAGCGGCATCGAGAACGGCCCGGCCGGCGGCCGCGACAGGCCGCGGATTTCCAGAAGCGCCTCGCGCGGGCCGGCATCGGCCGGCGTCTCGCGCACGATGGCCTGCACGTCGTTGCCCACCATCATGCGCGCCAGCGACGCGGCCGTCTCCTTGCGCGGGTCGCAATGCGCCACCACCTTGCCGTGGCGCAGCACGGTGGCGCGGTCGCACAGCCGCTTCACCTCCTCCAGCCGGTGGGAGATGTAGAGGATCGACTTGCCCTCGTCGCGCAGCCGCTCCAGCGTCTCGAACAGCTTGTCGGCCTCCTGCGGCGTCAGCACCGAGGTCGGCTCGTCGAGGATGATGAGCTGCGGCTTCTGCAGCAGGCAGCGGATGATCTCGATGCGCTGGCGCTCGCCGACCGAAAGGTCGCCGACCAGCGCGTAGGGGTCGAGCGGCAGCCCGTAGGCGGCCGAAAGCTGCCGCGCCTTCTCGGCGATCTCGACGATGGAGGTGTCGTCGTCGAGCGACAGCAGGATGTTCTCCGCCGCCGTCAGCGCCTCGAACAGCGAGAAATGCTGGAACACCATGCCGATGCCGAGCTTGCGCGCCTGGCCGGGGCTCTTGATCGCCACCTTCTCGCCGTTCCACAGGATGTCGCCGGAGGCCGGCTCCAGCGAGCCGAACAGCATCTTGACGAAGGTGGACTTGCCGGCCCCGTTCTCGCCGAGAAGCGCGTGGATTTCGCCCTTCCCGATCGTCAGGTCGATGTCGTCGCACGCCCTGAGCTGGCCGAAAACCTTTGTGAGCCCCCGAACCTCAAGCAGAGGCGTGGCGCCCGTCTCGCGCTTGTCGCTCACCGTATCTCCCGGTTCCCGTTCGAACCCGTTCTGTGTTCCCAAGGTCATGGTAGGCGCGGCTTCCGGCAAGCGCAAACTTTTGCCTGCCTTGAAAGTGATGCAAGTCTTTCAACGTAAACCCATGCAATCGCCGGCCCGTCAAGGCCGGCGATCCGGGGGATTCGGCCTCACGGAATGAGGACGGTGGTGCCGGTCGTCCTGCGGCCTTCGAGGTCGGCATGCGCCTGCGCGGCCTCCGACAGCGGATAGCGCTGGTTGACCCTGATCTTGACCGCGCCGGAGCGCACCACCTCGAACAGCGCCGCCGCGCTCTCCTCCAGCTCGGCGCGCGTCGCGATGTAGGCGAACAGCGTCGGCCGCGTCAGAAAGAGCGAGCCCTTCTGCGACAGGATGCCGAGATTGAACGGAGGCACCGGGCCGGAGGACTGGCCGAACGACACCAGCATGCCGCGCGGCCGCAGGCAGTCGAGCGAGCCGTCGAACGTGTCCTTGCCGACGGAATCGTAGACCACGTCGCATTTCCTGCCGCCGGTGATCTCGGCGACGGCCTTGACGAAGTCGGTCTCGCGGTAGTTGACGACGTGGGCGTAGCCGTGGGCCTTCGCCAGCTCCGCCTTCTGCGCCGAGCCGACCGTGCCGATCACGTCGACGCCGAGATGCTTCGCCCACTGGCCGAAGATCAGGCCGACGCCGCCGGCCGCCGCGTGGTAGAGCACGTTGTCGCCGGGCTTCACCGCATAGGTGCGCCGCAGCAGATATTCGGCGGTCATGCCCTTGAGCATCATGCCGGCGGCTTCCTCGTCGGTGACGCCGTCGGGGACCTTCACCAGCCGCTCGGCCGGCATCACGCGCTCCTCGGCATAGGAGCCCGGCGCGCCGGCATAGGCGACGCGGTCGCCGACCTTCAGCTCCGTCACCCCCTCGCCCAGTTCCACGACCACGCCGGCCGCCTCGCCGCCCGGCGTCAGCGGCAGGCCGTTGGGCGCGGGATAGAGCCCGGTGCGGAAATAGGTGTCGATGAAGTTCAGGCCGATGGCCGTATGCCGCAGGAGAACCTCGCCCTTGCCGGGCTTGCCGGGATCGGCCTCCTCGTAGCGCAGAACCTCCGGTCCGCCGTGCTCGTGGATGCGTATCGCCTTGGCCATGTCATTCCTTCTTCAGTCCGAGTGTCGGGAAAAGCTGCATAACGCCGCCGATGACGAAGAGGTAGACCGCCGTGACGGCTATGCCCACCTGAACCGCAAGCGACGCCTCCATGTTCTGTATCAGCGCGACGATGCCGAAGGCGCACCAGGCGAGAAACACGCCGAGATTGAGCGTGCGCAGCCGCTTCACCCGCACGGGATGGAGGAAATAGACCGGCACGAAGGACAGGAAGGCCGCGACGACGACCACGCCGAACGAGGTCCATTCGCCCGTCTGCACGACGAAGAGGGTGAAGACCAGCATGTTCCACACCACCGGGAAGCCCTTGAAGAAGTTCTCCTTGGTCTTCATGCCGGTGTCGGCATAGTAGATCGCGCTGGAGACGACGATGATCGCCGCCGACAGGAACGACAGTCCCTCGCCCATGAACCCGCTCTGGTAGAGCGCGAAGGCCGGGATCAGCACGTAGGTGACGTAGTCGATGACGTTGTCGAGGAGCTCGCCCGACCATGTCGGCAGCACCTCCTTGACGTCGAGCTTGCGCGCGATCGGCCCGTCGATGCCGTCGACGAACAGCGCCAGCCCCAGCCACAGGAACATCGCCGTCCACTGCTTCTCGGCCGCCGCCACCAGCGACAGGAAGGCGAGGAACGAGCCCGAGGCGGTCAGGAGATGCACGGAGAAGGCGCGCGCCTGCGGCCAGGTCACCTTCTTCTTCGGGCGCGGAATGCGGTCGGCCAGCTTCCGCCTCGTCGAGGCCGCGCCGCTCACAGCCCGCGCCAGCCCAGCTTGAACTTGTCCCAAAGCACCGGCTCACCCTCTTGCAGACACGATCCGCCACAGCCCCTTGTGGAATTGCCGAAACTATAGGCAGGGCAACCGCCCGCACAAGCTCTAACCGCTCACAAATCACGGTTGAAGTCGCGCCGGCGGCGCGACGGGACGACGCGTCCTGTTGATCGCACGGGCCGGCCGGGCCTATACCCGCAGGACCATCGTCGCCACAGCTCCGGAGGCCATGCCATGAAGATCGAGACCGACATCGTTGTCGCCGGCACCGGCCCGGCGGGCCTGACGGCGGCGCTGTCGCTGGCGCGGGCCGGCTTCTCGGTCGCGCTCGTCGGACCGGAGGTCAACGCCGCCGACCGCCGCACCACGGCGCTGATGAAGCCCTCGCTCGATTTCCTCGACGGCCTCGGCCTGCTCGACGCCATCCGGCCGCAGGCCGCGCCGCTCAGGGCCATGCGCATCGCCGACGCCACGACGCGGCTCCTGCGCAGCCCCACCGTCACCTTCCGCGCCGCCGAGATCGGCGAGGAGATGTTCGGCATGAACATCCCCAACGCGCACCTGAACGCGGTCCTCGACCGCGCCGTCAGGGAGACGCCGGCGATCCGCCCGCTGCCTTCCCTCGTGAGGACGTGGACCCCCGGCCCCGACGCCATCGAGGCCGAGCTGGAGAGCGGCGAGACCGTGACCGCCAGGCTCGCCGCCGCCGCCGACGGCCGCCGCTCGCCCGCCCGCCAGGCCGCCGGCATCGAGGTGAAGTTCTGGGAGGCGGGGCAGTCGGCGCTGGTGCTGAACTTCTCCCACGCCCGGCCGCACGACCACATCTCGACCGAGTTCCACACCGAGGACGGCCCCTTCACGCAGGTGCCGCTGCCCGGCCTGCGCTCCAGCCTCGTCTGGGTGACGCGCCGCCGCCGCGCCGAGGAGCTGGCGGCGCTGTCGGACACCGACCTGTCGCGTCTCGTCGAGGAAAGGATGCAGTCCATGCTCGGCCGCGTCGAGGTCGAGCCGGGCATGCACAATGTCCGGCAGGTCTATCCGCTCGCCTCGGCGCTGCCGCGCCGCTTCGCCGACAGGCGCGTGGCGCTGGTGGGCGAGGCCGCCCACATCTTCCCGCCCATCGGCGCGCAGGGGCTCAATCTCGGCATCCGCGACGCCGAGGACCTGACGAGGGTGGCATTGCGATATGCCGCCGACCCCGGCGCCAGGGCGGCGCTCGCCGCCTACGACCGCGCGCGCCGGCCGGACATCCTCGCCCGCTCCTCGGCCGTGGACATGCTCAACCGCTCGCTCCTGTCCGACATGCTGCCGGCGCAGGCGGCACGTGCGGCCGGGCTTTCGCTGCTGCGTATGGCGCCGCCGCTGCGCGCCTTCTTCATGCGCGAGGGCCTGCGCACCGGCGGCGGCTTCGCCGGCCTCCTGTCATGGAAATAAGTCTGCCGGCAGGATGCCGTTGACGATGAGGTAGATGATCGCCGTCACCGTCACGACGGAGAGCATCGTCGTGACCAGCACGCTCGCCGACGCCCGCTGCACCCACACGCCGTATTGCTGGGCGATGACGAAGACGTTGGCGGCGGTCGGCAGCGCGGCGAGCAGGATCGCCGAATAGACCCACACGTCTGAAAAATTGCCGAACAGGCTCAGCATCACCCAGCACAGGATCGGGTGGACGACGAGCTTGAGCGCCGAGATGATGCCGAGCTCGCGCGGCACCCGCTTCAGCGGTCTGAGTGCCAGCGTGACGCCCATGGCGAACAGCGCGCAGGGCGCGGCCGCCTGCGCCAGATAGTCGAGAAGCCGCGACACCGGCGCCGGCGGCTGGACCTGCGCCCAGGCCGCCAGGCCGCCGGCAGCGGTCGCAATGATGAAGGGATGCAGGACGATGCGCTTTGCCACGCCCAGCGCCAGCGTCGCGCCCGACGTCTTCTCGCTGCCGGCGAGCGCCATCAGCATCGGCGCCAGCGTGAAGTGCATGACGTTCTCGAACGAGAAGATCAGCGCCACCGGCACCGCCGCCTCCGGCCCGAAGACGAGCAGCGCGAGGCCCGGCCCCATATAGCCAATATTGCCGTAGGCGGCGGCAAGCCCCTTGATCGTGCTTTCCGCGATCTCGCCGCGCGCGACGACGACCGAGCCGGCGAACATCATCAGGAAGATCAGGAAGGTCGCCAGCATCGAGCCTGCGATGTAGCGCCATTCGGTCAGCTCCTCGATCGGCGTGCGCGACAGAAGCTGGAAGAACAGCGCCGGCAGCGCGATGTAGACGACGAAGACGTTCATCCAGCCCAGCGCCTCGAGCGGCTGCTTCACCAGCCGCGCCGCCAGCGCGCCGATGAAGATCATGCCGAAGAAGGGCAGAACCAGTCCGACGATGTCCGCCATGACGACCTCGCGCGAAACTCGAAGGCAGGGATAAGGGGGCGAAAGCCCGGCGGCTATCCTGTCCCGGCGGCAAGGTCAAGCAAGCGGCAGCGTCCCGGTTCGGGTTTCGCCTCCCGGCACGATGCCACCGGTGTTTCAAGGTTCACGCTTGCCGCGCGGACTCGCTTGACTCACATATATCCCGATGGTTATGAGTTGCACCAATAACTAAAGAGTTATGAATTCGATGTCCGACGCCCACGACGCGCTCTTCAGAACCCTCGCCGACCCCACCCGGCGCGCGCTCTTCGAGCGGCTGTGCCTCGAGGGGGAGCAGACGGTCGGAGCGCTGACGGCACGGGCCGGCGTTTCGCAGCCGGCCGTGTCGAAGCATCTCGGCGTGCTGAAGCAGGCCGGGCTGGTGCTCGACCGCCACGAAGGCCGCCAGACGCACTACCGCGCGCAGCTCGGCGCGCTTTCCCCGCTGATCGACTGGACGAGCCGGATGACCGGCTTCTGGGAGAACCGGTTCGACGACCTCGAGGACCTGCTGCAAAGGATGGACCAATGACCGAAACGCTCTCCGTCGTCGTCGAGCGCGAGATCGCCCATCCGCCGGAAAGGATCTGGCGCGCGCTCACGCAACCGCACCTGATCGAGTCGTGGCTGATGAAGAATGACTTCAGGCTGCAGGTCGACCACCGCTTCAGCCTCAGCGCCGACTGGGGCGCGGTCCGGTGCAAGGTCCTGACCGTCGAGCCGAACAGGACGCTCGTCTACACATGGGAGACCAAGGATCTCGAAAGCGTCGTCACCTGGACGCTCACCCCTGCGGGCACGGGGACCGTCCTGCGCATGGAGCAGACCGGTTTCCGGCCGGACCAGCAGCCCTACTACCGGGGGGCGACGGCCGGATGGCAACGGTTCTTCGCAAATCTGGAAGAGGTCGTGGCGCGGCTGGACTGATGCCGCCTCGCCCGATCCGCTGTCTTCACAGGAGGCCCCGATGAACTGGAATTACCGGATTCGGCAGATCCACCGCTGGACGTCGATCGTCTTCGCGGCGCTCGTCGCCGCGATCTTCGTCGCCCAGGGCGTCGGGAGGGAGCCCGCCGAGTGGGTGTACCTGCTGCCGCTGCTCCCGCTCTTTGTGCTCCTGCCCACCGGCCTCTACATGTTCGTGCTGCCCTATACGATCAGGCGGCGCGCGGGCCGGCCCTCCGGCGCATGGGAGTGAACGCGATGACCGACAGGAAGCCGGCGAAGACCGCCAACCCACGCAAGGCGGCGCCGAAGGCGCAACCTGGCGAGGTCGTCCTCCTCTCGGGCGGCAACCCGCAGATCACCAAGGGATATGGCGACGCGCCCGTGCAGGCCTACATCGCCGCCATGCCGGGCTGGAAGAGCGAGATCGGGCGCCGCCTCGACGCGATCGTCGAACGCACCGTCCCCGGCGTCGCCAAGGCGGTCAAATGGAACTCGCCCTTCTACGGCGTCGAGGGCGAAGGCTGGTTCCTCAGCTTCCACTGCTTCACCCGTTACGTCAAAGTCACCTTCTTCCGCGGCGCGTCGCTGCATCCGCTGCCGCCCGGCACTTCGAAGCACAAGGACGTGCGTTACCTCGACATCCGCGAGGGCGAGCTCGACGAGGCGCAGTTCGCCGACTGGGTCAAGCAGGCGAGCCGCCTGCCCGGCGAGAAGATATGATCGCGAAAAGTGCCTGACGTGAGCGGACGCGCCGCGGCAAGCCTTCGCCGCGACGAACTGCCACGACGGGCCGACGCCCGGGCCGGGACGCTGCAAGCCCCGCCGCGGTTGAATTGTGCGCCGCAATGCGCCAAATACTGATCCAGGGTATGGATCATGCGTGAAGCGAAGACAGCAAAGTTCAGGATCGGCCAGGTGGTGCGGCACAGGCTGTTTCCGTTCCGTGGCGTGATTTTCGACGTCGACCCGGAATTCGCCAACACCGAGGAGTGGTACGAGGCGATTCCCGCCGAGGTGCGGCCGAGGAAGGACCAGCCCTTCTACCACCTCCTCGCCGAGAACGACGAGACCGAGTACGTCGCCTACGTGTCGGAGCAGAACCTGCTCGACGATTCGTCCGGCGATCCGGTGCGCCACCCCCAGCTTGCCGAATTCTTCGACAGGACGAGCGACGGCGGCTACGCGCCGAAGCGCCAGGCCCGCCACTGACGCGGCCCGCCGCAACGGCAGGGCGACGGCAAAGAAAAAGGCGGGCATCTCTGCCCGCCCTCCTGCATAGTTGCGATGCGCCGCCGGCTCAGTTGCCCTGCTTGGCGCGCTCCTGCTCTTCCTTGAGCTTCTTGGCGAAGTCGTCGGTGTTCTTGCTGACGAATTCCTGGATCTTGCGCTGGCGGTCCTCGATGTCGGACTGCTGCAGCGGCGCGCCGTCGAAGGCGCCGGTGAAGCCCGCCAGCGTGACCTGGATCGGGTTCGGCTGGTTCTGGAAGTTGACCGAGGTCAGCGTGACCTGCGAGCCGCGCTTGAAGGCCGCGACGAGCTGGTCGGTCAGCGGCGCCTCGGCGATGCAGCGGTCGGGCAGGCAGATCATGTAGTCGATCTTCTGCGTCTGGCCGCCGTCGATCTGCATGCCGATGCCCGGAGGCACCATGCGGCCCGACGGAACCGTGATCTGGAAGATCTTGCGGTTCACCTTGCCCTTCACCTCGATCATGCTGACGGCGGTGAGAAGCTGGCCGGTGTCGGCGACCATGATGTTCTGCACGTTGCAGATGTCGACGTCTTCCTGCTTCGAGCAGGCCTTGAACCAGCCCTGCGGCAGCTCCTGCTGCTGCTGTTGGGCGGCGGCCGGAGCCGCGCCGCCGGCCGCGACGCCGAACGCCGCTGCGGCGAGGATGGAAAGTCGGGACACGTTGGTCTTCCGGCTGTTCATGGGGTCGTTGTCCTCTCAGGTGTCGAGCTGCTTGCGGCGCTGGCCGGCTTAGCGTGCTAGTGTCGGTCAAATACGGCGACAGCATGACTCTCGGCCGCCTGTTACACCGCCAGCGCCCGGGAATCCAGACCTCGCGCGAAATTTGCGGCCCGCCGGCCACATCGCATGATAGGTTGCAGCGAATCGCCCGAACCGAGGACCAGACGCCCCGGAGAGACCTCGCATGCGCATTCCTTCCCTCGCCCTCATCGCGCTGGCCGCCGCCCTTGCCGCCCTTCCGGCGACGGCCGGGGACGGCACCGGCAGCGGGGCGGCGCACGCCATCGCCATGCATGGCGAGCCGGCGCTGCCCGAGGATTTTTCGCATTTCCCCTATGCCGATCCCGACGCGCCCAAGGGCGGCCGCATCGACTATGCCGTGCAGGGCTCGTTCGACAGCCTCAACCCCTTCATCGTGCAGGGCGACGGCGCGCGCGGCCTGTTCGACCAGTATTTCGGCATGAACGTGTTCGAGAGCCTGATGCTGCGCTCGCGCGACGAGGCGTTCACGCTCTACCCGCTGATCGCCGAGAGCATCGAGACCGACGAGGAGCGCAGCTTCGTCGCCTTCACGCTCGACCCGCGGGCGAAGTTCTCCGACGGCACACCCGTCACCGCCGACGACGTCGTCTTCTCGATGGAGCTGCTGGCGGAGAAGGGACGGCCGAACTACCAGAACTGGATCAGGGCGGCCGAGCGCATCGAGAAGACGGGCGAGCGCAGCGTCCGCTTCACGCTCAGGAAGGATGCCGGCCGCGAGGCCCCTCTCCTCCTCGCCCAGCTTCCCATCCTGCCGAAGCACGCCACCGACGCCCAGAATTTCGACCGCTCGTCGCTGAGGCCGCCGGTCGGCTCCGGCCCCTATACGGTCGAGCGCGTGCGCCCGGGCGAGCTGGTGGTGCTGAAGCGCAACCCCGACTACTGGGCGAAGGACATTCCCTCCAAGCGCGGCTTCGACAATTTCGACGAGATCCGCATCAACTACATCCGCGACGACAACACGCTGTTCGAATCGTTCAAGAAGGGCATGGCCTCGATCCACATCGAGACCGACACCGGCCGCTGGACCACCGGCTACGACTTCCCCGCCGCGCTGGACGGGCGCGTCATCAAGGACACGTTCGAGTTCGGCCTGCCGTCGGGCATGTACGGCTTCGTGATGAACACGCGCCGCCCGGTCTTCGCCGACCGCGCCCTGCGCCATGCGCTGCTCGGCCTGTTCGATTTCGAATGGGCGAACCGCAACCTGTTCAACAGCGCCTACAGCCGCATCAGGAGCTATTACGACGGCTCGGAACTGTCCTCGCACGGCATTCCGGCGAGCGAGGCCGAGCGCCGGCTTCTCGCCCCCTTCCCCGATGCGGTGCTGCCGGAGATCATGGAAGGTACGTGGTCGCCGCCCGCCTCCGACGGCTCCGGGCGCGACCGCGACTTCCTGCGCCGGGGCATGGAGGCGCTGCAGGCGGCCGGCTACCGGCTCGAGGGCCGCCGCCTCGTCGGCCCCGACGGCAAGCCGCTCGCCTTCGAGATCATGCTCAACGGCAATGCCGGCGTGCCGCTCGCGACGTCGTGGACGCGCACGCTCGAGCGCCTCGGCATCGAGGCCACCATCCGCGTCGTCGACAGCGCGCAATATCTCCAGCGCCAGCGCACCTACGACTACGACGTGATCCTGCAAAGCTACACCTCGTCGCTGTCGCCGGGCGCGGAGCAGCTTGCCCGCTGGGGATCGGGCACGCGCGACCTCGACGGCACCTACAATTTCGCCGGCGTCGCCGAGCCTGCCGTCGACGCCATGATCGACGCGCTGCTTTCCGCCCGCTCGCGCGAGGATTTCATCGCCGCCGTGCGCGCCTACGACCGGGTGCTGCTTTCCGGCGCCTATGTCGTGCCGCTCTACAATCCGCAGATCAACCGCTGGGTGGCGCGCTGGCGGCACATCGAGCGGCCGGAGACGACCCCGCTCTACGGGCCGCAGTTCCAGACGTGGTGGCACGCTGCCGGAGGCTGAAGGAGATTGCCATGGACNNNNCGCCTGCCCGTGGTGCTTCATCGGCATGAAGCGGCTGGAACATGCGATCCGGCTGGCGCCGGAGGTCGAGGTCGCCGTCCGCTGGCGGCCCTACCAGCTCGACCCGAACATTCCGCCCGGCGGCCTGCCGCGCAAGGCCTACATGCTGCAGAAGTTCGGCAGCGAGGAGCGGCTGCGCGAGATCCACGACCGCATCGTGCCGCTCGGCGAGGCGGAGGGCATCCGCTTCAATTTCGACGGCATGGAGGTGTCGGCCAACACGCTCGACGCCCACCGTCTGATCCGCTGGGCCGCCTCCGAGAAGGCCCCGGCCGGCGCCCAGGGCCAGGTGGTGCGCCGCCTGTTCGAGATCAATTTCGAGGAGGCCGGCGACGTCGGCGACCGCGCCGTGCTGACGGAAGTCGCCGGCGAGGCCGGCATGGATGTCGGGCTGATCGACGCGCTGCTTGTCTCCAACGCCGATGTCGAGGCCGTGCAGAGCGAGATCGAGACCGCCGCCCGCATGGGCATCCGCGGCGTTCCCTGCTTCCTGCTCGAAGGCAAATATGCCGTCATGGGCGCGCAGGAGACCGACACGCTCGCCGACGCCCTCCGGCAGGTCGCCGGCGCCAAGGCACGCGGCGAGCTCGACAGGGACGAGTAGGTCGGCGTTCTCGCCCGCCGCGCCGGTCCTACGCCGCCGTCTTCTCCGCCAGCCGCGCGAGCTGCGTCATCACCACGGCCGAGCCGGAGAGCCGCTTTTCCGGCGTCGGCCAGTCGCGCATCAGCACGACCGACTGATCCGGCCTGATCTTGGCGAGCGACCCCTGCTCGGCGATGTAGCGCACCAGCCCGGCGGGGTCCGGGAACTCGCGGTTGCGGAACTGGACGACGACGCCCTTCGGCCCCGCGTCGA
The DNA here is from genome assembly GCA_022838525.1 of Hyphomicrobiales bacterium. Taxonomy (GTDB): domain Bacteria; phylum Pseudomonadota; class Alphaproteobacteria; order Rhizobiales; family Rhizobiaceae; genus Aerobium. The sequence goes on along the minus strand of JALHFU010000108.1, from coordinate 5,926 downwards.
GCTTTTCCACATTGGCCCTGCGGCACAGCGCCTTGATGAACACGACCTTCAGCAGATGGTCCACCTCCGGCGGCAGCGGGCCGAAGCGGTCGATGAGCTCGGCGCCGAAGCCGTCGATCTCCTCCGGCGTCTCCAGTTCGGCAAGCCGCCGGTAGAGGCCGAGGCGAAGCTGGAGGTCGGGCACGTAGCTTTCCGGGATCATCACCGCCGTGCCGATGGTGATCTGCGGCGACCAGCCCGTGTCGACCGTCTCGCCGGTACCGCGCAACTCGGCCACGGCCTCCTCCAGCATCTGCTGGTAGAGCTCGAAGCCCACTTCCTTGATGTGGCCCGACTGCTCCTCGCCGAGGAGGTTGCCGGCGCCGCGGATGTCGAGGTCGTGGCTGGCGAGCTGGAAGCCCGCGCCGAGCGTGTCGAGCGACTGCAGCACCTTCAGCCGCCGCTCGGCGAGCTGCGTCAGCGTCTTGTTGGCCGGCAGCGTGAACAGCGCATAGGCGCGCAGCTTGGAACGGCCGACGCGGCCGCGAAGCTGGTAGAGCTGCGCCAGCCCGAACATGTCGGCGCGATGCACGATCAGCGTGTTGGCGGTCGGGATGTCGAGGCCGGATTCCACGATGGTCGTGGACAAGAGCACGTCGTACTGCCCGTCGTAGAAGGCGTTCATGATATCGTCGAGCTCGCCCGCCGGCATCTGGCCGTGCGCGGTCGCCACCTTCAGCTCCGGCACCTGCTCCTCAAGGAAGCGCCGGATGTCGGCAAGGTCGGAAATGCGCGGCACGACATAAAAACTCTGGCCGCCGCGGTAGCGCTCGCGCAGCAGCGTCTCGCGGATCACCAGCGGGTCGAAGGGCGAGATGAAGGTGCGCACCGCCATGCGGTCGACCGGCGGCGTGGCGATCAGCGACAGCTCGCGCACGCCGGTCAGCGCCAGTTGCAGCGTGCGCGGGATCGGCGTCGCCGACAGCGTCAGCACATGCACGTCGCTCTTCAGCTCTTTCAGCCGCTCCTTGTGCTTGACGCCGAAATGCTGCTCCTCGTCAACGATCAGGAGGCCGAGATTCTTGAAGGTGATCGAGGAGCCGAGCAGCGCATGGGTGCCGACGACGATGTCGACCGTGCCGTCGGCCAGCCCCTTCTTGGTCTCGGAGAGCTCCCTAGAACCGACGAGGCGCGACGCCTGCCGCACCGTCACCGGCAGCCCGGCGAAACGCTGGCTGAAGGTGCGGAAATGCTGGCGGGCGAGCAGCGTCGTCGGCACCACGACCGCGACCTGAAACCCTTCCATGGCGGCGAGGAAGGCCGCGCGCAGCGCCACCTCGGTCTTGCCGAAGCCGACATCGCCGCAGATCAGCCGGTCCATCGGCCTCCCGGCGGCAAGGTCTTCCGTCACCGCCTCGATGGCCGCGAGCTGGTCGTCGGTCTCGTCATAGGGGAAGCGGGCGGAAAACTCGCCGTAAAGCCCGTCAGGCGGCGTCAGCACGGGTGCGGGCCGCATCTGCCGCTCGGCCGCGAGCTTGATCAGTTGCCCAGCCATTTCGAGCAACCGGCGCTTCAGCTTCGCCTTGCGCGACTGCCACGCGACGCCGCCGAGCTTGTCCAGCACCGCCTCGGCCGAATCCGAGCCGTAGCGCGACAGAAGCTCGATGTTCTCGACCGGCAGGAACAGCCGGTCGTCGCCGGCATAGCGGATTTCGAGGCAGTCATGCGGCGCGCCGGCCGCCTGGATGGTCTTCAGCCCGACGAAGCGGCCGATGCCGTGATCGGCATGGACGACGATGTCGCCCGCAGAAAGCGCAGCCACTTCCGCAATGAAATCCGATGCCTTGCGCCGTTTCTTCGCGCGACGGATGAGCCTGTCGCCCAAAATGTCCTGTTCGGCGACGACGACGAGGTGCGCCGTCTCGAAACCGGCCTCGAGCGGCAGCACGGCAAGTCCGGCCTCGCCCGGCTTCAGCTTCTCCGCCTCGGCGAGCGAGGACACCCGCTTGAGGTTTTCCAGCCCATGCTCGGCCAGCACCTGCGTCAAGCGGTCGAGCGAGCCCTCGGAAAAGCCCGCGACCAGCACCCGCCGCCCCTCTGCCTGCCCTCCGGCCCGCCCCTCTGCCCGCTTGTCGGCGATGTGCTTCACCGCATGGTCGAAGACGTTGGCCTTGGGATCGGCGCGCTCCTCGGCGAAATTCCGCCCGGCATGCGCGCCGGCATGGCGCAGCCCTTTTGCGCCGGTTTCCGGCGCGTCGAACGGCGTGAACTCGACCGACAGCCGCTCGCCCGCGCGTGAAAACACCTCGTCGGCTGAAAGATACAGCGTCTCGGGCCGCGCCGGCTTGTAGGGCACGGCCTCGCCCATGCCGGCCGCCGGCTGCTTCACCCGCGCCTCGTAGTGATCGACGATCAGCGCATGGCGCTCGGAGAGCGCCTCGCGCGCCAGATGGTCGAACACCACCGGCGCATCGGGCAGGTAATCGAACAGCGTCTCCAGCCGCTCGTGGAACATCGGCAGCCAGTGCTCCATGCCGGCGAAGCGCCGGCCCTCGCTGACGGCGGCATAGAGCGCATCGTCGCGCGAGGGCGCGCCGAACGCCTCGATATAGGCGCGGCGGAAGCGGCTGACCGCCTCCGGCGTCAGCTCCACCTCGCTCATCGGCTTCAGCGACAGCTCGGTGCGCTGGCCGGTGGTGCGCTGGCTGGCCGGATCGAAGGCGCGGATCGATTCGAGCGAATCGCCGAAGAAATCGAGCCGCAGCGGCTCGCCGCCCGGCGCGTAGAGGTCGAGGATGCCGCCGCGCACGGCATATTCGCCGACATCGCGCACCGTCGCCACGCGCTCGAACCCGGCCGTGTCGAGCCGGGCGGCCAGCACCTTCATGTCGATCTGGTTGCCGGGCCTCGCCGTGATCGTCTGCGCGAGCACGGTCTGCGCTTCCGGCATGCGCTGCAGCACGGCATTGGCGCTCGCCAGCACCACGGCGCGGTGGGGCTTTTCCCTCAAGGCGGCCATCGCCGCCATGGCGTCGAGCCTGCGCGCCGCCGCATCTGCCCCCGGCGAGACGCGGTCGTAGGGCAGGCAGTCCCATGCCGGCAGCTCCAGAACGGGAAGGCCCGGTTCTGCGAAGGCCAGCGTCTCGGCGATGGCCGGCAGCCGCTGGCCGTCGCGCACGACGAAGATCAGCGGCCGCTCGCCGAGCCCCGCGGCGATGGCCGCAAGCGCGAACGCCTCGTAGCCGTCGGCGACGCCGTCGACGGTGACGGCGCCCTCGGCGGGCAGGCTTATGGGATCGATCAGGCTCATGGCAGGCGATCAGCCGAGCGGCGCTTCGCGATAGGCAAGGATTCGCGAAAAAACCGGCGTGTCGTGGCGGGCCGGCACCCGGGCTTCGCCCGTCACCCATTTCAGGATGTCGGCGTCGGATTCGGCCATGAAGGCTTCGTAGGTCGCCAGCTCCTCGTCGCTCAGGGCGGCGATCTCGCCGTCGGCGAACGAACCCAGGATCAGGTCGACCTCGCGCATGCCGCGATGCCACGAGCGATAGAGCACCTTGCGGCGGCGATAGTCGAGATCGGCGCTGGAGCGCTCGCTTCCGGTCATGGTCGGCAACACCCCCGATATATAGGCTTGTGGATGAACGCCGCATATAGCGCCTGCGAAGGGCGATGTCAGCCTTTGCCGCAGATGTCTTCCGACATAAGGTCGCGCCATGCGCCCTTCGCTTCTCGATCCGCTGTTTGCGCCCGCCACCACGCTCGACGGCGTCGGCCCGAAGGTTGCCGGACTGCTCGCCAACGTGGTGCCGGCCGACACCGGCGGCCGCGACGTGCGGATCGGCGACCTTCTCTTCGTGCTGCCGCATTCGGTCATCGACCGGCGGCAGCGCTATGCCATCGCCGATGCGCCGGACGGCGCGCTGGTGACGCTGGAGGTGACGGTGTCCCGCCACCAGCCGCCGCCGCGCGGCCGCGGCAACGTGCCCTATCGCGTCTTCGCCCATGACGACACCGAAGAGATCGCGCTGACCTTCTTCCACGCCAAGGCCGAATGGTTGCAGAAGGCGCTGCCCGAGGGCGAGCGCATGCTGGTCTCCGGCCGGCTGGAGTGGTTCAACGGCCGTCCCTCGATGGTCCATCCCGACCATATGGTGCCGGTCGCCCGCGCCGCGGACCTGCCGGCGCTGGAGCCCGTCTATCCGCTGACCGCCGGGCTTTCCTCCAAGGTGCTGCGCCGCGCCGTGCTCGGCGCGGTCGCCCGCCTGCCCGACCTGCCGGAATGGCTCGACGCGGAGCTTGCGCGCCGGCACAGCTTTCCGCCGCTGAAAACGGCGCTCCACCGCCTGCACGAGCCGGCCGACCCGCTCGACATCGACCCCGACGGCGCGGCCTGGCGCAGGCTCGCCTATGACGAGCTGCTGGCCGGCCAGCTCGCGCTGGCGCTGGTGCGGGCGAGGATGCGTCACGTCTCCGGCCGGCCGCTCACCGGCGACGGCAAGCTGGAAGCGGCGATCCGCGCCGCGCTCCCCTATTCGCTCACCCGCGCGCAGGAGCAGGCTCTCAACGAAATCCACGCCGACCTTGCATCCGAAAAGCGCATGCTGCGGCTGCTGCAGGGCGATGTCGGCTCGGGCAAGACGGTGGTGGCGCTGCTCGCCATGGCGCGGGCGGCCGAGGCAGGCGGCCAGTCCGCCCTGATGGCCCCGACCGAAATCCTCGCCCGCCAGCACCTCGCCACCATCGCGCCGCTCGCGGCCCGCGCCGGGTTGCGCGCCGCCGTGCTCACCGGCCGCGAGAAAGGCAGGGAGCGCATGGAAATCCTCGACGGCCTCGCCTCGGGCGCTATCCACATCGTCCTCGGCACCCATGCGCTGTTTCAGGAGGGCGTCGAATATCACGACCTCGCGCTCGCCATCGTCGACGAGCAGCACCGTTTCGGCGTCCACCAGCGGCTGGCGATGACCGCCAAGGGCGACGCGCCCGACATGCTGGTGATGACGGCGACGCCGATCCCGCGCACGCTGGTGCTCACCGCCTTCGGCGACATGGACGTGTCGCGGCTGACGGAGAAGCCGGCCGGCCGCCAGCCGATCCAGACCGTGACGCTGCCGCTCGAACGCCTGTCGGAGCTGGTCGAGCGCATGCGCCGCGCCGTCGCCGAGGGGCAGAAGGTCTACTGGATCTGCCCGCTGGTCGAGGAATCGGAAGAGGTCAAGCTGATGTCGGCCGAGGACCGCTTCGCCTCGCTGAAGCCGGTCTTCGGCGACGCGCTCGGCCTGATCCACGGCCGCATGAGCGGCCGCGACAAGGACGAGGCGATGCGCGCCTTCAAGGACGGCGAGACGCGGATTCTCGTCGGCACCACGGTCATCGAGGTCGGCGTCGACGTGCCCGACGCCACCATCATCGTCATCGAGCATGCCGAGCGCTTCGGCCTCGCCCAGCTCCACCAGTTGCGCGGCCGCGTCGGTCGCGGCCCGAAGGCATCGTCCTGCGTGCTGCTCTACAAGGAGCCCTTGGGCGAGGTGGCGAAGAAGCGCCTTTCCGTCATGCGCGAGACCGAGGACGGCTTCCGCATCGCCGAGGAGGACCTGAAGCTGCGCGGCGAAGGCGAACTCCTCGGCACCCGCCAGTCGGGCACGCCGGGCTTTCGCGTCGCCCGGCTGGAACGACATGGCGACCTGCTGGAAATCGCCCGCGACGACGCGCGGCTGATGCTGGAGCGCGACCCGGAACTGCGCTCCGAACGCGGCGAGGCGCTGCGCGTGCTCCTCTACCTCCACGGCCGCGACGACGCCGTCAGGCTGCTGCGGGCGGGATAGCGGTCACTTCTGACACCGACGCGCGCGTCTTCTCCACCGTCATCCCGGCCAAGGCCGCGAAGCGGCCGCCGAGCCGGGACCCATTGGCCCGAACATCGTCGGGCACGGCCCGGTCCTCATCT
>JALHFU010000107.1:24618-30056 GCA_022838525.1 Hyphomicrobiales bacterium | reverse complement strand
CGTTGACGGGGAGAGGATGCCGGCAGGCAGGTGAGGGGCGGCGCCGGCATCCGCGAACAGGATCGCCGTCACTTCAGGCACGCATTGTAGCCGCCGGCGTGGCCGGCGCGGCGCTCGATCGTCGCGGCCAGCCGGTTGAGCGCGTTGGAGGGCTTGCCCGGCGTGCGCACCAGCGGGTTGGGCAGGGTGACGGCCAGAAGCGCCGCCTGCCGCGCCGTCAGCTCGCGCGTCGACTTGCCGAAATGGTGCCGCGCCGCCGCCTCCGCGCCGTAGATGCCCGGCCCCCATTCCGCGATGTTGAGGTAGATCTCCATGATCCGGCGCTTGGGCATGACGAGATCGAGATAGATCGCGTAGGGCAGCTCCAGCCCCTTCCGCACATAGGAGCGGCCGTGCCACAGATAGAGGTTCTTGACCGTCTGCATGGTGATGGTCGAGCCGCCCCGCGTCGCCTCGCCGGCGAGAAAATCCTCGAACACGGCGCGGAACTCGCCGAGGTCGATGCCGTGATGCGAGCAGAACTGCCCGTCCTCCGACATCAGCACCGAGTTGACGAGGCGCGGGCCGATCCGCTCGAGCGGCGTCCACTCGCGCGTGTAGCCGCTGAACGTGGCGAGATCCTTCATCATCAGCGTCGACAGCGGATGCACGGCCGGCGGCAGGTAGACGAGCGTCAGCGCCAGCGGCAGCACCAGCAGCGCGACGGCGCCGGCCACGGCGCGCCGCGCCCATGTCGCGACCCGGCCGCGCGCGGCGCGCGTCCTGCGGGCCCGCTTCATCCGCGGCTCGATCTCGACGGTCGGGCGATCCACGCCGGCGCTCCCTTCACCATCGTTTCGGAATACAGACCATGCCGCCCGGGCGCAACGCCGCGAGGCCCCTCCCGGCTTGACGGCGGCCGGTTTTGTCTTCATCGCTCCGGCCCATGACCATGGATGACGACACGCCCGAAAGTGCCAAGCACGATTTCGAGGCGGCGCTCGCACGCCGCGCCGACGAGGTGGAGCGCATGCTGGACGCCCTCCTCGGCTCCGGCCTGCTTGCCGGCGAGATCGCGCGGCCGGACGAGCTGATGCGGGCGATCCGCCACGGCGTGCTCGGCGGCGGCAAGCGCCTGCGTCCCTTTCTCGTGATCGAGACCGCGGCCCTGTTCGACGCCGACGGCGAGGCGGCGCTGCGCGTCGCCGCCGCGCTCGAATGCATCCACTGCTACTCGCTGATCCACGACGACCTGCCGGCCATGGACGACGACGACATGCGCCGCGGCCGGCCGACCGTCCACCGCGCCTTCGACGAGGCGACGGCGATCCTGGCCGGCGACAGCCTGCTCACCTTCGCCTTCGACGTCGTGGCGGACGAGGCCACCGCCCTGCCGGCCGAAACCCGCGCGCGGCTGGTGACGAAGCTCGCGCGCGCCGCCGGCATGGGCGGCATGGCCGGCGGCCAGGCGCTCGACCTCGCCGCCGAGCACGGCAAGCCCGACGAGGAAGGCATCATCCGCCTGCAGGCGATGAAGACCGGGGCGCTGATCCGCTTCGCCTGCGAGGCCGGCGCGGAGATCGGCCAGGCCCCGGCCGCCGACCGCGAGCGGCTGGCCGAGTTCGGCTCGGCGATCGGGCTTGCCTTCCAGCTCGCCGACGACCTCCTCGACGCCACCTCCGACGCCGCCGCCCTCGGCAAGGCCGCCGGCAAGGACGCCGACGCCGGCAAGGCGACGCTGGTTTCCCTCCACGGCGTCGAATGGACCCGCCGCCAGCTCGGCGGCCTCGTCGATCAGGCTGCGGAACTCCTGGCCCCGTTCGGCCCCAAGGCCACCCTCCTCAAATCCGCCGCCCGCTTCGTCGCGACGCGGAGTTCGTGAGTTAGCCGGAAGACCCGGAATTCGATATGGTCCACTCCCCTGCGCAACCAGACGCTGGGGCGGATTTCGACCGCGGATTGAGGGGCGATTTCCAGTATACTACCTCCTCACTACGGATCGGCGAGAGAGTGGCGTGAAGACCATCGACAAAATCAGACGGGAATGGTCGAGGATATTCCGGCGGACCGGCCGGGCATCAACTGTACAGTTGTGAGCCGTCGACCGACCCTCCGTGAAGTACGGCGACTTCATGAGATCCAATACGATCACCTTTCCGAAGCGCCCCATCTTCCAGCGCGACGATGTCTTCTTCGCCATGGGAAGTTGCTTCGCAGAGGAGATCAGGATCGCGCTGGCAGCCAGAGGGCTGAGATGCGTTCCGAGCTACCGAGAGATCGAATTCGACCCGACCCTCGCCGTCGTGGACGAGCTCCCGGAACGGGAGCACATGAACTTCTACAACACCTTCACGGTGCGGCAGCAGATCGAGCAGCTGCTGGGGCTTTGGACACAGCCCGATGACGACTGGTGGCTCATCAACAAGCGGCAGGAAACGCCTCCATGGGGACCGACCTGCTATCAGGATCCTTACCGCCGCCTGATCCTCGCCAAGTCCCCCGAGGTGCTGCGCGACGTCCTCGCCGGCGTGAATCGCGAAATGAGGGCGGGGTTCAACGCGGCCACCGCCTTCATTTTCACCTTCGGCATGACGGAAGTGTTCGTCAACAAGGCGACCGGCAAGGTCGCGGCGCAAAAGCCGCTATACAAGGGAGCGGGCGGCGCGGCCGAGACGGAACTGCATGTCAGCACGTTCGCAGAAAACCATGAGAACGTCTCCAGGGTCGTGGACATGATCCGGCAGCACAAGCCCGATGCGCCGATCGTCCTGACCGTTTCGCCCGTTCCGCTCGCCCGCACGTTTCAGGATGCCGACATCGTGACCGTGAACGCCGAGAGCAAGGCGATCCTGCGCGCGGTGCTCGGCCAGATCTGCCGGGAGAAGAAGGGTGTCTACTATCTGCCATCCTTCGAACTCGTAACCCTCGGCGGCGTTGCGCAGAGCTATGAAGGCGACGGGCGACACGTGAAAAGATCAGTCGTCGACAGGATCGTCGAGGAATTTTTCCGCGGCCATTTTCAGGCGGATTGACCCCAGGGCGATCTCATGAAGCCCCTCGAGACGAGATCTTCGGGCTCTTCGTAACGGAACGACTCCGATGCGACGAAGGAGACGTCGGCGGAGCCTTCGATCTTGTCTGCGATGGCGCTGTATGCTTGGGAGTCGTTGAAATATTGCTGATCGGCGACGGCCTCCCGCGCCGCCGATGCCGCGTCGCTGAAGAACTTGAAGTGGAGAAGCGCTGCGAATATCGGTGAAAAATTCAACCGGTACGGCAGCGGCTGATGAATGCTCACGCCGAGGCTGTATCCGCGCTTCCAGTGGAGAAGCGGATACTTCATCAGCTCGAGGCCTGCCCCGAACACGCGTTCCCGCATGCCGCCCTCGATGGATATGGCCCGCTTCTGCTTCGTCAGGCGATATCCCGCGCCGTCGATCATCGATGCGACCTGCCAGGGCATCGTCTCATCCCGCCCGTCGAAGACGGCCCCGGCGATGGCCCCCGCAGGATAGGCGTCGATCATGGGCGCGGGACAACGCTCGACGCCCATCTGCTCCAGTGCGGAAATCAGCTCCGGCAGGGGGCGCCGGTCGCAATCCGCATAGACCAGATACTCGTCCGAATCGACGTTCAGATACCAGCGATCGGCCCCGTAGATGGCGAACAGCAGCTCCCGCCAGATGCGGCCGCGCCGCGCGTCGCGATAGCGGACGTTCGATCCGAAAACATCGACGTCCGGCTCCGCGAGCAGCGCTTCGCGCGTTCCATCGTCGGAAGCGTCGTCGACGCACAGAAACCGGGTAACGCCCAGCCGGCGGTAATGCGCCATGAACGAACGCACGAACCGGCGGTCGTTCCGCGTCAGGAAGATGAGCGGCAGATCCTCCCTGGCCAGCGGGCGCGCGTCCCGGCCGCCGAGAGGGTAAATCTTGATTTTCGGCAGGGCCTTGTCTTCTCGCCGTCGCCGTGAGAGGACCTTGCGGGTCTCCCAATCACACCGGAGCTTCTCCATTGTCGTCAATCGAAACGGATCGGCTTCCAGATGCGGCACTGGATAGTTGTATGACGGCCTCGTGCGCATTGGGGACCGTCTAGCCAAGCCATCCAGGCAGGTCAATCACGCAGGGGGCGACGATATGTCTCATAAGCGCTTTCTGAAGTACCACCTCTACAACCGATGGTTTGGCAAACCGACCTGGAATGCTGCCTATCTGTTCGAGAGGGCTGTCCAGCGATTGCAGCCCGGCGACGTCGTCATCGATGCGGGCGCGAACCTCGGAGACATCACGTCGACGATGGCGGCAACCGGCGCTATAGTCCATGCATTCGAACCGGACCCCTACGCCTTCGAACAACTCCATCGGCGAGTGGGCCATCTTGAGAACGTGCGCCTCTACCGGAAGGCGCTGTCCGATACCGCGGGAGTGGCTCGCCTGTACCGGGCCAAAACCTTCTCCGACGACCCGGTCCTGTGGTCTCAATCGTCCTCCCTGTTCGCCGATAAATCCAACGTCACGACCGATGAGAGCATCGAGATCGAGCAATTGGGCGTTGTCGAATTCCTGCGAGACCTCGACCGCCCGGTTCGCATCATGAAGATCGACGTCGAGGGGGCGGAAGTGCCGATACTCGAAGCAATCATCTCGAACGGGCTCATGGACCGGATCGACAGGATCTTCGCCGAGACGCACGAGAAAAAGATACCGCAGCTGGCGGAGCGAACCGAAAGGCTGCGGCGGGAAGCCAGGGCCAGATGGCCCGACCGCATCAACCTCGACTGGCACTAGCAGGGTAGCCGGGTTTTTCGCTGCCGGCGCCGCCTCCTCCACCCTTCGTAAGCGGGAGGAAGTCGGAATCCGCGGGCGAAAGCAAACCGACAGGGGCAGCAGCAATCCGGCTCGCACAACCGTTGATAGAAAAACGGTTTGTGCAAGACGTCATTAACAGCGCTTTAATCGGAATGCTCGATCTTGCGCGAAAGTCTTGCGTAAGAGTGGCTGGGGCAATGTCGTTCGCCTTGACACGCGCCTATATGCGCGGCCGTCTTCTTTTCATCATGACGGGCTTCCTCGTCGCCGTCGGCGTCGGGGCGGGGGTGATCAGCTGGCAGGCCGGCCAGACCCAGGCCAACGCCCGCTACGGCGCCATGCTCGGCGCGATGAGCGAGGCCACCAGCGACGTCATCTACCATGCGCTGACCCTCGACCAGATCCGCCTCAAGGGCGAGCTCGCCCGCGAGAAGACGAAGCTCGCCCTGCGCGACATGATGTCCGGCATCGCCAGCGTCCAGGGGCCACTGGCACCCGGCGCCGTCGCCGAGACCGACGCGGCGGCGCAGAAGGCGCGCGAGAACCTGCGCGCGGCCATCGAGAGGCTCGACCGCACCTATCGCGGCTTCGCGCTCGCCGCCGACGGCGACGCCCAGACCGGGGAGAGCCAGCGTCTCTCGGGCGCCG
>JALHFU010000107.1:13691-24593 GCA_022838525.1 Hyphomicrobiales bacterium | reverse complement strand
TCCGGCATGCGCGTGCCCGCGCCGCTGCTGCGCATCTGGCGCGGCGAGGGCGACGCCTCGCCGCTCCGGCGCGACGTGCTCGAGGTCATCACGCTCGCCAACCGGCTCGACCTGTTCCAGGACCACTCCTCCAAGGTGGCGCAGCGCGTCTTCGCCGAGCTCCAGTCGATCGCCAACGGCCGCGTGCGGCCCAATCTCGACGAGACCGCGGCCGAGCTGCGCGCCGACATGGTGCAGGGCTACGACCGCCTCCAGACGATCCTGATCGCCGTCGGCGGCCTCATCTTCCTCGTCTGCGTGGCGACGACGCTGCTGATCTTCCTGCCGATGATGAAGAACATCGAGGCCGCGCACGACGATCTCAAGGCCGCGAACGCCTCCATCGAGGCGGCGCGCGTCAAGGCCGAGTCCGCCGACCGGGCGAAGTCGGAATTCCTCGCCAATATGAGCCACGAGATCAGGACGCCGATGAACGGCGTCCTCGGCATGGCCGAGCTTCTGGTGCGCTCCGACCTCGACGCCCGCCAGCGCACCTTCGCCGACGTCATCCTGAAGTCGGGCAACGCGCTTCTGACCATCATCAACGACATCCTCGACTTCTCCAAGATCGACGCCGGCCAGATGAGCCTCGACCCCGCGCCGTTCCGGCTGGCCGAGGCCATCGAGGACGTGGCGACGCTGGTCTCGTCGCGCGCCGTCGAGAAGGATCTGGAGCTGATCGTGCGCGTCGATCCGCGGCTGCCGCCCTGCGTGGTCGGCGATGTCGGCCGCATCCGCCAGATCGTCACCAACCTCCTCGGCAACGGCGTCAAGTTCACCGAGCGCGGCCACGTGCTGGTCGATGTCGACGGCAAGGTCGAGAACGGCGTCGCCAACATCACCGTCAGGGTCGAGGACACCGGCATCGGCATCCCGGAGGCGATGCTGCAGACCGTGTTCGACAAGTTCAGCCAGGTCGACTCCTCCTCCACCCGCCGCCACGAGGGCACCGGCCTCGGCCTCGCCATCGCCTCGCGCCTCGTGTCGCTGATGGGCGGCACGATGGGCGTCGAGAGCAAGCTGGGCAAGGGCTCGGCCTTCTGGTTCTCGGTGCCGCTGCCGGTCCACGAGGATGCGGAGCCGGCCCGGCCGGTGCCGGTCGACGTCAGCGGCGCGCGCGTGCTCGTCATCGACGACAACGCCGTCAACCGCGGCATCCTGCTCGAGCAGCTCAGGAGCTGGAACTTCGACTGCGCCGCCGCCGAGAACGGCGAGGTCGGCCTCGCCTTCCTCGACCGCGCCGTGGAGCTCAACGCCCGCGTCGACTGCATCATCCTCGACTACCAGATGCCGAGTATCAACGGCCTCGAGGTCGCCCGCCGCATCGCCGACAACCCGGCCACCTGGCACATCCCCGTGCTGCTGCTCACCTCCGTCGATCAGGCGGTGACGGGGCAGATCACCGCCGATTGCGGCATCAGCGCCCATCTGAACAAGCCCGCCCGCTCCTCGGCGCTGCTGGAAACGCTGGTCACCATGATGCAGGTGGCGCGCGCCGCACCGAAACGCGACCGCGCCCTGCGCGTGCCAGCGCAGCTTCGCCCGGCGCCCGCGGCCGGCGCCGCCGAGAAGCCGGCGGCCGCGGTCACGCCCGGCCGCCCCTCCAACGGCCGGCCGCTCGACGTGCTGGTCGCCGAGGACAACGAGGTCAACCAGCTCGTCTTCAGCCAGATCCTCGACGGTCTCGGCCTCAACTACCGCATCGCCTCCAACGGCCGCATCGCCGTCGAGCTCTACCGGCTGCACAGGCCGCGCCTGATCCTGATGGACGTGTCGATGCCAGAGATGAACGGCTTCGAGGCGACGGCGGCGATCCGCCTCGACGAGGACGGCACCGGCATGCGCACGCCCATCGTCGGCGTCACCGCCCACGCCCTGAAGGGCGACCGCGAGAAGTGCCTCGATTCCGGCATGGACGACTATCTGTCGAAGCCGATCTCGCCCAACAAGCTCGGCGAGAAGATCGACGCGTGGATCGGTAAGGAAGAGAAGCAGGCGCTGCGCGCCTGAGCGAAAGCGTTCCGGAAAGCCGAAACGCCCTATTCCGCGGCCTGCTTGGCCCCCGTACCGAAGCGCCGTTCGATATAGTCGGCCAGCATCTTCTGGAAATCCTCGGCGATGTCGGGGCCGCGCAGCGTCGCGGCCTTGCGGCCGTCGATGAACACGGGCGCGGCCGGGGTCTCGCCGGTGCCGGGCAGCGAGATGCCGATGTCGGCATGCTTGGATTCGCCCGGGCCGTTGACGATGCAGCCCATCACCGCGACCTTCAGCTCCTCGACGCCGGGATATTTCTCGCGCCACACCGGCATGTTGCGGCGCAGGTCGTCCTCGATATTGGCGGCGAGCTCCTGGAACACGGTCGAGGTGGTGCGGCCGCAGCCGGGGCAGGCCGCCACCACCGGCAGGAACTGGCGGAAGCCCATGGTCTGCAGCAGCTCCTGCGCCACCTGCACCTCGCGGGTGCGGTCGCCACCCGGCTCCGGCGTCAGCGAGATGCGGATCGTGTCGCCGATGCCCTGCTGCAGGAGGATGCCCATGGCGGCCGACGAGGCGACCACGCCCTTGGTGCCCATGCCGGCCTCGGTCAGCCCGAGGTGGAGCGCGTGGTCGGAGCGCTTCGCCAGCTCGACATAGACGGCGATCAGGTCCTGCACCTGGGAGACCTTGGCCGACAGGATGATCTTCTCGCGCGGCAGGCCGATCTCCTCGGCCATGGCCGCCGAGATCAGCGCCGACTGGACGATGGCCTCGCGCGTCACCTCGCGCGCCGTCAGCGGCGAGCCGGCGGCCTGGTTCTCGTCCATCAGCCGCGTCAGCAGCTCCTGGTCGAGCGAACCCCAGTTGACGCCGATGCGCACCGGCTTGTCGTGGCGGATCGCCGTTTCCACGATGGCGCCGAACTGGAGATCCTTCTTCTCCTTGAAGCCGACATTGCCGGGATTGATGCGGTACTTGGCCAGCGCCTCGGCGCAGGCCGGATGGTCGGCGAGCAGCTTGTGGCCGATATAGTGGAAGTCGCCGACGAGCGGCACGTCGAGGCCGAGACGGAGCAGCCGGTCGCGCACCCGCGGCACGGCCGCGGCCGACTCGTCGCGGTCGACGGTCACGCGCACGATCTCGGACCCGGCGCGGTGGAGCGCCGCCACCTGCGCCACGGTCGCGTCGATGTCGGCGGTGTCGGTGTTGGTCATCGACTGGACGACGACGGGCGCGCCGCCGCCGACCATGACGCCGCCCACCGTCACGCCGACGGTGCGCCGGCGCTCGAGCGGACGGTCGAGAAAGGGCTGATCGGGGGTCAAGATCGTACCTGCTGTTGCTGCACGCTATCTACCGCTTTCGGGCCTTTTAGCACAATCCGGCAAATCGGACATGACAAAGGCGGGCACGAGGGAAAAGCCGCGTCCGGCCGGAGATCGTGGAACCACCGCTGCGGATTGGCATTTATGCTGCACTGCAATATACAAGGGGCCGCACAACCGGCCGGAGACTGCGAGAATGCTGACAGGACAGAACGCCATCATCACCGGATCGACTTCCGGCATCGGGCTCGGCATCGCCGAGGCGCTGGCGGCCAAGGGCGCCAACATCGTCGTCAACTCCTATTCCGACCGCACGGAGGACCACGCCATCGCCGCCGACCTCGCCGCGCGGCACGGCGTCGAGGCGGTCTACATCAAGGCCGACATGGCCAGGCCCGACGAGTGCCGCGGCCTGGTCGAGCAGGCGGTCTCGCGCTTCGGCACGCTCGACATCCTCGTCAACAATGCCGGCATCCAGCATGTCGCGCCGGTCGAGGAGTTTCCGACCGAGCGCTGGGACGCCATCATCGCCATCAACCTGTCCTCGGCCTTCCACACCACCGCTGCGGCCGTGCCGCACATGCGCGCCGCCGGCTACGGCCGCATCGTCAACATCGCTTCCGCCCACGGCCTGCGCGCCTCGCCGGAGAAGGCCGCCTATGTCGCGGCCAAGCACGGCGTCGTCGGCCTGACCAAGACCGTGGCGCTCGAGCTCGCCGGCCAGGGCGTGACCTGCAACGCCGTCTGCCCCGGTTTCGTGCTGACCCCGCTGGTCGAGGTGCAGATCGAGGACCGGGCCAAGGAAACCGGCCTCGACCGCGAGGCCGTCATCCGCGACATCATCCTCGCCAAGCAGCCCTCGAAGCAGTTCGCCACCGTCGAGGAGATCGGCGCCGCCACCGCCTTCCTCGCCTCGAAGGCGGCGGCGCAGATCACCGGCACGACGCTGTCGGTCGACGGCGGCTGGACCGCGCAGTAGCGCTGCAACAGGACTGCGAGAAAGAGACGTTTCATGGCGAAGGCTGCGAACGGCAACGGTGCGGACGTCCCGGCGGCGAAGCCGGTCAACATCGCGCTTCAGGGCGGCGGCTCGCACGGGGCCTTCACCTGGGGCGTGCTCGACCGGCTGCTGGAGGACGGGCGCCTCGACTTCGCCGCCGTCTCCGGCACCAGCGCCGGCGCCATGAACGCCGTGGCGCTGGCCGACGGCTTCGCCCGCGGCGGCCGCGACGGCGCCCGCGAGAAGCTCGATACCTTCTGGCGCGCCGTCGCCCGGCGCGGCCGCTTCAGCCCGGTGCAGCGCACGCCGTGGGACGTGCTGTGGGGCAACTGGTCGGTCGAGCACACGCCGGGCTATCTGTGGTTCGACGCCATGTCGCGCGCCTTCTCGCCCTACGCTACCAACCCGCTGAACCACAACCCGCTGCGCGAGGTGGTCGAGGCCGAGATCGATTTCGAGCGGGTGCGCGCCTGCACCTCGACCAAATTGTTCATCTCGGCGACCAATGTCGAGACCGGGCAGCTCCGCGTCTTCGAGACGCACGAGATCACCCCCGACGTGGTCATGGCCTCGGCCTGCCTGCCGCAGATGTTCCAGGCGGTCGAGATCGACGGCACGCCCTACTGGGACGGCGGCTACGGCGGCAATCCCGCGCTCTACCCGTTCTTCTACGCCACGCCGGTGGAGGACGTGCTCCTCGTCCAGATCAACCCGGTGCTGCGCGAGGGCGCGCCGCGCTCGGCCCGCGAGATCCAGAACCGCATCGACGAGATCACCTTCAACGCCGGCCTGATGCGCGAATTCCGCGCCATCGCCTTCGTCAACGAGCTGATCGCGGCCGGCCGCCTCGACCGCGGCCACTACCGCAACATCCGCATGCACCGCATCGACGCCGACGAGGCGCTGAAGGACCTGTCGGCGTCGTCCAAGGTCAATGCGGAATGGGCCTTCCTCGAATATCTGCGCGACCTCGGCCGCTCGGCCGCCGAGGACTGGCTGGCGGAGAGCTACGACTTCGTCGGCGAGCGCGCCTCGCTCGACATCTCGGGCGAGCTGGCGCCGGGCCTTGCCGCGAAGCCGCTGCGCCGGACCGGCGCGCGCGTGCGCGACTTCCTCGCCACCCGCAAGCGGCCGAAATCGGCCAACCACCACCCTACGGCCGAAGAGCGGCGGCGAGAACCCTGACCAGCGCGCGCGTCGCGTCCCGGCGCGGGCCGGCATCGTCGAAGCGGGACTTCATCCCTTCCAGCGCGTCCATCATCGCCGCCGCCGCGTCACGCGCGGCGAACCCTCTTTCCGCAAGGTCCGTGCCGTTGGCGGCCATCTCCCTTTCTATCGCCTCGGTGATGATCTCCTCCATCCGCGCGCCCCACCGCGCGAACAGGTCCGTCGCGAGACGGTTCTTCGTGTCGATCAGCTCGTCTCCGTGCGGCGATGCGTAGATTTCCCGCATGATCGCAACGAAGGTCATGTCGACCAGCCGGTCGAGGCGGTCGACGAGCGGGCCTTCCTCGGCCAGCACCCGCCGCGCCGTGTCGAGCACCCCCTCCAGCATGCAGGACACGACCGCGCAGAATATGTCGGCCTTGTTCCTGAAGACGAGATACAGCGCCGGCCGCGACAGGTCCGCCGCGCGCGCGATGTCGTCCATGGTGGTGCGGCTGAAACCGTAGGCGAGGAACACCTTGAACGCGCCTTCGAGAATGCGCGTCCGCCTCTCGTCCCCGCCGCTGCGGTGCAACGCCGCCAAGCCGCCGATCGTTTCCATGCTCCCTGTGTTGACAAAAAGACATAATTTGTCAAGATGTAGGTTCTGTGGCGTGAGGATTGCCGTCCGTCGACCGTACGGTGCAGGCATGGCGCTCGTCGCTCAGCGAAACACGATCGGTCGCGGCCGCATCGTCGGGATGGATGATCGCTTCAGCATTTCTGACTGTCTTGCACTGCAATATTGAGGTAGAAACACCGCCTTTCGCCCTTCGGGGCACGACTGCGGATTGAACAGGGTACCCCCGCCTCCCAAGGGCCTCCTCAGGAAGAGGCCGCGGCGGGACGGACCTGCGCGTTGGATCTCTGAAGATGCCGAAGATCAAGCTTCACAAGGTTGCGGCCGTCGCCGTGCTGATTGCCACTGCCGCCTGGGTCGCGACCGGCGAGTTCTCCTCCGTCGGCAGCGCCGCCGACGAGGCCGCGGCGAGCCGGCCGGCCGAAGCCGCGCCGGAGGAGCAGGGACCGCTGCGCACCGTCGGCGTCGTCAACCCGCCGCGCATCCGGCATTCCCGCGCCATCCGCCTTTCCGGCAGCACCGACGCCGACAAGCGCGCCGTGCTCGCCACCCGCGCTGCCGGCATCGTCGAGGAACTGCCGGTCGAGCAGGGCAGCGAGGTCAAGCGCGGTGACCTGATCGCCAAGTTCCGCGACGAGGGCAAGCAGGCGGCCGTCGACACCGCCCGCCAGGTGCTGGCCCAGCGCGAGGCCGAGGCCGCCGCCGCCCGCCAGCTCGCCGAGCGCGGCAGCCTGGCCAAGCTCCAGCTCGACGGCGTGCTGTCGGCGCTCGCCGCCGCCCGCGCCCAGCACGACGCCGCCGTCGCCGACCTCGAGCGCGACGTGGTGCGCGCGCCCTTCGACGGCACCATCGACAAGGTCGACGCCGAGCTCGGCGGCTCGCTCGCCGCCGGCGCGCCGGTGGTGACGATCCTTTCCCTCGATCCGATCCTCGCCCGCGGCGAGGTGTCGGAGCGCGACCTCGCCCACGTCAAGCCGGGCGACAAGGCGCGCGTGCGCCTCGTCAACGGCGAGGAGGCGGAAGGCGAGATCCGCTACATCAGCCGCGACGCCACGCCCGCCACCCGCACCTTCCGCGTCGAGGTGGCCGTGCCCAACGCTGAGCACCGCATCCCCTCCGGCATGACGGCCGAGGTGACGCTGCTCGCCGAGCCGGTCGAGGCGACCGTGCTGCCGCGCTCAGTGGTGACGCTGAGCAACAGCGGCGACCTCGGCATCCGCGCCGTCGACGCCGCCGACAAGGTGGTGTTCTTCCCCATCGACCTCGTCGACGACCTTCCCGGCGGCCTCGTGCTCGGCGGCATTCCCGCCGACGTGCGCATCATCGTCGCCGGACAGGAGCTGATCTCCGAGGGCGACACCGTCAACCCGGTCGAGGCCGACGCGGACACCGTCAACAGGCTGATCGGCGAAGCGACCGGCGGGACGCACTAGGCCATGGATATCGTCAAGCTCGCCATCCGCAACGCACGGCTGACGATCACGACGCTCGTCTTCCTGATGATCGTGGGTGCGATGTCGTACCTGTCGATCCCCAAGGAAGCGGAGCCCGACGTCCCCGTCCCGATCATCTATGCGAGCCTGTCCTATCAGGGCATCTCGCCGGAGGACGCCGAGCGCCTGCTCCTGCGCCCGGTCGAGACCCGGCTCAAGACCATCAAGGGCGTCAAGGAAATGCGCTCCGCCGCCTATCAGGGCGGCGGCTACGTGCTGCTGGAGTTCGACCCCTCGACCGACCTCAAGACCGCGCTCGACGACACGCGCAACGGCGTCGACACCGCGCGGCGCGACCTGCCGCAGGGCGCCGACGAGCCGAGCGTCCACGAGGTCAACATCTCCGAGTTCCCGGTGCTCGTCGTCACCCTCTCGGGCCACGTGCCCGAGCGCACGCTGACGGCCGCCGCGCGCCAGTTGCGCGACCGCATCGAGGAGGTGCCCGGCGTGCTCGAGGGCGTGCTGCAGGGCGCGCGCGACGATCTGGTCGAGGTCGTCATCGACCCGATGAAGCTCACCTCCTACGGGCTGAAGCTCGACGACCTGCTCGACGGCATGAACGCCTCCAACAGCCTCGTCGCCGCCGGCGCGCTGCAGGGCAGCGAAGGCAAGTACGCGGTCAAGGTGCCGGCGCTGATCGAGACCGTCGAGGACATCGCCAACCTGCCGATCCTCGCCGGCCGCAACGCCGTGGTGCGGGCGCAGGACCTCGCCACCGTGCGCTCCACCCACGCCGACGCCGAGACCGTGACCCGGCTCGACGGCAAGCCCGCCATCGCCATCGAGGTCAAGAAGCGCGTCGGCGCCAACCTGGTCGACACCGTGGACGAGGTGAAGCGCCTCGCCGACGAATTCCAGACGCGGCTGCCGGACGGCATGACCGTGACCTACACCCAGGACAAGTCGGTCTTCATCAACCAGCTTCTCGGCGAGTTGCAGAACCACGTCCTGATCGCCGTGATCCTCGTCTTCATCGTCATCCTCTACGCGCTGTCGGGCCGTTCGTCGCTGCTGATCGGGCTCGCGATCCCGTCGTCGTTCCTGATGGGCATCCTGCTCCTTGCCGTCATGGGCTTCACGATCAACATGATCGTGCTGTTCAGCCTCATCCTCGCGGTCGGCATGCTGGTCGACGACGCCATCATCGTCGTCGAGTTCGCCGAACGGCGCATGTCGGAGGGCATGCCGCGCGAGCAGGCCTTCGAGCTCGCCGCCAAGCGCATGGCCGGCCCGGTCGCCGCCGCGACGCTGACGCGCATCGCCGCCTTCTCGCCGCTCCTGTTCTGGCCGGGCATGGTCGGCGACTTCATGAAGTACCTGCCGATCACGCTGATCGTCACGCTCGCCGCCTCCATGCTCTACGCGCTCGTCTTCACCCCGACGCTGGGCGCGAAGTTCGCCAAGGCGCATGTCCACGAGGAGGGCGAGCTGCGCGACGGCTGGTACATGGCCGTGGTCAGGCAGGCGGTGCGCTTCCCCAAGACCGTGCTGGTGGGCGCCGTCCTGCTGCTCGTCGGCGTCATGTACAGCTATTCGCACTACGGCAAGGGCGTCGAGTTCTTCCCCAATGTCGAGCCGGATTACGGGCTGCTCTACGTGCATGCGCGCGGCAACCTGTCGCTCGCCGAGATGGACGCCGCCACCCGCAAGGCCGAGGAGAAGCTGCTCGGCCGGCCGGGCATCGAGTCCGTCTACACCCGCGTCGGCCAGACGCGCGGCGCGCAGGACATTCCCGAGGACGTCGTCGGCGTCATCCAGTACGAGTTCGTCGACTGGCGCGAGCGCAAGCCGGCCAGCGATATCCTGGACGACCTGCGTGCCGTCATGGCCGGCATCCCCGGCGTCGACGTCGAGGTGCGCGTGCCGGACGCCGGCCCGCCGACCGGCAAGGCGATCCAGGTGCGCGTCTCGGCCGCCGATCCGCAGGGGCTGGACGACCACGCCCGCGCCGTCGCAGCCCGCATCGCCGAGATTCCCGGCGTCATCGACATCAGCGACGGCCTGCCGCCGCCCGGCGTCGACTGGGCGCTCAACATCGACCGCACCAAGGCGGCGCAGCACGGCATCAGCCCGATCGGCGTCGGCATCGCCGTCCAGCTCGTCACCTCCGGCCTCAAGCTGACCGACTACCGCCCGGCCGGCGCCGACGACGCCGTCGACATCCGGCTGCGCCTGCCCGAGGACCGCCGCACGCTGTCGACGCTCGACGAGCTGCGCATCGAGACGCCGCTCGGCTCGGTACCGATCTCCAACTTCGTCACCCGCAAGCCCGAGCCGCGCACCGGCATCCTCAACCGCATCGACGGCGAGCGCACCGTGGTGGTGCAGGCCAACGTCGCATCCGGCTTCCAGGTCTCGGCCGTGCAGGCCGAGGTGGCGCAGGCGATCGGCGGCATGGACCTCGGCACCGCGACGTGGAAGCTCGCCGGCTCCAGCCAGGAGAGCGACGAGGCCAGCGCCTTCCTCGCCAACGCCTTCGGCGCGGCGATCTTCCTGATCTTCATCGTGCTGCTCGCCCAGTTCAACAAGTTCACCAGCGTGTTCCTGGTGCTGATGACGGTGGTGATGTCGACGATCGGCGTGTTCCTCGGCCTGCTGCTCACCGGCCAGGCCTTCGGCATCATCATGTCGGGCATCGGCGTCATCGCGCTCGCCGGCGTGGTGGTGAACAACAACATCGTGCTGATCGACACCTACGACCGGCTGCGCCACGAGGGCTGGAACAAGCTCGACGCCGTGCTGCAGACCTGCCGCGAGCGCGCCCGGCCGGTGGTGCTGACGGCCGCCGCCGCCATCCTAGGCGTGCTGCCGATCGCGCTCGGCCTCGGGCTGGAGCTCTTCCACCACGAGACGACGATCAACGCGCCGTCGACCCAGTGGTGGATCTCGCTGTCGTCGGCCATCGTCTACGGCCTCGCCTTCGCCACGGTGCTGACGCTGATCGTCACCCCCTCGGCGCTGATGGTCTTCACCCGCGACAACCGCCCGGCCGGCGAGGAGCGGCGAAGCCTGTTCTCGCGCCTGATGCGCCGCCGCCGCGACGCCTCTGCCGCCGCAGACGACCAGACGCCGGACGCCGCGGGCGAGCCCGCCCACGCTTTGCCGAAGGCGGCGGAGTAGCCTTCGGGCGGTCCGTGTGTTGGCTCACGAAGTCGGCCGCCTGTCGTCACCGACTCCGACGACTAAGGCCGTCTCCGGTTCCCGGAGAGGCACAGCATCCCCACCGCGTCATCCCGGCCGAGCGGAGCGAGAGCCGGGACCCATTGAGCAGCGCGGCCGGGT
>JALHFU010000107.1:0-13623 GCA_022838525.1 Hyphomicrobiales bacterium | reverse complement strand
TCCGGCCAATGGGTCCCGGCTCTGCGGTCGCTCCGCTCCCTTGGCCGGGATGACGGCGCGGCCGCCTTCATCGCTTCCGCATCATCGGACGCGGCGCTCCCCTGCGGAACCGCGCAGCGGGTGCCGCATTGACATGGCGTATCAGCCCACTCACAGGAGGCCCCCCATGTCGCTCGGCACAATTCTCATCATCATCCTCATCCTGATCCTGCTGGGCGCGATCCCGGCCTGGCCCTATTCGCAGGGCTGGGGTTACGGACCCTCCGGCATTCTCGGCGTGGCGCTCGTCGTCGTGCTGATCCTCGTCCTGATGGGCAGGCTCTGACCCCCGCGGCGGGCCGTCTCAGGCGGCCTGCCGCCCCGCCCCGGCGGAAAGCCCCAGCGCCTCGACAGTCTCGCGTAGCGCCGCCTCCGGCGGCGTGACGGCGAAATCCGGCACCAGCGCCCTGAACTTCGACCCGTCGAGCGAATGCGGCATGCGCCACAGATAGGACATGGCCGCGACCTCGCGCATCATCGGCATCACCAGCCCCGCCGCCCGCAGCAGCGGCCACGGCACGCCGCGCAGCTTCAGCCTGCGCCCGGTGATCGCCTCCGCCGTCGCCTTGACCTCGTTGCCGGTGAGCGTGTGGCCCTCGAAATGCACCGCCTCGAAGCCGCCGAGCTCTCCGCGCCGCGCCGCCAGCGCCACGAAGGCGCGCCCGAGATCGGGCAGATAGGCAAAGGCGTGCGGGCAGTCGGCCGGCCCCGGCCACACGAGCACGCCCCTGTCCAGCCTGGGCAGGATCATCAGGTCGTGCCACGTCCCCGGCAGCGGCCCGCCGTAGAAGTCGCCGGCGCGCAGCACCACGGTCCGCACCCCCTCCTCCGCGGCCAGCCGGCGGAACATCTCCTCCATGGCGATGCGGACCCGCGCCTTTGCGGTCGAGGGCGAGACGGGCGCGTCCTCCGCCATGCCCATGCCGATGGCGTGGCCGAAATTGTAGACGTTGCCCGGCAGCATGTGCGTCGCGCCGGCCGCCTTCACCGCCGCGGCGACGTTCTGCGCCATCGGCATCGCCTTGTCGTCCCAGTCCGTATAGGGCGGGTTGAGCGCGTTGACGACCACGTCCGCCCCGGCGCAGGCCGCGACCAGCGCCTCGCGGTCGAAGGCGTCGGCATCGGCGACCTCGACGCCGGCGGGCAGGCCTGCCGCCTTGGCCCCGCGCGCCACGCCGCGCACGGTCCAGCCTGCTTCGAGAAAGGCGCGCGCGACCGCGTCGCCGACACGCCCCGCAGCCCCCAGAACAACCACTGTCCGCATGGTTCCAACTCCTTGCTGTCATCGGAGTCGACTGTCCTCGATACGGAAATGAATTGAAATTCGCATAATCTGATTTTCATTCATTCATTTCTGAATATAACTGGCGTCCATGCTCGATCTCGACCGCAACCTGATCCGCAGCTTCGTCGTGGTGGCCGAGGAAGGCAGCCTCTCGGGCGCCGCCCGCCGGCTTTCCGCCAGCCAGCCGACGCTCGGCCGCCATGTCGCCGAGCTCGAGGCCGCGCTCGGCATCACGTTGTTCCGGCGCGGCCGCCGCGGCTACGCGCTGACGGCGGCCGGCGCGGCGCTCTACGACCGCGCCCGCGCGATAGAGGACGAGGTCGCCGCCTTCCGCCGCGTCGCCGCCGGCAGCACCGAGCGCATCGCCGGCACGGTGCGCATCACCGCGAGCGCCATCGTCTCGGCCTATGTGCTGCCGCCGATCCTCGCCCGGTTCGCCGAGGTCGAGCCGGAGATCGAGGTCGAGATCGTCGCGTCGGATGCGGTGCAGAACCTTCTGCGCCGCGACGCCGACATCGCCATCCGCATGGTCGAGCCGACCCAGCTCGACCTCGTCGCACGCAGGATCGCCGACCTGCCGCTCACCGCCTGCGCCGCGACCGCCTATCTCGCGCGGCGCGGCGTGCCGCACAGGCCGGAGGATCTGCGCGACCACGACCTGATCGGCTACGACCGCGAGACGCATCTGATCGAGGGTTTCCGCAGGCTCGGCATCGAGGTCGGCCGCGAGCGCTTCCGCCTCCGCTCCGACAGCCAGATCGTGCTGTGGCAGGCGGTGCGGGCCGGCAACGGCATCGGCTTCGCTCAGAAATCGCTGGTCGAGCGCGACCCGCTGGTCGAGGCGGTCCTGCCCGACCTGCCCCTGCCGTCGCTGCCGATGTGGCTCGCCATGCACCGCGACCTGCGCACCAGCCCGCGCATCCGCCGCGTCGCCGAGATGCTGCATGCGGAGCTCGGGCGCTACGCGGCCGGCTGACCGCTTCTTCCCCGTCTGTCCCGCGCCTTGCGCCCGTCCGCCGCACCCCCGCCGGCCCGATTTACCGCAATCGTGACCACAGACGGCCACATTCGGGGTTCAAGGAAAGGGCCGGAGGAGACGGCGGCGCGAATGCGCCCGGGGAGTTCACGCGTGCAGAATCCGTTCAAGTCCACTCGTTCCGAGAAACCGTTCCTGTCGCCGCTCGACCGGCAGCGGGCTCTGCCGGCCATCGCCGCGCCGCTGGCCCTGACCGCGGTCGGCGGCATCGTGCTCGTGGTGGCGTTTGGCGCCCTGTTCGGCATCCAGTCGCGGCAGACGGCGCCGGATGCGGTGCCGGCCGGCCCCGACGTCGCCGCCGTCGAGGAGGCGGTGCCCGAGCCGGCGGCATCGGCGCCCGCCGCCGCCGGCGAGAGCACGGAGGAGCCGGCCTCGCTGACCGCCCTTCCCGAAGAGCCGCTTCCCGCGGGGTCGGACGCCCTGCCGGCGACGGGCTTCGTTCCGCCGGACACCGTCGAGACTGCACTCCCGCCCGCCACGGAGCCCGACCGCACCGCCGCCATCCCCCGCGCCTTCCCGGCCGACCCGACGGCCGCCGCGCCCGACGTTCCCGTCGCCGAGACCGACGACGAGATCGCCGCGCTCGAGGAGCGGCAGGCCGAGGAGAACCGCGAAGTCCTCGGCGACGCCGCGCCCGAAGGCGGCGAGGAGAGCGCCGCCGTCCCGGTCCCGGCCGGCATGCGCCCGGCGACCGTCACCAGCGCCGTCAACCTGCGCGCCGGCCCCGACAACGACGCCGAGGTGATGAAGGTCCTGCCCGAACGCGCCGCCATCCAGGCCGAGGCCGATTGCGGCTGGTGCCGGGTCTCCCACGACGGCACCACCGGCTACGTCTACAAGAGCTTCATCGAGTATCGCTGAACGCGCCGCGCGGCTCCCTGACGGGACCGCCGCCGCATCCCCCGCGGCGGCGATGCCTGGTGAGACGGCATCGCTCGGCATTCCCGCCGGCCATTGCAGCAGGCGTCACGATGATCGACGTCGGCGCTGCCCCTCACCTGCCTGCCGGCATCTGCCGGGGTCGAGCCGCTTGTCTCGACCCGTCCTTCGGACCCCCGTGAACGGGGAGAAGGTCTCGTAGGTGCCGTTCTTCCACTCGTAGAAGACGTAGCCCGGCAGGGTGACGTCGCCCTTCTCGTCGAAGGTCGACTCGCCGAGCACGGTCTTGAAGGTGCCCTCGTTGAGCGCCGTGACGACGGCATCGAAGTCGGTCGAGCCGGCGGCCTTCACCGCGTCGGCCCACGCCTGGACCGCGGCGTAGGTGTAGAGCACGTAGCCTTCCGGCTCGATGCCCTTGGCGCGGAACTTCTCGACCAGCGGTGCGGCGTCCGGGTTCTTGCGCGGGTCGGGCGAGAAGGTCATCAGCGTGCCTTCGCCGGCCTCGCCGGTGATCGCCCAGTACTCGTCGGTGACCAGCGCGTCGCCCGAGACGAGGACGGTGTCCATGCCCTGCTCGCGCATCTGGCGCACGATCAGGCCGGCCTCGGTGTGGTAGCCGCCGACATAGAGCACGCCCACGCCCTCGGCCTTCAGCTTGGAGACGAGCGCGGTGTAGTCCTTCTCGCCGGCGGTGTAGGCCTCGTAGAGGGCCGACGTGCCGCCCGCCTTCTCGTAGGCGGCCTTGGTGGCGTCCGCGAGGCCCTGGCCGTAGGCGGTCTTGTCGTGGATGAACGCGACCTTCTTGTCCGGGAAGTTGTCGACCAGGAACTGGCCGGCTACGTCGCCCTGCTGGTCGTCGCGGCCGCACATGCGGAACACGCCGGGGCCGGGACGGTCGTCGGTGAAGACCGGGTTGGTCGAGGCCGGCGAGATCATGACGATGCCTTCCTCGGCATAGACCGCCGAAGCCGGGATCGACGAGCCGGAGCAGAAGTGACCGGCCACGAGCTGCACGCCGAGGCCGGCGAACTGGTTGGCCACCGCGACGGCCTGCTTCGGGTCGCAGGCGTCGTCGCCGATCTCGAGCTTGAGCTGCTCGCCGAGCACGCCGCCGGCGGCGTTGATCTCCTCGACCGCCATCTCCGCGCCCGCCTTCATCTGCGCGCCGAACGAGGCGTACTGCCCGGTCATCGGACCGGCGGTGGCGATGACGATGTCCGCAAGAGCGGGGCTCGAGAAAACGAGGCCGAGCGCCGCGCCTGCCAAAAGTGCCTTCTTCATGATGACTCCCATAAACACCTGACGGTTTCGGCGCCGGACGGGACGGTGTTCTGGGCCCCGGCCCGGCACCCTGCGGGCGTTCCCTACCCGCTTGACTCGACATAAAAGCCCAATTCCCCAGCGAAATAAAGGCTTTCCTGTCGAACTCCGCCGGCGGCCCGGCGGGCCGCCGATTCGATGGTTTTCGGCCCTCAGCCTGCCGTGTCGCGGCGCAGGAAACCGTACTGTCGCTCCATCTGCCGCCGCCGCGTGACGGTGAAGCCGATCCCCGCCGCGATCAGGAGCACGATCAGGTCGACGACGTAGTAGTGCAGCGACAGGAGCGTGCCCCTGAACAGCGCGAAATGGATGAACCGCGTCGCCCCCGCCAGGAGCACCATGTAGACGACGATGTGCGTCGTGCCCTGCCACACGCTGGCGATCGCCCGTCCCGTCAGGTAGGCCGCGCCGCCGGCGAGCACCACCGTCACCAGCACGAACTCCCAGAAGGTGACTTCCCATATCAGCGTATTCTGATGTTCCATGGTCGGTCTCCCTAGTGCCGTCCGCCTTCGAGATAGGCGGCGCGCACCTCCTCCCGCTTCAGGAGCTCCGCGCCCGTGCCGCTCATCGTGATGTTGCCGTTGACCATGACGTAGCCGCGATGCGCGAGCTTCAGGGCATGGAAGGCGTTCTGCTCGACGAGGAACACGGTCAGCCCCTCGTTGCGGTTGAGCTCCTTGATGACCTCGAAGATCTGCTTGACGATCAGCGGCGCGAGCCCGAGCGACGGCTCGTCGAGGAGGAGGAGCTTCGGCCGGCCCATCAGCGCCCGCGCGATGGCCAGCATCTGCTGCTCGCCGCCCGACAGCGTGCCGCCGCGCTGGCCGGCGCGCTCCTTGAGCCGCGGGAACAGCTCGAAGACGCGCTTGAGGTCGTCCTCGAAATGCTGCGGCGGCACCAGCAGCGCCCCCATCTGGAGGTTCTCCATCACCGTCATGCGCGGGAAGATGCGCCGCCCCTCGGGCGACTGCGCGATGCCGAGCTTCATGATCTCGTGCGTCGGCACGTTGGTGATGTCGGCGCCGTCGTAGACGATGGTGCCGGCGCGGGCGCGCGGATCGCCGCAGATGGTCATCATCAGCGTCGACTTGCCGGCGCCGTTGGCGCCGATCAGCGTGACGATCTCGCCGCGGTTGACGTCGATGTCGACGCCGCGCAGCGCGACGATCTTGCCGTAATAGGTCTCGACCCCGCGCACGGTCAGCAGCGGGCTCCCCGTCGCGTTGCTCATCGGCCGTCTCCCGCCTTGCCCTTGCCCACGACCTTGCCCCTGGCCTTGCCTTTGCCCTTGCCGGGCGCGGTCCCGGCCAGCGTCCTCGCCTGGCCGACCCAGTCCTCGCGCTCGATGCGGCCGGGGAAGGCGAGATAGGAGCCCACCCACTCGATCTCGTGCGCCTGCCACGCGGCGACCTGCTCGAAATGCCAGATGCCGAGCGCGTTGAGCTTCTTGGCGTTGACCGGGCCGATGCCCTTGATGCGGGTCAGGTCGTCGGCGCCGCCCTCGCGCGGCCTGTCGAGGCCGGCCGGCCGCGCGCCGGGATGGCCCCCGGTCTCGGCCAGGGCCGCCACGGCCTCGCCGGGATCGATCGCCGGCGCCTCGATGCCGGCCTCCCCGGCGGCTTCCTCGCCCAGCGCCTCCACCACCAGCGAGGCGACCTCGGGCGTCTCCTCGATCTCGTCGTCCTCGACGCCGAGATAGGCCGCGATCACGCTCGGGTCGGAGCGCACGAAGGCGGCGTCGCCGTCCGAGATCTTCACGCCGTAGTCGAGCACCACGATGTGGTCGGAGATTTCCATGACCACGCCCATGTCGTGCTCGATCAGGAGCACCGAGGTGTCGTGCTCCCTGCGGATGAACTGCAGCAGCTCGTTCAGCTCGGCCGACTCGCGCGGGTTGAGGCCGGCGGCCGGCTCGTCGAGGCACAGGAGGTGCGGCTCGGTGCACATGGCGCGCGCGATCTCGAGCCGCCGCTGGTCGCCATAGGGCAGGTCCGCGGCGGGGTCGTCGGCGCGGTCGATGAGGCGCACCCGCTCCAGCCAGTAGATCGCCTTCTCGACCGCCTCGTTCTCGGCCTTGCGGAAGCCGGGCAGGTGCAGGATGCCGCCGACGGTGAAGTTGGAGGCCACCATCAGCGTGTTGTGCTGGGCGACGAGCAGGTTCTCCAGCACCGTCATGCCGCCGAACAGGCGGATGTTCTGGAAGGTGCGCGCCACCTTGGCATGCTTGGCGATCTCGAAATCGGGCATGCGTTCCAGGAGGAACACGGAGCCGTTCTCGGTATGCTCCCACTTGCGGCCGGTCTGGGTCAGCCGGTCGACCGTCTCCTGCTGCCGGCCGGGGCCGTGGCGCATGACGATGCGGCCCTCGGTCGGCTTGTAGAAGCCGGTGACGCAGTTGAAGACCGTGGTCTTGCCGGCGCCGTTGGGGCCGATCAGCGCGGTGATCTCGCCGCGCCCGACGTTGAACGACAGGTCGTTGATGGCGATCAGGCCGCCGAAGCGCATCGTCAGATGCTCGACGGTGAGGATCGGATCGTCGCTCCAGGACGCGCCGGCCGGCGCGGGCGTTTCAGCGTTCATGACTGCGGCAGACATCAGTGACCCTCGCCCTGTGCGACCATGTCGGCGCCGATTTTCTTCTTCTGCTTGTAGACCACCGACGGCTCGCGCGAGGCGATCAGGCCGCGCGGCTTCCACACCATGATCAGCACCATGGCGAGACCGAAGATCAGCATGCGGTACTGCACGGGATCGAAATCCGGCCCGAAGATCTGGCTCAGGAAGCCGAGATTGCGCAGCATCTCCATGCCGCCGATCATGATGATCGAGGCGATGACCACGCCGATCTGCGAGCCGAGGCCGCCGAGCACCACGATGGCCAGGATGATGGCCGACTCGATGAAGGTGAAGCTCTCCGGCGACACGAAGCCCTGCCGCGTGGCGAAGAACGAGCCGGCGAAGCCGCCGAACATCGCGCCGATGGCGAAGGCCGTCAGCTTGGTGTTGGTGGTGTTGATGCCGAGCGAGCGGCAGGCGATCTCGTCCTCGCGCAGCGCCTCCCAGGCGCGGCCGATCGGCAGCCGCCGGAGCCGCATGGTCACGAAATGGGTGACGACCGCGAGAATGAGGATGATGAAGTAGAGATAGACGAAGCGGTGGATGGTCGAGAACGGGATGCCGAAATAGTCGGCGAAGCCGCCCTCGCCGCGCACGAAGTCGAGCCCGAAGAAGGTCGGCTTCGGAATGCCGGAGATGCCGTTCGGACCGCCGGTGAACTCGTACCAGTTCAGGAGCACGACGCGGATGATCTCGCCGAAGGCGAGCGTGACGATGGCGAGATAGTCGCCGCGCAGCCTGAGCACCGGGAAGCCGAGGATGACGCCCCAGAACATGGCGAGGATGCCGGCGAGCGGCAGCGCCGTCCAGAAGCCGATGGCGTCGAAATGCGTCGACAGCAGCGCGAAGGAGTAGGCGCCGATGGCGTAGAAGGCGACGTAGCCGAGGTCGAGCAGGCCGGCGAGGCCGACGACGATGTTGAGGCCCCAGCCGAGCATCACATAGGTCAGGATCAGGATCGACAGGTCGATATACTGGCGCTGCTGCCCGGGGAAGAAGGTCATGATGAAGAAGGGCAGCGCCACGGCGGCGATCAGCATCAGCCAGCCGGAGGCGCCGCTGATGTCGGGCAGCTTCGCGGCGAGGCGGGCGACGCCCGCGCCCGCGCCGCTGCCCACGGGCTTCGCCCGGTTGAAGACCAGGAGGTTGAGCGCCAGCCGCACGCCGAACACCAGCGCGATCGACGTGAACCACAGCCCCCAGCGGGTGGAGAGCGCGAGCCCGCCGGGCGCGATGTCGGTCCTGAGCGCCAGGAAGAAGAAGCCGAGCACCGCGACCAGCAGCGCGGCGATGAAGGCGTCGCGAAGCGAATCCGCGAAACGGGTGTTTGCAGGGTTCGCCATGGGTCAGACCTTTTCGACTTCGGGCTTGCCGAGCAGGCCCGAGGGCAGGAAGATGAGCACGATGGCCAGGATCGAGAAGGCGGCCACGTCCTTGTATTCCACGGTGAAGTAGCCGGACCAGAACACCTCGATCAGCCCGATCAGAAGGCCGCCGAGCATGGCGCCGGGCAGCGAGCCGATGCCGCCGAGCACGGCCGCGGTGAACGCCTTGATGCCGGCGAGGAAGCCTATGTAGAAGTCGATCACGCCGTAGAGCAGCAGGAACATGAAGCCGGCGACGGCGGCGAGCGCGGCACCCATCACGAAGGTCAGCGAGATGGTGCGGTCGACGTTGACGCCGAGCAGCGCTGCCATCTTGCGGTCCTGCTCGCAGGCGCGCTGGGCACGGCCGAGCGCGGTCTTGTTGATGAGGAGCGTGAAGCCCGCCATCAGCACCACGGTGGTGACGATGATGATGAGCTGCATGTAGGAGAGCTGCACCACGATGGCGCCGGTCTGGGTGTTGCCCTCGAACAGCGTGACGCCGCCCTGGATCTGCGGCGGCAGCGGCTTGACGCGGGCGCCCTGGCTGACGCGCACGAAGTTCTGAAGCAGGATCGACATGCCGATGGCGGTGATCAGCGGCGCGAGGCGGAACGAGCCGCGCAGCGGCCGGTAGGCCAGCCGCTCCACCGTCCATCCCCAGGCGGAGGTGAACAGCATGGCCACGATCAGCACGATCAGCAGCACGACCGGCAGGAAGGCGAAGCCGAGGACCGTGGTCAGGATCAGGAACATCGCGAGCGCGATGAACGAGCCGATCATGAAGATGTCGCCGTGGGCGAAGTTGATCATGCCGATGATGCCGTACACCATCGTGTAGCCGATCGCGATGAGCCCGTAGATAGAGCCGAGCGTCAGCCCGTTGATAAGCTGCTGGACGAAATATTCCATTCCCGTGCCGCTCCCCTGGGGCGTCGCCGGGCTGGCGCACCCCTTCTGTTATTCTCCTAGTCCTATTACGTCGAAGCCGGATTGCAACGGCAAAATTCGGTCGCCGTCTTCCCCTCAACGTGCCGCAACGGCATGTCTTCGCACGCCTGTCGCCCTCTCGGACCGGGGCGGAAGCTAGCACCGGCGGAATGCAATGTCCTTGCCAGGATGAAGGATTGTTGCCGGACTTTCACAAGAATTTGCGCGAACGGAGCGTTTTACCGCGATTTCTTGCGACGGGCGTTTCGGCCGGCGAATTGCGCCGCGGCGGGAAGAAGGCGGGATTTCGCCCGCCCGTCGCGGTCGGCCGGCGATGTGTCGCGAGCGCAGCCTACGATGACAATCCCGCGAGCAGCGTCCTTTCTTCTGTGCGGCGCACAATTTCAAGGCGCAGGGGGCGCCTCCGGCCGCTTCGCGAATAGCCGGTTCCGGACCGGACGGACCATGCGAAACGGGCGCCCTCGCGGACGCCCGTTCCCTGCTTTCCGGCCTGCCGGAGAAGATCACTTCATCGTCGGGATGACGAACTCGGCGCCGTCCTTGATGCCGCTCGGCCAGCGCGAGGTGACGGTCTTGGTCTTGGTGTAGAAGCGGAAGGCGTCGGGGCCGTGCTGGTTCAGGTCGCCGAAGCCCGACGCCTTCCAGCCGCCGAAGGTGTAGTAGGCGATCGGCACCGGGATCGGCACGTTGACGCCGATCATGCCGACCTGCACGCGCGAGGCGAAGTCGCGGGCCGCGTCGCCGTCGCGGGTGAAGATCGAGACGCCGTTGCCGTATTCGTGCTCGTTGGGCAGGCGGATCGCGTCCTCATAGGTCGCCGCGCGCACCACCGACAGGACGGGACCGAAGATCTCCTCCTTGTAGATGCGCATGTCCGGCGTCACCTCGTCGAACAGGCAGCCGCCCATGTAGTAGCCGTTCTCGTAGCCCTGCATGGTGAAGTCGCGGCCGTCGACCACGAGCTTGGCGCCTTCCTTGACGCCGGTGTCGACATAGCCCTTGACGCGCGCCAGCGCTTCCTTCGTCACCAGCGGGCCGAAATCTGCCGAGGAGTCGGTCGAGGGGCCGACCTTGAGGCTCTCGACGCGCGGGACGAGCCTTTCCACCAGCCGGTCGGCCGTCTCCTTGCCCACCGGCACGGCGACCGAGATCGCCATGCAGCGCTCGCCGGCCGAGCCGTAGCCGGCGCCGATCAGCGCGTCCACGGTCTGGTCCATGTCGGCGTCGGGCATGATGATGAGGTGGTTCTTGGCGCCGCCGAAGCACTGCACGCGCTTGCCGTTGGCGCAGCCGCGGGCATAGATGTACTGCGCGATCGGCGTCGAGCCGACGAAGCCGATGGCCTTGATGTCCGGGTCGTCGAGGATGGCGTCCACCACCTCCTTGTCGCCGTTGACGACGTTGAGGATGCCGGCCGGCAGCCCCGCCTCGAGGAACAGCTCCGCGATGCGCAGCGGCACGGACGGGTCGCGCTCCGACGGCTTGAGGATGAAGGCGTTGCCGGCGGCGATGGCCGGCGCGATCTTCCACAGCGGGATCATCGCCGGGAAGTTGAACGGCGTGATGCCGGCGACGACGCCGAGCGGCTGGCGCATCGAGTAGACGTCGATGCCGGGGCCGGCGCCGTCGGTGAACTCGCCCTTGAGCATATGCGGCGCGCCGATGCACACCTCGACCACCTCGAGGCCGCGCTGGATGTCGCCCTTGGCGTCGGCGATGGTCTTGCCGTGCTCGCGCGCCAGCGTCTCGGCCAGTTCGTCATATTCCTTCTGCACGAGCTCGAGGAACTTCATCAAGACGCGCACGCGCCGCTGCGGGTTGGTGGCCGCCCAGGCTGCCTGCGCCGCCTTGGCGTTCTCGACCGCCGCGCGCAGCTCCTCCTTGGAGGCCAGCGCCACCTTGCCGCGGACGGAGCCGTCCATCGGCTGCATGATGTCCTGGCTGCGGCCGCTCTTGCCGGCGACGCGCTGGCCGCCGATGAAATGCCCGACTTCGATCATCGTTTCTCTCCCTGGAAGGTTTGACGCATTGTCCCGGTTTGCGGCCGCGAATGCAACGCGACCAAATCCGTATCCGTTGTGCGTCAAATCAAGTTCTTGCATCTTCGATCATCATTTGTTGCAATGCACGCGGGAGGAACCGCCCTCCGGAGGACCCGCGATGAACTGGGACGACGTGCGCATCTTTCTCGCCGTGGCGCGGGCGGGGCAGATTCTCGGCGCCGCGCGGCGGCTGGAGCTGAACCATGCCACGGTCTCGCGCCGCATCGCGGCGCTGGAGAAGTCGCTCGGCGCCAAGCTCTTCCGCCGCCTCACCACCGGCTCGGAGCTGACCGCCGAGGGCCAGCGCTTCCTCGCCGTGGCCGAGCGCATCGAGGCCGACATGATCGCCGCGCGCGCCGACATCGCCGGCGAGAGCGACGAGGTCGCCGGCACCGTGCGCATCGGCGCGCCCGACGGCTTCGGCGTCGCCTTCCTCGCGCCGCGGCTGGGCCAGCTCACCGAGCGGCACCCGCAGCTCGCGATCCAGCTCGTGCCGGTGCCGCGCTCCTTCTCGCTGTCGCGCCGCGAGGCCGACATCGCCATCACCGTCGAGCGGCCGACCGAGGGGCGGCTGGTCGCCGCCAAGCTCGTCGACTACACGCTCGGCCTCTACGCCTCGCGCGCCTATGCCGCGCGCCACGGCCTGCCCGCCACGCTCGGCGAGCTCAAGCGCCACCGCCTGATCGGCTACGTCGCCGACCTGCTCATCAGCCTGTCGCTCGACTACGGACCGGAGATCATGCCCGACTGGCAGGCGAGCTTCGCCGTCTCCTCCGCGCTCGGCCAGCTCGAGGCCGTGCGCTCGGGCGCGGGCATCGGCATCCTGCACACCTTCATCGCCCGCAGCCACGACGACCTCGTGCCCGTGCCGGTCGCGCCGCCGATCCGCCGCGCCTACTGGCTGGTCTATCACGAGACGGTCAGGCCGCTGCGCCGCGTGCAGGCCGTGTCGTCCTTCATCGCCGCCGCGGTCGAGGCCGAGCGCGCGAGCTTCGTCTGAGGCGCGCTGCCGCCCGCAAGGCGGTCTATCCCTTTGTTTTTCCGCAATTCCGGGCGGAAAACCGCTTCGCACTTTTCCTGAATTGCTCTAGAAAGCGCGACCGCCATCCAGCCGCAAGGAGCACCCATGACCGTCATCCGCCACGAGACCGGCCCGCGCATGAGCGAGGCGAACATCTTCAACGGCGTCGTCTACCTCGCCGGCCAGATCTGCGAGGGCGCGACGGTGAAGGAGCAGACCGCGGGCGCGCTCGCCGAGATCGACCGGCTGCTCGCGCTGTGCAACTCCTCGAAGGAGCGCATCCTGTCGGCCCAGGTGTGGCTCGCCGACATGGCCGACTTCGCCGAGATGAACGAGGCGTGGGACGCCTGGGTCGCGCCGGGCAACACGCCCGGCCGCGCCACCTGCGAGGCCAGGCTCGCCGCCCCCGAATACCGCGTCGAGATCATCGTCACCGCCGCGCAGAACGTCTGAGCGCGCGGCCTTCCGCGCCCCTGCCCGCCCTTCCTGTCCGGGCCCCGGCCCCGCCCGCACCGGCGGGGCCTTTTACTATCCGTTTTCCTTCCGCCGCCCGCGCCGCCGGGGGGCCGGCGGTAAAAGCAGCATCCGTTAATATTAGCGAAACCAGTCATCGCTTATGCAAATAGGCGGGGCTTGGTGGGGACTGACCAAAGGCATGATGCCGCGCCCCTGATCCGGCTGGACCGGAATGTCGACTTTTTCCTTCAGCGCACCGACCTGCCGCGCCTTCGGCGTGGACGTGCGACGACGCCTGCGCTGAACGACGTCACGAGAAGACCGGCCGGAAAGGGTTCAAAGGAGAGGGGAATGGCGAAAGCCGCAGGCGGGGGCATGACGCTTCCAACGGAACTCGACATCAAGGCAGCCGCGCCTCTGGCGGCGGAACTCATCGCGGCGCGCGGCGCGGACCTCGCGCTCAACGCATCCCAGGTCGAGCGCGTCGGCGCGCAGTGCCTGCAGGTGCTCCTGTCGGCGGCCGCGACCTGGCGCGCCGACGGCGCCGAGCTGACGCTCGAGGAACCCTCTCCCGCCTTCGCCGACGCCGTCGCCACCGCCGGCCTCGACCT
>JALHFU010000323.1:0-2103 GCA_022838525.1 Hyphomicrobiales bacterium | reverse complement strand
GTCCATCGCCGGGTTGGGCACGGTCTCGGAGGCGCGGTACTGCTTCGTCCAGCGCGCCACCTGCCGCTCGGCATAGGCGCCGGAACGGCCGTAGTCGCCGAGCCCGACCGCCGCCGGGTCGAGCGAATGGATGGCGGCGATGGTCTCGTTCAGGGAATCGAAGATCGCCGCCCGCTCCTCGTGCGGGAAGCCGGGCAGGCGCGGGTCCCACAGCATGCGGCCGGGCACCAGGTCCATGACGTAGAAGACGGTGCCGATCACGCTCTCGTCCGTGCACAGGCCGCGGACCGGCGGCACCGGCACGGCCGTGGCGGCGAGCGCCGACAGCACCCGGTACTCGCGGTCCACCGCGTGCGCGCTCGGCAGGGTCGGGCCGGCCGGCTTGCTCCTCAGCACCAAGTCGTTGCCGGGCGAGAACAGCCTGAAGGTCGGGTTGGACTGGCCGCCGGAAATGCGCTCGAGGCGGATCGGGCCGCGGAAGCCGGGAATGATCCCGGCCAGCCACTCGGTCAGCCGCGCCGCGTCGGGCGTCCACTCGCGCGCGGTGCCCGTCTCCATGCCCGCCCCATCGCCCTTGCCGTCTTCCGGGGTGGCCGCATTCATCCCGCATCCTCCCAGCTGTGCCGTGGCCGTTTCCTTTCCGTGTAGGGCGGGGCCGGCGGCATAGTCAATCGAAATCGTTTGCGAAATCGTATGACGATCTCGTCAAACGGAAATTTCTCCGCTATGGTCGCCGCGAAAGCAGCGCATGGAGCGCGGCCCGCGCGATGCGGCCGCGGCCGGACGGGGACCCGCAGGGGCGGGCGCGGCGTGCATGCGGGCGCATCGGAGGGCCGGATGATCCTGGAGAAATCGCAGCGGGTGCTGGAGCTGGAAGACAGGCTGACCGCATTCATGGAGGAGCACATCTATCCGAACGAGGCGCGCTTCTACCGCGAGGCCGAGGACCTTGGCCCGTGGGCCGTCTATCCCGTGGTCGAGGAGTTGAAGCCGCTGGCGCGCGCCGTCGGCCTGTGGAACCTGTTCCTGCCCGAATCCGGCCACGGCGCCGGCCTGACCAACCTCGACTATGCGCCGCTGTGCGAGATCATGGGCCGCTCGCATCTCGCGCCCGAGGTGTTCAACTGCTCGGCGCCCGACACCGGCAACATGGAGGTGCTGGCGCGCTACGGCACGCCGGAGCAGCAGGAGAAATGGCTGAAGCCGCTGCTGGCCGGCGAGATCCGCTCGGCCTTCGCCATGACCGAGCCGGCGGTCGCCTCCTCCGACGCCACCAACATCGAGAGCGAGATCCGCGCCGACGGCGACGACTACGTCGTCAACGGCCGCAAGTGGTACACCACCAACGCCACCGATCCGCGCTGCAAGATCATCATCTTCATGGGCAAGACCGACCCGGACAATCCCGACCGCCACCGCCAGCAGTCGATGATCCTGGTGCCGCGCGACACGCCCGGCGTCGAGGTCGTCCGCTCGCTGCCGGTCTTCGGCTTCTACGGCGTGCCGGACCGCGCCGCCGAGGTGGTGTTCGACAATGTCCGCGTGCCGAAGTCGAACCTGCTGCTCGGCGAGGGCAGGGGGTTCGAGATCGCGCAGGGCCGCCTCGGCCCCGGCCGCATCCACCACTGCATGCGGCTGATCGGGCTGGCCGAGCGCACGCTGGAGAAGATGTGCCTGCGCATGAAGGAGCGCGTCGCCTTCGGCAAGCCGGTGTCGGACCAGTCGGTGAGCCGCGAGCGCATCGCCGAATCGCGCATCATGATCGAGCAGGCGCGGCTGCTGACGCTCAAGGCCGCCTGGATGATGGACACGGTCGGCAACAAGGTGGCGAGAAGCGAGATCGCCATGATCAAGATCGCGGTGCCCAACATGGCCTGCAAGGTCATCGACTGGGCGATCCAGGCCTTCGGCGGCGGCGGCACCAGCAACGATTTCGGCCTCGCCTCGGCCTATGTCACGGCGCGGCTCCTGCGCCTCGCCGACGGGCCGGACGAGGTCCACCGCGACCAGCTCGCCCGCATGGAGCTGAAGAAGCACGACGGCAGGAACCAGCGCGGCGGCGCCCACAGCTGGGAGCCGGCGCTGACCGACCGCGCGCTGGGC
>JALHFU010000106.1:0-13144 GCA_022838525.1 Hyphomicrobiales bacterium | reverse complement strand
AAACGGAGTGGCCTGGCCACTCGGTAAGAATCCAGAAAACTGGATGCGCACAGTAATGACATGTAAAGCTTAACCGAAGCTTAACGCGCCGGCCGATTTTGCCGATAATTGTGCCGCTTCGGCACAGGAGACGGCTGACGGATCGGATGTCGACGCAGCCCCTCACCTGCCTGCCGGCATCCTCTCCCCCGTGAACGGGGAGAGGAGAGATGGCCGCAACCTTTCCGCTTCTTCTCCCCGTTCACGGGGAGAAGGTGACCCGAAGGGCCGGATGAGGGGCGGCGCCGGCGTCCGGTCGTCATGCCCCCGACCCGCCCGGCATCACGCCTTCTTCTGGACGGTCTTGAGCAGCGCCTTGTGGATCGCCTCGTTGCCGGCGACGACGGTGCCGGTGTCGAACATCGCCTGCCCGCCGCTGTGGTCGGTGCAGAAGCCGCCCGCCTCGCGCACCAGGAGGATGCCGGCCGCCAGGTCCCACGGCGCCAGCCAGCTTTCCCAGAACCCGTCCATGCGGCCGGCCGCGACATAGGCGAGGTCGAGCGCGGCCGAGCCGAGGCGGCGGATGCCGGCCACCTCGCCCATGACGTTCTTGAGCTCGATCAGCGCGTGGCCGTGATGGCCGCGTCCGAGATGCGGGATGCCGGTGCCGATCACCGCGTCGGAGAGGTTGCGCCTGGCCGCCACCCTGAGCCGGCGGTCGTTCATGAACGCGCCGCCGCCGCGCTCGGCGGTGTAGAGCTCGTCCATCGCGGGGTTGTAGATCACGCCGGCGACGAGCTGGCCCTGCCGTTCGAGCGCGATGGAGATGGCGAAGATCGGGATGCCGTGCAGGAAGTTGGTGGTGCCGTCGAGCGGATCGACGATCCAGCGATGCTGGTCGTCGTCGCCCGCCACCTCGCCGCGCTCCTCCATGACGAAGGAATAGCCCGGCCGGGCCTTCGACAGCTCGGCGAAGATGATCTCCTCCGCCCGCCGGTCGGCCTGGCTGACATAGTCGCCCGGCCCCTTGAGCGAGACCTGCAGGTTCTGCACCTCGCCGAAGTCGCGCGCCAGCGACCGGCCGGCCTTCATGGCCGCCTGCACCATGACGTTGATGATGGCGGAGCGCGCCATGGAACTCTCCGAAGTCTCGGGTCGCGGCGGGGCTTAGTCCGCGCGGCGGATGTAGGTGATCTCGTTGGTGTCGACGACGATCTTCTCGCCCGACGAGATGAAGGGCGGGACGAGCACGCGGATGCCGTTCTCCAGCACCGCCGGCTTGTAGGACGAGGCCGCCGTCTGGCCCTTGACCACGGGATCGGCCTCGGTGATCGTCAGCGTTACCTGGTCGGGCAGCGAGATGCCGATCGGGCGCTCCTCGTGCAGCTCGACCGTCACCGTCATGCCGTCCTGCAGGAAGGCGGCGCGCTCGCCGACGAAGTCCTTGTCGAGCTCGAGCTGCTCGTAGCTCTCCGAATCCATGAACACCAGCGCGTCGCCCTGCTCGTAGAGGAAGGTGAAGTCCTTCTGCTCGAGGCGCACCTTCTCCACCGTCTCGGCGGCGCGGAAGCGCTCGTTGAGCTTGGTGCCGTTGATGAGGTTCTTGAGCTCGACCTGGTTGTAGGCGCCGCCCTTGCCGGGCTTCACCGCATTGGTCTTGACCGCCACCCACAGGCCGCCGTCATGCTCGATGACGTTGCCGGGACGGATTTCGTTGCCGTTGATCTTCATTGGGTCGGTTCCGGGATCTTGTCGCGCCGGGGGGCGCATCATCGCGGCTCCAAGACCATAAAACGGGCCGTGAGGCAAGTGCGGGGCGATTCAGCCGAGCGCGCCGGCGCGCTTCCTCGCCTCGTCCAGCTCCTCCTCGGTCAGGCCGTCGAGCTGGTCCTCCATCACCGGATCGACGAGCCCGGCACGGCGCGCCCGCAGATACCACGCCGCCGCCGTCACCCTGTCCGGCTCGGTGCCGATGCCGGCGCGGTAGAGCTTGGCCACCCGGTTCTGCGCCGCCGGGTTGCCGGCCGCGGCCGCCCGCATCAGCCAGGAAAAGCCCGCCTTCTCGTCGCGCGCGCCGCCCTCGCCCTCGATCAGCATGGTGCCGAGCTCGATCTGGGCGGTGTCGTGGTTCTGCGCCGCAGCCAGCGCCAGCCAGCGCCGCGCCTGCGCGGCATCGGCCGCGCGCCCGGCCACGCCCTGGCGATGGACCTCGGCCCTGCGGCGTCTGATCGCGGCCGGCGAGCATCTGCGCGAAGTTGAACTGCGCCAGGCTGTGGCCGGCGTCGGCCGCCTGTTCCATCAGCGTCGCGGCGCGGGCCTTGTCGCCGAACTCCGCGCCGCCGTCGAGCAGGATCATGGCGAGCTGGAACAGCGCCTCCGGCACCTTCTGCTCGGCCGCCTTCTCGTACCATTCGATGGCGGTGACGAGGTCGCGGCGCACGCCGAGGCCGCGCGAGTAGATCTCGGCGATCAGCGTCTGCGCCGCCGCGTCGCCCTCAAGCGCCAGCGGCGTCGCGAGGTTGAGCGCGGTGATGTAGTAGCCGCGCTGGTAGGCGCCGTAGGCGGCGTCCGACGGCCGCTCGGAGAAACGGCTGCGCCGCACCGCGTCCGGATCGGGCGCGACGGCATCGGGCGCCGCGGCGTCCGGTGCGGCCGCATCCGGCGGGGCGACGCGGCCGCCGTCCGGCCCTTCCGCCGGCTGCGCAAGGGCCGGTGCGGCGGCCAGCAGGAGACAGACGAGGAAGGGAACGGCGCGCACGGGTCAGTCCTCGAAACGGGGGGCGTCGGCGTCGAGCAGCGCGTTGGCGCGGGCGACGGCGTCGGCAGGCTCCGCGCCCGCGCCGAACACGGCGGCGGAAAGGGCGACGAAGTCCGCGCCGGTCCGCGCCACGGCGGCGACGGAATCGATCTCGCAGCCGCCGAGCACGACGCAGGGGATCTGCACCATCTCGGCCCACCATTCCGCAAGCTTGAGGTTGCGCGGATGCGGCTCGGGCTTGGTGTCGTAGCCGAAGCGGCCGAGGAAGAGATAGTCGGGCCGCGCCTCGCCGAGATCGAGCGCGGCGTCGCGGGTCGAGGCGCCGCCGGCCCCGACCATCAGCTTGGCCTGATGCTTCCCGACGGCCTCGTCCAGCGCGCGCCGGCCGCCCTCGACATGGAGGCCGTCGGCGTGGCTGCGCATGGCGATGCGGGCGTCGCCCGCGATCATCACCGCGACGCCGGCCGCCTGCGCCGCCGGCACGACGGCCTCGGCGTGGCGCTGGAAGGCGTCGTCGTCCATGTCCCAGGCCGGCAGGATCAGCGAGGCGACGTCGCCGCCGTCGAGCGCCGCCAGAAGCCGCTTCGCCTCCGTTCGCGGCGGAGCGATCAGCACGAGGCGGCAGCGGTTCGGCGTCTCTGTCGGGTTCATGTCGGTCCTGTCGGGTTCGGCCTCAATGGCGGGCGATCGTGTTTGGAATGCGGCATAGATGAAATCGCGCCGGCAAGGAAACGCAATCGCATTTGGCCGCACCCGCCGCTGATGACGGAGCCGTGCCGTTGTGCATAATCGCCGGGACAGGGAGGCCCTCATGACCGGCGCATACGATCTTCACCTCGACAAGAACCCCGCCAACCACCAGCCGCTGACGCCGCTGACCTATCTGGAGCGCGCGGCCAGGGTGTTTCCCCGCCACACCGCCATCATCCACGGCGACACGCGCACCAGCTACGCCGAGTTCTGGCGCCGTTCGCTGAAGCTCGCCTCGGCGCTGGCCAAGCGCGGCATCGGCAAGGGCGACACGGTGTCGGTGATGCTGTCCAACACGCCGCCGATGCTGGAGGCGCATTTCGGCGTGCCCATGGTCAAGGCGGTGCTGCATTCGCTCAACACCCGCCTCGACGCCGCCATCATCGCCTTCCAGCTCGACCACGCCGAATCGAAGGTGCTGATCGTCGACCGCGAGTTCTCCGGCGTGGTGAAGGAGGCGCTTGAAATCGCCAAGGCGAAGCCCTTCGTCATCGACTACGACGATCCCGACTATGGCGACGACGCGCCCTACCCCAAGGGCGAGCGCATCGGCGGCCTCGACTACGAGGCGTTCGTGGCCTCTGGCGACGAGGATTTCGCCTGGTCGATGCCCGACGACGAATGGGACGCGATCTCGCTCAACTACACCTCCGGCACCACCGGCAACCCCAAGGGCGTGGTCTACCACCACCGCGGCGCGGCGCTGATGGCCTATGCCAACACTGTCCATGCCGGCATGGGCCGCCACCCGGTCTATCTGTGGACGCTGCCGATGTTCCACTGCAACGGCTGGTGCTTCCCGTGGACGCTGGCCGTCACCGGCGGCACCCATGTCTGCCTGCGCTGGGTACGCGCCAGGGCCATGTACGCGGCGATCGCCGACCACGGCGTCACCCATCTGTGCGGCGCGCCCATCGTCATGTCGACGCTCATCAATGCGCCGGCGGCCGACAAG
The DNA here is from genome assembly GCA_022838525.1 of Hyphomicrobiales bacterium. GTDB lineage: Bacteria > Pseudomonadota > Alphaproteobacteria > Rhizobiales > Rhizobiaceae > Aerobium. The sequence continues at coordinate 8,702 of JALHFU010000106.1, read as the reverse complement.
CGCGAGTTCCCGCAGACCGTGACCTTCAACACCGCCGCCGCCCCGCCGCCCGAGGCGGTGCTGGCCGGCATGGCCGACGCCGGCTTCGCCGTCACCCATCTCTACGGCCTGACCGAGACCTATGGTCCTGCGGTGGTCAACGAATGGCTGGCCGAGTGGGACGAGTTGCCCAAGGCCGAGCGCACCGCGAAGAAGGCGCGGCAGGGCGTGCGCTACGCCGCGCTCGACGCGCTGACGGTGCTCGACCCCGAGACCATGCAGCCGACGCCGGCCGACGGCGAGACCATCGGCGAGGTCATGTTCCGCGGCAACATCGTCATGAAGGGGTATCTGAAGAACAAGGCCGCCACCGACGACGCCTTCGCCGGCGGCTGGTTCCATTCCGGCGACCTCGGCGTCATGCATCCGGACGGCTACATCCAGCTGAAGGACCGCTCCAAGGACATCATCATCTCCGGCGGCGAGAACATCTCCTCGATCGAGGTCGAGGACGCGCTCTACAAGCACCCGGCCGTCGCCTCCTGCGGCGTCGTGGCGCGCCAAGACGACAAATGGGGCGAGACCCCGGTCGCCTATGTCGAGCTGAAGCCCGGCATGAGCGCGACCGAGGAGGAGATCATCGAGCACTGCCGCGCGCTGCTCGCCCGCTTCAAATGCCCGCGCACCGTGGTCTTCGCCGAAATCCCCAAGACCTCGACCGGCAAGATCCAGAAGTTCCAGCTCCGGGAGATGGCGAAGAGCCTGTGAGTCGCGCGCGCCGCTCTCTCCACGTCATCCCGGCCAAGGCCGCGAAGCGGCCGCCGAGCCGGGACCCATTGGTCCGGCCATCGTCCAGCGCGGCCCGGTCCTTATGCTTGCGGGTGTCAGCGCCGCTGCATGAACCCGCAACCCGGCCGTGCTGCTCAATGGGTCCCGGCTCTCCCTCGCAAGCTCGGTCGGCCGGGATGACGGCGGCGGAGGCCGGCCGGTGCGGCCTCGCGGCGGATTTCAATTTCGTCACAATTCCGTTTAGGATCGCCATCACCTTGATACCTTGATGCCGAAATCATTGCAGGGGCGCGCGGATGGCAGTTCTCGGAAGGGTGGGGTCTGACGACGGACTGGCGGCCGAGGCCGACGAGTACGATCCCCGGAAGCTGTCGAGCCCGCAGGTCTTCCTGCTGTCGATGCTGATCTTCCTCGCCATCGTCGGCTTCGTCGCGGCGATCCTCTACCGCCAGATCTCCTCGGCCTTCCAGACCAATCCCGGCCTCAACGGCCTGATCCTCGGCGTGCTCGCCGTCGGCATCCTGCTCGTCTTCGGCCAGGTCATCCGCCTGTTCCGCGAGGTGCGCTGGGTCAACTCCTTCCGCGCCGGCACCGACCGGCGCGACCCCGTGCTGCTCGCGCCGATGAAGGCGCTCTTGTCGCGGTCGTCGGCGGCGTCGCTGTCGACCGCCTCGATGCGCTCGATCCTCGATTCGATCGCCACCCGCCTCGACGAGAGCCGCGACATCTCGCGCTATCTCACCGGCCTGCTGATCTTCCTCGGCCTGCTCGGCACCTTCTGGGGCCTGCTGCAGACCATCGGCTCGATCAGCGAGACCATCCAGTCGCTCGATCCCGGCACGGGCGACGTCAGCGACGTGCTCGATTCGCTCAAGGCGGGGCTTTCCGCGCCGCTGGCCGGCATGGGCACGGCCTTCTCGTCGTCGCTGTTCGGCCTGTCCGGCTCGCTGGTGCTCGGCTTCCTCGACCTCCAGGCCGGCCGCGCCCAGACCCGCTTCTACACCGAGCTGGAGAACTGGCTGTCCTCGGTCACCGATCTCGGCTCCGACTTCGCCATCGCGCCGAAGAGCGGCGACGCCGTCGAGGAAATCCGCGAGCTGTCGCAGCGGCTCCACGCCATGCAGGAGCAGGCCACGCTGGGGCAGGGAGGGGCCACCAGCCCGCGCATCGCCGCCTCGATGGCCAGCCTCGCCGACGGCATCAGCGGCCTCGTCAAGAACATGCGCTCCGAGCAGCAGCTGATGCGCGACTGGGTCGAGGCGCAGGCGAGCGAGCAGAAGGCCATGCGCGCCACGCTCGAGCGGCTGGCCGAGGCCATCCGCCGGCAGGAGGAGCGCCGGCCCGAGGAACGGGCCAGGTCCGAGGAGAAGAGCTGAGATGGCGCTGGCACGGGCAAGACGCGGCGGCCACCGCGGCGTCGACTACTGGCCGGGCTTCGTCGACGCGCTGTCGACGCTGCTTCTGGCCATCATGTTCCTGCTGTCGGTGTTCGTGCTGGCGCAGTTCCTGCTGTCGCGCGAGATCAGCGGCCGCGACGAGGTGCTGAACCGCCTCAACTCGCAGATCAACGAGCTGACGCAGCTTCTGGCGCTCGAGCAGTCCAACACCCAGGACCTCGAGGACATGCTCGTCAACATGCGCGCCTCGCTCGCCACGGCCGAAGGCGAGCGCTCGCGGCTGGAGCAGCTGCTCGCGGCCGGGGCGGGCGCAGGCGCGCAGGCGGAAGCCCGCGCCTCCTCGCTCCAGGGCGAGCTCGACAGCGAGCGCCAGCTGAGCCAGCGCGCGCTGTCGCAGGTCGAGCTCCTGAACCAGCAGATCGCCGCGCTGCGCAGCCAGATCGGCGCGCTGGAGGCGGCACTGGAGGTCTCCGAGGCCCGCGACCGCGAGTCGAACGCCAAGATCGCCGATCTCGGCCGCCGCCTCAACGTGGCCCTCGCCCAGCGGGTGCAGGAGCTGAACCGCTACCGCTCCGACTTCTTCGGCCGCCTGCGCGAGATCCTGTCCGACCGCGAGAACATCCGCATCGTCGGCGACCGCTTCGTCTTCCAGTCGGAGGTGCTGTTCCCGTCCGGCTCCGAGATCATCAACGAGGCCGGCCGCGAGGAGATGCGCAAGCTCGCCGGCGCCATCCTCGAACTGCAGCGCGAGATTCCGCCCGAGATCAACTGGGTGCTCAGGGTCGACGGCCACACCGACACCATCCCCCTCTCCGGCACCGGCCGCTACCGCGACAACTGGGAACTGTCCTCGGCCCGCGCCACCTCGGTGGTCAAGTTCCTGATCGAGAACGGTGTGGCGCCCGACCGGCTCGTCGCCGCCGGCTTCGGCGAGTTCCAGCCGCTCGACCCGGCCGACACGCCCGAGGCGCGCAACCGCAACCGCCGCATCGAGCTCAAGCTGACCGAACGGTAGCCGGCTTCCTTCCATGACCTCCAGCGCCTTTTCCCGCCTCGACGACCTCAACCGGCGCATCCACGCCGTCGACCACGCCATCTCCATCCTCGGCGCCGACGAGGCCACCCACATGGCGCCGGGCGGCGGCGAGGACCGTGCCGTCTCGCTCGCCACGCTCTCCGGCATGCGCCACCGCATGGCGACCGCGCCGGAGGTCGCCGACTGGATCGGGGAAGCGGAGACGGAAGCGCTGAGCGAGGAGCAGGCGGCTGCGCTTGGCGAGTTCCGCCGCGTCCATTTGAACATGACCTGCCTGCCCGCCGAGTTCGTCGAGCGGCAGACCCATGCGCGGCTGCGCTGCGAGCAGCTGTGGCGCGACATGCGGGCGAGGAACGACTGGGCCGGCTTCGCCCCGGCGCTCGAAGGCGTGGTGGCGCTGGTGCGCGAGGAGGCGGCGCTGCGCGCCGAGGCGCTCGGGCTTGCGCCCTACGATGCGCTGATGGAGCAGTACGACCCCGGCGCGCGGGTGGCCGAGATCGCACCGCTGCTCCACGACCTCGGGACCTTCCTCACCGGCTTCGTGCCGCAGGCCCTCGCCGCGCAGGAGCGGCGCCTGGCCGGGCGGCCGCCGGTGTCGTTGACCGGCTCGTATCCGATCGAGAAGCAGCGCGACCTCGCTCTGTCGATGATGGCGGCGCTCGGCTTCGACCTGACGCATGGCAGCCTGTCGGTGTCGCACCATCCGTTCTGCGGCGGCGTGCCGAGCGACGTGCGCATCACCACGCGCTACCGCACCGACGAGTTCCTGTCGGCGCTGATGGGCGTCCTGCACGAGACCGGCCACGCGCTCTACGAGCAGAACCTGCCGCGCGAATGGGCGCACTGGCCGCTGGGGCAGGCGCGCGGCATGGCGATCCACGAGAGCCAGAGCCTGTTCGTGGAAAAGCAGATCGGCCGCGACCCCGCCTTCTGGCGCTGGGCGCTGCCCGTGGTCGAGCGCCATCTCGGCGAAAGCCTGACGCTGGACGACATCCTGCCCCACGTCCACCGTGTCGAGCGCGGGCTGATCCGCGTCGATGCCGACGAGGTCACCTACCCCCTCCACATCGTGCTGCGCTTCGAGCTGGAGCGCGCGCTGGTCGACGGCACGCTCGAGGTCGCCGATCTGCCCGAGGCGTGGGACGAAAAGATGCGCGCGTTTCTCGGCCTTTCCACCATCGACAACCCGGCCGACGGGCCGATGCAGGACGTGCACTGGCCGTCGGCCGCCTTCGGCTATTTCCCGTCCTACACGCTCGGCGCCATGATCGCCGCGCAGCTGTGGGCCGCGATCGAGCGCGAGCATCCCGACATCGACGACGACCTCGCCGCCGGCCGCTTCGAGCGGCTGAACGAGTGGCGGCGCGCGCGCATCTGGTCGCTCGGCTCGCGCCTGTCGACGCCGGACCTGATACGCCACGCTACCGGCGAGGCGCTCGACGCCTCTCACCTCGAACGGCACCTTGAGCGGCGCTACGGCGGCTGACGCCCGAGGAGGATTTCTCGCCCCTTGCCGCGCCGAAAAATCCGGCCGACAGTAATGGGAAACGCATCACAGGGAGGGGACATGGCCGGAGAGGCGGATGCGATCGTCGTGGGCGGCGGGCTGGCCGGGCTGGTCGCGGCCTGCGAGCTGGCCGACGCGGGAAAGCGCGTCGTCGTCCTCGATCAGGAGGGCGAGAATTCGCTCGGCGGGCAGGCGTTCTGGTCGCTGGGCGGCCTGTTCCTCGTCGACAGCCCCGAGCAGCGGCGCATGGGCATTCGCGACAGCCGCGAGCTTGCCCTGCAGGACTGGCTGGGCTCGGCGCAGTTCGACCGCGAGGAGGATTACTGGCCGCGCCGCGTCGCCGAGGCCTATGTCGATTTCGCCGCCGGCGGGATGCGCGCCTGGCTCCACGCCATGGGCATGCGATGGTTCCCGGTCGTCGGCTGGGCCGAGCGCGGCGGCTCCCTCGCCCACGGCCACGGCAATTCGGTGCCGCGCTTCCACATCACCTGGGGCGTCGGGCCGGGGGTGCTCGAACCCTTCGTCGCCCGCATCCGCGAGCACGCGAAGGCCGGCCGCGTCGCGCTGAAGTTCCGCCATCGCGCCGGCCGCCTCGTCAGGACCGGCGGCGCGGTCTCGGGCGTCGCCGGCGAGGTGCTGGAGCCGTCCACCGTGGCGCGCGGCGCGCGCTCCGGCCGCGAGGTCGCGGGTTCGTTCGAACTGTCGGCGCCCTGCGTCGTCGTCGCCTCCGGCGGCATCGGCGGCGATCTCGAGCTGGTGCGCCGGAACTGGCCGACGGACCGCCTCGGCCCCGCGCCGAAGACGATGGTCGCCGGCGTGCCGCACCATGTCGACGGCCGCATAGTCGCCATCGCCAAGGAGGCGGGTGCGGCCACCATCAACACCGACCGCATGTGGCACTATACGGAAGGGGTGCAGAACTGGGACCCGATCTGGCCCGACCACGGCATCCGCATCCTGCCGGGCCCCTCGTCGCTGTGGTTCGACGCGCGCGGCAACCGCCTGCCCGCGCCGTGCCTGCCCGGCTTCGACACGCTGGCGACGCTGAAGCACATCCTGTCGACCGGCTACGACTATTCCTGGTTCGTGCTGACCCAGAGCATCATCCGGAAGGAGTTCGCCCTTTCCGGCTCCGAGCAGAACCCCGACCTCGCCTCGAAGAAATGGGCGAACGTGCTCAAGAGCCGGCTCGGCGGCGGCGCGCCGCCGCCGGTCGAGGCGTTCAAGAAGCACGGCAAGGACTTCATCGTGCGCGACAATCTGCGCGACCTCGTCGCAGCGATGAACGAGATGACCGGCGAGGCGCTGATCGACCACGACCGCCTCGCCGCCCAGATCGAGGCGCGCGACCGCGAGATCGACAACCCCTTCTCCAAGGATGCGCAGGTCGTCGCGCTGCGCGGCGCGCGCGCCTATCGCGGCGACCGGCTGATCCGCACGGCCAAGCCGCACCGGATCCTCGACCCGAAGCACGGGCCGCTGATCGCGGTGAAGCTGCACATCCTCACCCGCAAGACGCTCGGCGGCCTGCACACCGATCTCGACGGCCGCGTGCTCGATCCGGCGGGCGAGCCGATTGCCGGCCTCTATGCGGCGGGCGAGGTGGCCGGCTTCGGCGGTGGCGGCTATCACGGCTACAACGCGCTCGAAGGCACCTTCCTCGGCGGCTGCCTGTTCTCGGGCCGCAATGCCGGCCGCCACGCCGCCGCCAGTCTCTAAGCCAGGAGGACGCCATGGGCCTCACCAACCGCGACATCGAAGACCTCGTCGCCTTCCGCCGCGAGCTGCACCGCTTCCCCGAAATCTCCAACGAGGAGGAGGAGACGGCGAAGCGCGTCGTCGCCTTCCTCGCCGACACCGGGCCGGACGAGGTGCTGACCGGGCTGGGCGGCCACGGCGTCGCCGTCGTCTACGACAGCGGCAGGCCGGGCGGGACCGTCCTCTTCCGCGCCGAGCTCGACGCCCTGCCCATCGCCGAGGTCTCCGCCATCCCCCACCGCTCGGCGGTCGCGGGCAAGGGCCATATGTGCGGCCATGACGGCCACATGGCGATCCTCGCCGCGCTCGGCCGCCAGTTCGGCCGCCGGCGCCCGGCGGCGGGCCGTGTCGTGCTGATGTTCCAGCCGGCCGAGGAGACCGGCAACGGCGCCGCCGACGTGGTCGCCGACCCGCGCTATGCGGCGATCCGGCCGGATTTCGCCTTCTCCCTGCACAACCTGCCCGGCACGCCGCTCGGCCATGTCCGGCTCAGGGAGGGCGTCGTCAACTGCGCCTCGCGCGGCATGCGCATCGAGCTCGAGGGCCGGACCGCCCATTCCTCGATGCCGGAAAGCGGCGTGTCGCCGATGCAGGCGGTGAGCCGGCTGATGCCGGCGCTGGCCGCGCTCGGCGGCGGTTCCTTCGCCGACGACGATTTCGCCATGGCCACCGTCACCCATGTCCATATGGGCGAGCCGGTGTTCGGCGTCGCCCCCGGCCATGCCGAGATCAGGGCGACGCTGCGCACGCGGCTCGACGCGCGCATGGCCGACCTCACCGCCGCCGCCGAGGCGCTGGTGCGCACGGAGGCGGCGGCCGACGGCCTCGCCTGGAGCGTCGACTATCACGAGATCTTCGTCGCCAGCCTCAACGCGCCGAAGGCCGTGGCGCACCTCGCCGCCGCGCTCGACGCCGAAGGCATCTCCCACGACGCGGAAGAGCTGCCGATGCGGGCGTCCGAGGATTTCGGCATCTTCGGCCACGGCTCGAAATCGGCGATGCTCTATCTCGGCGCCGGCACCGACCGGCCCAACCTGCACAATCCCGACTACGACTTCCCCGACGACCTCATCCCCATCGGCGCGCGCATCTTCATGCGCACGGCGCGCAACTTATTGGGCTGAACCCGCAACCTTCGGTGCTGCCCCTCACCTGCCTGCCGCCATCCTCTCCCCGTTCACGGGGAGAGGATGGCCCGAAGGGCCGGATGAGGGGCGACGCGAACGGTCAAAGTGCCGGGCCCGCCAGAAGCTTACTCCGCGGCCCTGCCGAACGCGCCGGCGCCGTGGTCGAACTGGAGGCGCGCGAGCCGGGCGTAGACGCCGTTCAGCGCCACCAGGCTGTCATGCGTGCCCTCCTCGACGATGCGGCCGTCCTCCATGACGAGGATGCGGTCGGCCTTGAGCACGGTCGCCAGCCGATGGGCGATGACGATGGTGGTGCGGCCCTGCATCAGCCGCTCCAGCGCCGTCTGCACCAGCGTCTCGCTCTCGGCGTCGAGCGCCGAGGTCGCCTCGTCGAGGAGCAGGATCGGCGCGTCGCGCAGGATGGCGCGGGCGATCGCCAGCCGCTGGCGCTGGCCGCCCGACAGCGTCACCCCGCGCTCGCCGAGCGGCGTGTCGTAGCCCTTGTCCAGCCGCGAGATGAACTCGTCGGCGCGGGCGTCGCGCGCCGCCGCCCTGATCTCGGCCTCGCCCGCCCCCGGCCGGCCGAAGGCGATGTTGTCGGCCGCGCTCGCCGCGAAGATGGTCACGTCCTGCGGCACGATGGCCATGCGCCCGCGCACCGCCTGCGGATCGGCCTGCCGGACGTCGACGCCGTCGACCAGCACCGCGCCGCCCTGCGGGTCGTAGAAGCGCAGGAGCAGCGAGAACACCGTGCTCTTGCCCGAGCCGGAGGGGCCGACGATGGCCACGGTCTCGCCGGGCTTCACCGCGAAGGAAAGCCGGTCGAGCGCCGCCCGGTCGGGCCGCATCGGATAGGCGAAGGAGACGTCGCGGAACTCGACCGCGCCCTTCGCCGGCTCCGGCAGAGCGACGGGCGAGGCCGGCGCGCGCACCTGCGGCTCCTCGGCCAGGAGCTCGGTCAGCCGCTCGGCCGCGCCCGCGGCCTGCGAAAGCTCGCCCCACACCTCCGACAGCGCGCCGAGCGCCCCGGCCGCGAACACGGCGTAGAGCAGGAACTGGCCGAGCGTGCCCGGCGACATCGTGCCCGAGAGCACGTCCGCCGCGCCGAT
>JALHFU010000322.1:0-2901 GCA_022838525.1 Hyphomicrobiales bacterium | reverse complement strand
CGCCGCTACGACGACCGGCGTGTCCTGCGCCAGGCCTCCGGCCATCAGCCGCCCGGCGATCGGGCCGGCATTGCGGGCTCCCATGTAGAAGATCGTCGTAGCGGACGGGTCGGCGACGGCGTCCCAGTCCATGTCCTCCGGCACGCCGCCATTCTTCGAATGGCCGGTGACGAAGCGCACCGATTTCGCATGGTCGCGATGCGTCAGCGATACGCCGCAGGCGGCCGCGAGGGCGATGCCGGCGGTGATGCCCGGCACGATGTCGTAGCCGATGCCCGCCTTTTCCAGCTCCGCGATCTCCTCTCCCGCACGGCCGAACACCGTCGGGTCGCCGGATTTGAGACGCACGACGCGTCGGCCAGCCCGGGCGAGGGCCACCATCGTCGCGTTGATCTCGTGCTGCCTGCAACTCGGGCGGCCCGCGCGCTTGCCGACGAGAATGCGCTTCGCTTCGCGCCGCGCCAGTTCCAGCACCTCGTCGGACACCAGATCGTCGAACAGGATCACGTCGGCCGATTGCAGCGCGCGCACCGCCTTGAGCGTCAGGAGTTCGGCATCGCCCGGCCCCGCGCCGACAAAGGTGACGTGACCGCCTGCGCCCGTGCGGGAGATGCGGTCGATCATGTCGTCCATCGCCGTCACGGACGCAGCCTCGGGCGCGGGGCCGAAGGCCCGGTCCACGAACGCCTCCCAGAACTGCCGGCGGCTCGCGCCCGCCGTCAGGCGTTCCATCACCCGCCCGCGCAGACGGCGCGCCAGANNCGTTTCGATGCGCCGCCGCACGGCCTGCCCCAAAATGGGGGCCGCGCCGCTCGTCGAGATGCCAACGACGATGGGCGAGCGATTGACGATCGAGCCGAACTGGAAGGTGCAGAAGGACGCCCTGTCGATGACGTTGCAGGGCACGCCGGCCTGCCGTGCGGCTTCGCGGAATGCGTGCGCCTCCTCCTCCGTTTCCGCGTCGGCGACCGCAACCGCCGCGCCGCGGAGCGCGTCGGGATGCCAGCTCCCGTCTTGCAGGGCGACGCGGTCCTTCCCCTCCTCCAGAAGCCGCGCCATCTCGGCGCCGACTGCTTCGCGCGGCGCGTGGACCTGCACCTGCGCACCGGCCGCGGCCAGCAGCTCGGCTTTCCACGCGGCGGCATCGGAGCCGCCCGCGACGAGCGCCCGCTTGCCCTCGAGATCGAGAAAGACGGGCAGGACGGACAGCGGCGCGATACGCGCCGGCAACACTTCACTCGGCTGCCTGGAGACGATGTGCATCGACAACTCCCTTGATTTCGGCGCGGCAGGAGCCGCAATTCGTGCCGGCCTGGGTGGCCGCTCCCACGGCCGCCACATCGAGGCAGCCTGCACGCACGGCCGCGGCGATGTCGTTCACGCCTATGCCGAAGCAGGTGCAGACGATCGCGCCGCGATCGGCCGCCCCGCCCCCCGGCCGGCCGGCGGCGACGGCGAAGCGTGCCCGGCGGTCGTCGTGGGAGACGAGCAGCTGGCCGGCTGCCCACTCGCGCGAAACGGCGACCGGCTGCGGCGCGAGATAGAGCGCGCCCGCCAGGCGGCCGCCATGGAAGCCGGCAAGACGCCGATGGCCGCTGGCCGCGTCGCGGAATGAAAGCGTCTCGGCCTCGCCGAACAGGTTTCGCGCCAGGCCTTCCCAGTCCCTCGCCGCATCGGCGAAGGCCATCTCCACCCGCCAGCCGCCCTCGCAGCGGGCAAGCGCCCAGTAGTCCGCGTCCAGACCCTCCGGCTTCTGCGCAGTGACGGCGAAGCCGAATATCGCGGCGGGAAAGCGCTCGACGCGCGCGGCCGCGCCCTTCAGCGCGGGCTGCCCGGAATGCGGATCGGCCGCGGGCGGCACCAGCATGTCCACGCGGGCCCGGGCGGCGAACTCGCCGTTCCAGTGCATCGGCGCGAAGACTACGCTCCGGGGGACACGGTCCGTCACCAGCGCGCGCAGCAGCACGTCGCCCAGCGGTGTGGACAGGCTGGCGATGTCGGCGTCGCCGATGCCGAACCGGCCGGCATCGGCCGGATTGATCTCCACGAACGGCTCGGCGATATGGCGCGACAGGCGCGGGCTCTTGCCCGTCCGCGTCATGGTGTGCCAGTGGTCGCGCACCCGGCCGGTGTTGAGCGTCAGCGGCCACTGCGGATGACCGGCCGGCTGCCCGGGCGGAACGACGGCGACGCAGCGCGCCTTGCGGTCGGCCGTGAAGAACCGGCCGTCGGCGAAGAAGCGCCCTCCTTGGCGCCCGCCCGCCGCTGCCGGCCACTGGAAGGGGGCGAGCGCGTCGTAGGCCGCGCCCGCGATGCCAGCATGGGCACCGATGTCGAAAGCGCGCTCGCCATCGTTCTCGAAGGCGGAGAGCGCGGCGTGCTCGGCGAAGATTTCGGCCGCAGAGGCGTAGGAGAACGCATCCGCGAAGCCCATCCGCTTCGCCACCTCGCACACGATCCTCCAGTCGGGCAGCGCCTCCCCGGGCCGCGGCAGAAACGCCCGCTGCCGCGAGATGCGGCGTTCGGAATTCGTCACCGTCCCGTCCTTCTCGCCCCAGCCGGCGGCGGGCAGCAGGACATGCGCGCAGCGCGCAGTGTCGGTCGTGGCCCGCATGTCGGAGACGACGACGAAGGGGCATGCTTCCAGAGCCGCCTCCACGGCGCGCGCATCCGGCATCGAAACGGCCGGGTTGGTCGCCATGATCCATATCGCTCTGACGCGCCCGTCCGCCACCGCGCGAAACAGGTCGACGGCCTTGAGTCCCGGCTTCCCGGCGACCGCCGGCGCGTTCCAGAAGCGCCGGACGCGGTCGCGGTGCCCGGGATTGCCGATGTCCATGTGGGCGGCCAGCATGTTGGCGAGCCCGCCCACCTCACGCCCGCCCATCGCGTTGGGCTGGC
>JALHFU010000105.1:0-11119 GCA_022838525.1 Hyphomicrobiales bacterium | reverse complement strand
AAGGCGGCCGAGGAGCGCTTCGCCCGGGACGGCGTGCAGGTGCCGCTGTGGTGGACGCCCAAGGCCACCTTCGGCCCGGACGACCTTCGCGACTGACGAGGACGAAACCGGCAGGGAACCGGCAAGGGAGGAAGCATCGGCATGGCCCGGATCACGGCATTGATCGAGAACGCGGGGCAGGTCCTGACCTGCGCTGCCGATGCGCCCGACCTCGTCGGCGCCCGCACCAACACGGCGGTGGCGATCAGCGGAGACGCGATCGCCACCATCGGCACCCCGGCGGAGATCGCCGCCGCGCACGACCTCGGCGCCGCCGAGCGGATCGACGCGCAAGGCGGGCTGGTCATGCCGGGCTTCGTCGACTGCCACACCCACCTCGTCTTCCACCGCTCGCGGGTCGAGGAATACGCCCAGCGCGTGCGGGGCCGCACGCCGGCCGAAATCCGCGCCATGGGCATCCCCATGGGCATCTCTGCCACCGCACGGATGATGCGCGAGGCGAGCGAGGACGAGCTCGTCGCCAGCGCCGCCGAGCGGCTGGCGCACATGCTGTCCTTCGGCACCACGACGGTCGAGAGCAAGAGCGGCTACGGCCTCAACACCGCGACCGAAATCAAGATGCTGGAGGTCAACCGCACGCTCGGCGCGCGCCAGCCGATCGAGATCGTCTCGACCTTCCTCGGCGCGCACGAGTTTCCCGAGAACAAGAGCCGCGAGGCCTACATCGCCGAAATCCTCGACGAGATGATCCCGGAGGTCGCCCGGCGCGGCCTCGCCGAGTTCAACGACGTCTATTGCGACGACGGCTACTACACGGTGGCGGAATCGCGCGCGATCCTCGAGCGCGGGCTGGAGCACGGGCTCAAGGTCAAGATCCATACCGACGCCTATTCCCATATCGGCGGCTCGACGCTGGCGGCGGAGCTGCGCGCCGTGTCGGCCGACCACATGAACCACACCGCGCCCGAGGAATACGCCGCCCTGCGCGAGGCGGGCGTGGTCTGCGTCGTCATGCCGGCGCTCGACTTCGCCGTCGGCCACACGCGCCCGTTCGACGCGCGCGCCATGATGGATGCGGGGCTGACGCTGGCGCTCGCCACCGACATGTGCCCCGGCTGCTGGCTCGAATCCATGCCCTTCGTGGTGCAGCTCGCCTGCCGGCTCTACCGCTTCGGCCCGGACGAGGCGATCCGCGCCGGCACGCTGCACGCGGCCATGGCGCTCGACCGCGCCGACCGCATCGGCTCGCTGGAGCCGGGCAAGCAGGCCGACATCGCCGTCTTCCCCTACGAGCGCTACGAGGACATGGCCTACAGGCTTGGCCGCGGCCGGGCGCGGCTGGTGATGAAGGCGGGCAAGGTGGCGTTCGACGACCGGCGGGCCGCGGCATGAACCCGGTCGAGGTCGTTCCCGGCGACGGCCCGGTCATCCTCGGCCAGCCCCATGGCGGCACCCATGTGCCGGAAGCGCTCGCCGCGCGGCTCAACGCCGACGGCCGGGCGCTGGCCGACACCGACTGGCATATCGGACGGCTCTACGAGGGGCTGCTGCCCGGGGCCACGGTGGTGCGCGCCACCTTCCACCGCTACGTCATCGACGCCAACCGCGACCCCGAAGGGTCCTCGCTCTATCCCGGCCAGAACACCACGGGCCTGTGCCCCTCGACCGATTTCGACGGCCGGCCGATCTGGGAGCCGGGGCAGGAGCCCTCGGCGGACGAGATCGCGGCCCGCCGCGACGCCTTCCATGTCCCCTATCACGCGGCGCTCGCGGCCGAGGTCGACCGCGTGCGGGCGCGGCACGGCGTGGCGATCCTCTACGACTGCCACTCGATCCGCTCGGTCATCCCTTTCCTGTTTCCCGGCGCCCTGCCGGTGTTCTCGATCGGCACCGACGGCGGCGTGACCTGCGCCGCGGCGGTGGAGCGGACGGTCGCCGACGCCTGCCAGCGTGCGGCGGGCTACGACAGCGTCGTCAACGGCCGCTTCCGCGGCGGCTGGACCACGCGCCACTACGGCCGCCCGCGCGAGGGCGTGCACGCGATCCAGATGGAGCTGGCGCAGCGGGCCTATCTCGCGGCCGAGGCCGCGCCGTGGGCTTACGATCCCGGCCGCGCCGGGCGGCTGCGTGGGGTGCTGGAGCCGATCCTGGCCGGCCTCGACCGCCTCGCCCGCTCCGGCGCGCTGACAGACAGGAGGACCCCGCAATGACCACGACCTACGAGGTCGAGCACCTGCACCAGCCCGACGGCTGGCTGTCGCCCGGCTACCTCGAAGTCGGCGACGACGGCGCGATCCTCTCGGTCTCCGCAACCCGTCCGCAGGGGCCGGTGGAGCGGCTGGCGGGCTACGGCGTGCCGGGGCTGTCCAACCTTCACTCCCACGCCTTCCAGCGCGCGCTCGCCGGACGCACCGAGTTCGTCACCGCCGCGCGGGCCGAGGACAATCTGTGGACCTGGCGCAAGGAGATGTACCGGATGGTCGATCGCCTGACGCCCGAGGACTACGAGGCGATCGCGGCGCTGGTCTATCTGGAGATGCTGCATTTCGGCATGACGGCGGTGTGCGAGTTCCACTACGTCCACCACCGGCCCGGCGGCACGCACTACGCCAACCCGGCCGAGATGTCGGACCGGCTGATCGCCGCGGCGGCGCGCACCGGGCTCGGGCTGACGCTGCTGCCGGTGCTCTACGCCCATGGCGGCATCGGCAAGCCGGTCGAGGAGACGCAGAAGCGCTTCGTCCATTCGGTGGACGAGTATCTGGCGCTCATCGAAACCCTGCGCGGCCGCCGCGCGGCGCATCCCCATCTGCGCGTCGGGCTGGCGCTCCACTCGCTGCGCGCGGTGACGCCGGACGAGGCGCGGGCGGCGCTCGCCGGCATGCGCGCCATCGACCCCGAGGCGCGGCTGCACATCCACGTCTCGGAGACCACCTACGAGGTGGAGGAGGTGCAGGCGGGCCTCGGCGCGCGCCCGGTGCAGTGGCTTCTCGACAATGTCGGGCTGGGGCCGGAATGGTGCCTCGTCCACGCCACCCATCTCGACGCCTCGGAGATCGCCGGCGCGGCTGCCAGCGGCGCGGTGGCCGGGCTGTGCCCGCTGACCGAGGCGACCATGGGCGACGGCTTCTTCCCGCTGGTCGAATGGCACGGTGCGGGCGGCGCATGGGGCATCGGCACCGACAGCCACTATTCGACCTCGACCGCCGAGGAGCTGCGCATCCTCGAATGCGGCAAGCGGCTCGAGCTGCGGCGGCGCAACGTGATCGCCCGGCCGCAGGCCGACGGGCACGAGGTCCACAGCGGCCGGCTGCTGTTCGACACCGCGCTCGCGGGCGGCGAGCAATGCTCGGCGCAGGGCGGCGGCGCGCTCGCCGCGGGGCGGCGGGCCGATCTGGTGATGCTCGACGCCGGCAGCCCGGTGCTCCTGGGCCACGGCCCCGAGACCGCGCTCGACGCCTGGGTCCTCGGCGGCACGCGCAACCCGGTGCGCGACGTGATGGTCGGCGGCCGCTGGGTGATCCGCGACGGCCGCCATGCCGAGGAGGAGAAGATCCTCGACGCCTACCGCGCCGCCATGGCGCGGCTGCAGGGCGGGCATGCGTAAGCAGTATCTTACCCTAGGAGCATGAAAGACAAAGCCCCGGCTGCTCATGAGGAAGCAGCCGGGGGCTCGTGCTTCGACGCGCGGCGGCGGCTTACGCCGACAGGCCGGAGGCGATGATCATCCGCTGGATGTCGCTGGTGCCTTCGTAGATGCGGCAGATGCGGGCGTCGCGATAGATGCGCTCGACCGGGAAATCCTTGAGATAGCCGTAGCCGCCATGGACCTGGATGGCCTCCGACGCCACCTTCTCGGCCAGCTCGGAAGCGAACAGCTTCGCCATCGCCGCCTCGCTCTTGCAGGGCACGCCCTGATCGCGCATCCGCGCGACCTGATGCAGGAAGCTGCGCGCCACCTCCACCTGCGTGTTCATGTCGGCGAGCCGGAAGCCCACGGCCTGATGCTGGATGATCGGCTTGCCGAAGGTCTGGCGGTCCCTTGCATAGGCATGCGCCTGCTCGAACGCGGCACGCGCCAGGCCCACCGACTGCGCCGCGATGCCGAGCCGGCCCAGCTCGAGCGTGCTCATCGCCAGCGCGTAGCCGCCGCCCGGCTGGCCGAGCACGTCCTCCTCGGGGACGAACACCTCGTCGAGCTGCACCTGGCAGGTTTCCGAAGCCGAGAGACCGAGCTTGTCCTCGACCCGCGTCGCCCGGTAGCCCTCGGCCGCCGTGGAGACGAGGAAGGCGGTGATCCGGCGGCGCGGATCGTCGCTTTCCGTCGCGGCGAAGACGATGGCGACATCGGCGGACTTCCCGTTCGACATGAACTGCTTGGCGCCCGAGATGCGGTAGCCGCCCGGACACTTGACCGCCCGGGTGCGGATGGCGAAGGCGTTGGAGCCGGCTTCCGGCTCGGTCAGGCCGAAGGCGCCGTTCATCTCTCCGCGGGCGAGCGGCCGCAAATAGCGCTCCTTCTGCGCCGGCGTGCCGTGGGTGCGAAGTGGCGTGCTGACGAGGCCATTGTGCAGCGCCATCATCGCGCCGATGCTGCCGTCGGCGGCCGAAATCTCCTCCACCGCCAGCACGTAGCCGACATGGTCGGCGGCAACCCCGCCCCATTCCTCGGAGACGAGCATGCCGAGGAAGCCGGGTTCGCCGAGCGCGGCCATCTCGGCGCGCGGGAACGCCTTGTCGGCGTCGCGCCGCGCGGCCGTGGGCGCCAGAACGTCGCGCGCGAAGGCGCGGGCGCTGTCGCGGATCATCCGCTGGTCGTCGGTCAGCAGGCAGTCGTGCATGTCATGTCCTCCCTTTCGTCGCCTCGCCGTGGAGGACGCCGTCACGCGCGAGCGCCGCGATCTCCTCCGCATCCATCCCGAGCAGCTTTGCCAGCACGTCGCGCCCGTCCGCGCCGAGCGCGGGTGGCGGCAGGGCGGACGATGCCGGCATGCCGGAAAACCTGACCGGCTGCGTCATGGTCGTGAGACGCCTTCCGTCCGGCCCATCGACGGTGCGCAGGAGCGCCCGCGCCCGGGCCTGCGGGCTCTCCACCGCCTCGCTCACCGTCAGGATCGGCGAACACGGCACGTCGTGCCGTTGCAGCGCGGCGACCACCTCGGCGACGCCGCGCGTGCCGCTCCACGCCTCGATCTGCGCCTTCAGAAGCGCATGGCTTTCGGTGCGCCGGCTGTTGTCGGAGAAGCGCGGGTCCTCTCCCAGCCCCGGCTGGCCGATCGCCTCGGCGAGCCGGTCGAACTGCTTCGGATTGAGCACGGCGATGGTGTAGTGGCCGTCCGCGGCGCGGAAGACGCCGAACGGCGCGCCAAGCGCATGGCGGTTTCCGACACGCGTCGGCGGCGTGCTGCCGTAGAGATGCTGGGCGAGCGCCGCCGGCAGGAAGCTGGACAGGCAATCGTACATCGCCACGTCCACGAACTGCCCCTGCCCGCTCCGCTCGCGCGCCAGCAGCGCGGCGAGGGCCGACCACGACGCGAACAGCCCGGCCGCGAGGTCGGCGACCGCCTCGCCCGTCATCATCGGCGGGCCGTCCGGCTCGCCCGACACGTCCATGAAGCCGGTCAGCGCCTGGATGACCAGATCGTAGGCCGGCAGGCTGCTCATCGGGCTGCCGCGACCGAAGCCCGAGATGGAGACGTGGACCAGCCGCGGGTTGGCGCGCGACAGCTCGTCATAGCCGAGCCCCAGCCGCTCCATGACGCCGGGGCGGAAGTTCTCGACCACGACGTCGCATCGTTCCGCCAGCCTGCGCACGATATCGCGCCCCTCTTGCGACCGCAGGTCGAGCGACAGGCTCTTCTTGCCGCGGTTGAGGAGCAGGAAGAGCCCGCCGGTGCCGTCGCTGACGGGCGGGATGTGGCGGTAGTCGTCGCCCTCCGGCGCCTCGATCTTGATGACCTCGGCGCCGAGATCGGCAAGCAGCGCGGTGCAGAACGGCCCGGCCAGGACGCGGGTGAAATCGAGGATGCGGACGTCGTCGAGACAGGGTCGGTTCATGCGGCGCTCCAATGCTGGATCGGCCGCAGGATAGGGCATGGCAGCAGACAGGAAAGAATTGTCTCCCACTGCCAAATATAGGAAATTCCTCTGATGATCTCGTTCCGCCAGCTGCACTACTTCGTCGCCGCCGCGCAGGCCGGCTCCGCCACGCGGGCCGCCGCGCGCCTCAACGTGTCGCAGCCCTCCATCTCGGCGGCGATACGCGAGCTCGAAGCCGAGTTCGGGCAGCCGCTCTTCGAGCGGCGGCAGGCGCGCGGGCTAGAGCTGACCCGGTTCGGCTCGGGCAAGCTCGCGGAGGCGCGCGCGGTCCTGAGCCGGCTCGAGCATTTCGCCTCCGTCTCCGGCGCCGGGCCGGCGCCGCGGCTCGGCCTCGCCTATTTCGCCACGCTCGGCCCCTCCTCCCTGCCGGAGCTCTTGGCAAGGCTGATGCGCGACATCCCCGACCTGCAGGTGGATCTGCGCGAATGCGACCTCGAGGCGCTGTCGCGGGCGCTCGGAAAGGGGATCGTCGATCTGGCGATCACCTACGACGTCGGCCTGCCGAGCGGCGTCGCGCGCGAGGTGCTCGCCGAGCTCGCGCCCCATGCCGTGCTGGCGCCCGACCATCCGCTGGCCCGCCAGCCGGACGTCTCGCTCGCCGAGCTGGCAGAATATCCCTTCATCCTCGTCGACCTGCCGCTGAGCCGCGAGTTCCTGATGGTGCCGTTCTGGCAGCAGGGGCTGTCGCCGAACGTGGTGCTGCGCACCGTCTCGGTGGAGATGGTGCGCGGCATGGCCGCCAACGGGCTGGGCGTGTCGATGCTGTTCACCCGGCCGCGCCACGATCTCGCCCATGACGGCAAGCCCGTCGCCTGCCGGCCCATCCGCGACGAGACGCCCCGCCAGCGGCTGGTGGCGGCCTATGCCTCGACCGGCCCGCTGACGCCGACGGCGCAGGCGGCGCTGGCCGTGGTCCGCGCCCATTTCGCGGACCGGCCCGCCTGAAGGCCCGCGGCTTCGAGTATGTTTTGCCGCGACGGGCCGGTATCATCGCCCGATCGTTGAGTCGCGGGAGGTTGGAAGAAATGGAAATCAGACTGGACGGCCGCTCGGCCCTGATAACCGGCGGCAGCACGGGCCTCGGCCTCGCCATGGCGAAGGAATTCGCCCTGAGCGGCGCGGACGTGGCGATCGTCGGGCGCCGGCCCGAGGTGCTGGAAGAGGCCCGGCAGGAGATTTCCGCCGTCGCCACCGACGCGCGCGTCCACACCGTCGCCGCCGACGTCGCCACGGCCGAGGGAACCGATCTCGCCTTCCGCTCGACGGTCGCCGCCTTCGGCAAGGTCGACATCCTCGTCAACAATGCCGGCAAGTCGCAGGTCGGGACCTTCGAGGAGATCACCGACCAGATCTGGCAGGAGGATTTCGACCTGAAGCTGTTCGCCGCGGTGCGGCTGGCGCGGCTGGCGCTTCCGGCGATGAAGGAGCGCCGGTGGGGCAGGATCATCAACGTGCTGGCGACGGCGGCGAAGGTGCCGCGCGCCGGAACCGCGCCGACCGCCGTTTCCCGCGCCGCCGGCCTTGCCCTGACCAAGGTGCTCGCCGGCGAGGGCGCGCCCCACAACGTTCTGGTGAACGCGCTGCTGGTCGGGCTGATCGACAGTGACCAGTGGGTGCGCCGGCACGCCGCGGCCGGCGAGGACATCTCCTACGAGGAGTTTCTGGCGAGGATGGGCGCCGGCGTGCCGCTCGGACGCGTGGGAAGCGCGCAGGAATTCGCCAACATCGCCTGCTTCCTCGCCTCCGACGCCGCCGGCTACATCACCGGCACGGGGATCAACGTCGACGGCGGCGCCTCGCCGGTCGTCTGACCGGCGGACGGACGCCCGGACGACGCCGGCCCGGCTGCCTCAGCCGCCCGCCCCGGCGCTGCCCGGCTGGTCGGCCTTCGAGAGGAGATCGAGCTCGGCGCGCAAATAGTCTGGGTCCGACAGCGGCGCCTCGATCTCGGCATGCGTGCGCCGCCAGATCGGCGTCGCCTCGGCCAGGACGGCCCGGCCGGCCGGCGTCAGCCGCAGCCGGCGCGTGCGCCTGTCCCGCGGATCGGGCGCCGACTCCACCAGGCCCCGGCGCTCCAGCGGCTTGAGATTGGCCGTCAGGGTCGTCCTGTCCATGGCCAGCAGCGCCGCCACGCTGCCGAGGCCGGGCGGCTCGGGCCGGTTGAGCGACATCAGCAGGGAGAACTGCCCGCTGGTGATGCCGACAGGCTTGAACGCGATGTCGAAGCGGCGGGCGAGCGCGCGCGCCGCCCGCTGCGTGTGCAGGCACAGGCACGTGTCGCGCACGTGGAGCGTGGTTTCGAAGGGAACGTCGGAAGGCTGATTCATCGGGGGTTGACATCCGCTGCCTGTTTACGTTGATATCAACGTTGATGGTGGGGCGTCAATTGTGGAGGCAGCGGAATGATGTCCCGTCATGCGGTCGTCTCGCGCGCGGAGTGGATCGAGGCGCAGAGAAACCACCTGAAGACCGAGAAGGCGCTGACCCGGATGCGCGACCTCGTCGCCGCCGAGCGGCGGGCGCTGCCGTGGCTGAAGGTCGACAAGCGCTATGTCTTCGACGCCCCCGACGGCGAACGGACGCTCGGCGACCTTTTCGGCGGCAACAGCCAGCTCGTCATCCACCACCTGATGTTCCATCCCGACTGGGAGGCGGCCTGCGTCGGCTGCTCCTTCCAGGCCGACCACATCGACGGGCCGCGGCCGCATCTCGAACAGCACGACGTCTCCGTCGCCGCGGTCTCGCGGGCGCCCATCGGCAAGATCGAGGCCTACCGGAAGCGCATGGGCTGGAGCTTTCCATGGGTTTCCTCCGGCCGCAGCGACTTCAACCGGGACTTCCATGTCACCTTCGGGCCGGACGAGGTGGCGAGCGGCCGGATCGACTACAATTTCGGCACGATCACCGTCGATCCGCGCTACCACAGCGAGGAGCTGCCCGGCATCAGCGTGTTCTGCCGCGACGGGGCCGGAGACATCTTCCTCACCCAGTCGATCTACGCCCGCGGCCTCGACCTGCTGATCGGCGCCAGCCACTATCTCGACATCACGCCGAAGGGCCGCAACGAGGCGGACGATCCGGACTGGGTCCGCCGCCACGACGAATATGAAGGCGCGGCCGCCGACAGATGCTGCGAGGCGGCGCACGCCTGACCGCCGCCTGCACGCGATGCGGCAGAGGACGGAGGACGGCCAGGTGCCCGCTTATTGCCGCGCCTCGCTCCGCGAACCCCGAACCGACGAAGAGGAGACCACCATGAAGATCGTGACCAGCCTGAGCTTCCAGGGCCAGTGCCGCGAGGCGTTCGAGTTCTACGCCGGGGTGCTGGGCGGAAAGATCACCGCCGCCATGCCCTATGCCGACGCGCCGCCGGACATGCCGATCACCGACGAGAAATACAAGAACTGGCTGATGCACTGCTGGCTCGAGGTCGGCGACCAGGCGCTGATGGGCGCCGACATGGACGTCGAATGGGCGCCCAACGTCGACAAGCCCAAGAACGGCTTCGACGTCACCCTGCACACCGGCGACATGGCCGAGGCGAAGCGCTGGTTCGACCAGCTCTCCGACGGCGGCAGACAGGTCATGCCGTTCGCCGAGACCTTCTGGTCACCCGGCTTCGGCGCCCTCGTCGACAGGTTCGGCGTGCCGTGGATGATCAACGTCGTCCCGTCCGCCGACTGGCGCCCGGCGCAGGGCTGATCCCGGCGAATGGGCGGGGGGCTTCGCCGCGCCCGGACCGGGCCAACGGCGGTGCATCCGTTTCCGAAGGAGACGGGCTGAAGCGCTCGATCACGCGAGCGAACGCCATGAAGGCCGAGGAAGCCATCAACTCTATACCTCGGCCTTTCCGGCGACATGTCGCGGTTGGATCGCGTCTTCTGAATTGTTATGCGTTGCTGTGAGACCATGAGATGGCCGAGCCAGCTGCGGTTGGACTGCATTCTCTGAACTGCTAAGCTGTCTTGAGGACGGCGTCGACTATCATTGGTGCTGCGGTTGGACGGCCTTTTCTGAACTGCTAAGCAGCATCATGCCGTCGATAAGGATTGTCACCACATGATCAAGCCGGGCTGCGAGCGCAGGATTGCCGACAAGATCGATGCCGAGCCGCTTGGCCCAATCGGTGTAGTTGCGCCGGCCGGTGATCTGGACAAAGCCCCTGCCCTTGAAGCGGCGACCATCGCCCGGCTCGGTGTTCCCGAGCGTCTTGCGCCCTTCATAGGCCGCACCGGAGGCGTATTCCTCCATGGTGCGGAAGCGGTCGCTTTCGTGGTAGGCAGTGCCGAGAATGTAGGCGGCCTGCGCAAGTTCGATCCGCTTGGCATCCAGTCGGATCAGGATCGCCTCCATGCGGTCACCTGCGGCTGACTGAGCGACGTTCCGAAAACGCCGGAGTCGCGACGCCTCAGCGCCGCGTAGAAACGCGAACGGTCCGTGATCTTTCTCCATATGTGCGAGGGGGTGCCGTAATCGGCGTCTTTCAAGTTGTGGCAATCAGCGAGGGCCGCTATATCCGCAAGCAACGGGAGGGGCTGGGCATGGAAGTCAGAACGTCGCTTGCTGACAAAATTCGCTACAATGCGTCGAAGGTCTTCAACTGGAAGACGGCCGCTCTTGATGACCTAACGATTTCAGTCGATAGAGCCTCAATCCCGCGAGAGATTCGAAAGGGCGTGCTCTTTCGGGAGTATGAGCGACAAGAGCGACAGCTTCTCAAGTCGCTAGGTCTATCGCCTTCCGACAGAGTTCTTGACCTCGGAACATGCGTGGGCGTGGTCGCAATCTTGGCGGCGAAGCTCATCGGAAGCAACAACATCCAAACCTACGAGGCGAACCCCGCTCTCGAGCCGATCATTCGCAAGAACTTCGCGCTCAACAACGTCGAGCCGGCACTCTACATGCAGGCGGTGACCAAGGATGGACGCGACATTCATCTTCACCTTCAGCAGCTCGTGTTTTCGTCCAGCGTGTTTCCTCGGAATTCCAAAGGCGTCGTCGCGGTCAAGAGCGTTGCCGC
>JALHFU010000321.1:0-2142 GCA_022838525.1 Hyphomicrobiales bacterium | reverse complement strand
CGGCGGCCGCTTCCACATCGTCCAGTCGAACGGCGGCGTCATGTCCACCGAGACCGCCCGCCGCCTGCCGGTGCGCACGGCGCTTTCGGGCCCGGCGGCCGGCGTGATCGCGGCGGCGGCCATATCCAAGGCCGCCGGCTTTCCCAACATCATCACCGGCGATCTCGGCGGCACGTCGTTCGACGTCTCCCTCGTGGTCGACGGCGAGACGTCGCTGGCGGCGCAGACCACCATCGACTTCGGCCTCGTGGTGCGCACGCCGATGATCGAGATCACCACCATCGGCGCGGGCGGCGGCTCGATCGCGCATGTGGACGCGGGCGGGCTGCTCCAGGTCGGGCCGGAAAGTGCGGGCTCGCGCCCCGGCCCGGTGGCCTACGGGCAGGGCAACACCCGCCCGACGCTGACCGACGCCAACATCATGCTCGGGCGTATCAATGCCGAGCGCCCCATCGGCGGCAAGCTTGAGCGCCTCGACGTGGAGGCGGCGACGGCGGCCATCGAGGAGCATGTGGCGAAGCCCTGCGGCCTCGGCGTCATGGAAGCGGCCGAGGCCATCGTGCGCATCGCAGACGGCCGCATGGCCGGGGCGATCCGCCTCGTCTCCATCGAGCGCGGCCACGATCCGGCGAAGTTCGTCGCGGTGCCGTTCGGCGGCGGCGGCGCGCTCCATGCCGGCGCGCTCATCAAGGATGTCGGCCTGCAGGCGGCGCTGGTGCCGCGCTATCCGGGCGTGACCTCGGCCCTCGGCTGCGTCATCGCCGACATCCGCCACGATCAGGTGCAGACCGTGAACCTGACGGTCGACGCGCTCGACGTCGAGGCGCTCGACCGGCGCATGGTGAGCGAGGCCGAGGCCGCGCGGCAGGTCGTGGAGGAAGCCGGCCTGCAGATCGATCGTATCGACCTCGTCTTCGAGCTCGACATGCACTATCTCGGCCAGACGCACACCGTGTCCGTGCCGCTGCCGGTGACGGTCGAAGGCGGGACGACGGGCATCAGCCGCGAGATCGTGCAGGCCGCGTTCGACAGGGCCTATCAGGCGTCGTTCAGCCGCCTGCTGCCGGGGCTTCAGGCCAAGATCGTCAATCTGAGGACGTCCGCCATCGGCCGCCGCCCGCATTTCAGCCTCAAGGCGCTGGCGCCCGAGGAGGGCGCGACGGTCGGGCAGGCGCGGCGCGGCAGCAGGCCGGTGTGGTTCGACGGCGGCTGGCACGACACCGCCATCTACGCCCGCCTCGAGCTGCCGGTCGGCGCCGTCATCGAAGGCCCGGCGATCCTCGAGCAGCCCGATGCCACGACGCTCGTGGACCCCGACCTGAAGGCGCGGGTGGACGATTTCGGCAACGTGATCGTGGAGCGCAGGTGATGGTGTCCCAGCCTATTCCGGTCGCGAACACCGGCCTGCTCATCGTCGATCTTCAGAACGATTTCCTCGATCCGAAGGGCGCCTATGGCAGGGCGGGGCAGACCGCCCCCGAGATCGCCGCCTTGCCCGAACGCCTCGCGCCCCTTGCGGACCGGCTGCGGGCGGGCGGCGGCTGGATCGTCTCGACCCAGTTCACGCTCGTCCCGGCCAAGGGCGGCGAGCCCCTGATCTCCCCGCACCTGAAGGAGCTGAGGCCGTTTCTGGCCAAGGGCGATTTCGCGCCGGGCGCCTGGGGGCACCAGCTCGTGGACAGGCTGGCGCCGGCCGACCTCACGGTCGAGAAGGTCGCCTATTCGGCGTTCTACATGACGCGACTCGAATGGGTGCTGCGCAAGTGCGACATCCGCCGGCTGCTCGTCTGCGGCATCGTCACCAATGGCGGCGTCGCCTCCACGGTGCGCGACGCGCATGTGCGCGACTTCGACGTGACGGTGCTGGCGGATGGCTGCGCCGCCTTCTCCCCGGCCGTCCACGACACCGCCATCGCCGCGCTGCGCCCGGTCTGCCGGGTGGCGACGATCGCCGAGATGGCGGCCGAACTGTTCCCGCAAGGCTAGGGAGGACACCATGCCCGTCGTCGAAACCACGCTCATCGAAGGCTACGATGCCGAGACGAAGGCGCGCCTCATGACCGGCATGGCGCGGGTCGTGCGCTCGGTCATGGCGGCGCCTGCGGAAGGGATCGTCACCATCATCCGCGAGGTGGCGCCCAG
>JALHFU010000320.1:0-2143 GCA_022838525.1 Hyphomicrobiales bacterium | reverse complement strand
TGTAGTGACGATTTAACTATCTGAGCCAGATGGTTATTGCCGCGATGAGGACGAAGCCCCTGAAGTTTGCGAGGAGCTTGTCGTATCGGGTTGCGACGCGGCGGAACTGCCTGAGTTTTGCAAAGAAGCGCTCGATGAGATTGCGCTCCTTGTAGAGCCTCCAGTCGCAGACATGGGGTCGGCGCCGTTCGGGTCGTGGCGGAATGACGGGAACGGTTCCGGCGTCGAGAATGGTGTCGTGGAAGTGCTCCGCGTCGTAGGCTCGGTCGGCGATGACATGGCCGGGCTTGAGCCCATCCAGCAAGTCCCTGCCGTAGATCACATCGCCCCGATGGCCCGGCGCGAGCACGAAGCGCACCGGCAGGCCCAGCGCATCGACGACGGCATGGATCTTTGTGCCTAGCCCGCCGCGTGAGCGGCCAAGACCCTGGGCGTCCGCTCCCCCCTTTTTCGCCGCGCGCCGGCGGCTTGGGGCTGGGCACGGATAGAGGTGGTATCGATCGCCACCCAATCGAGGTCGGCTTCCTTCGCCAGCGCCTCGAACAGCTTCTCGAGCACACCCATCTCGATCCAGCGGTAATACCGCCGCTTGGCGGTCTGGTAGTTGCCGTAACGTTCAGGCAGATCGCGCCAGCGTCCGCCCGAGCGCGCCATCCAGATCAAGGCCTCGACAAAGCGCCGGTTGTTGGTGCGCGGACCGCGCCGTCCCTTCCGCCCACCCGGAACGAATGGTTCGACCCGAGCCCATTGCTCATCGTTCAGCGCATCGACATCCATGACTGACCTCCAAAAGTCAGCATGGAATCTGATTTGCTCTCAAAGCGGAATCCCTAAATCGTCACTACAACCTAGGCGGCATAGACGACCAGGAGATCCTTGGCGTCGATCTGGTCGCCGGTCTTCACCAGCAGCTCGGCGATCTCGCCGTCGCGCTCGGCGTGGAGCGCGGTCTCCATCTTCATCGCCTCGATGGAGAGGAGCACGTCGCCGGCCGTCACCTTCTGCCCGGCCGAGACAGCCACGGTCGAGACCACGCCCGGCATCGGCGCGCCGACATGGGCCGGGTTGCCGGCCTCGGCCTTGCGCCGGGCCTTGGCGGCCGAGGCGCCATGCGCCCGGTCCGGCACCTTGATGCGGCGCGGCTGGCCGTTGAGCTCGAAGAAGACGGTGACCATGCCCTTGTCGTCGGGCTCGCCGACGGCGAGGCAGCGGATGACCAGCGTCTTGCCGCGCTCGATGTCGACGAGGATCTCCTCCTCCGGCTGCATGCCGTAGAAATAGGACGGCGTCGGCAGCACGCTGACCGGGCCGTATTCGGCCTGGGCCGACGCGAAGTCGGAAAACACCTTGGGATACATCAGCCACGAGGCGAATTCGGCGTCGGAAAGCGTGCGCTCCAGCTTCTCCTCGATGTCCTTGCGGTCGGCGTCGAGATCGGCGGCGGCGAGCAGCGAGCCGGGGCGCACCGTGATCGGCTCGGCGCCCTTCAGCGCCTTCTTCTGGAGCGCGGCGGGCCAGCCGCCGGGGGACTGGCCGAGATCGCCGCGCAGCATCGAGACGACCGAATCCGGGAAGGCGATGTCGCGGCCGGGGTTCTCGACGTCGGCGACGGTCAGGTCCTGGCTGACCATCATCAGCGCCATGTCGCCGACCACCTTGGAGGAGGGCGTCACCTTGACGATGTCGCCGAACATCAGGTTGGCGTCGTGATAGGCGCGCGCCACCTCGTGCCAGCGCGTCTCCAGCCCGAGCGAGCGCGCCTGCTCCTTGAGGTTGGTGAACTGGCCGCCCGGCATCTCGTGGAGATAGACCTCGGAAGCCGGTCCCTTGAGGTCGCTTTCGAAGGCCGCATACTGGTTGCGCACCGCCTCCCAGTAGAACGAGATGCGCCTGATCCATTCGGTGTCGAGGCCGGGGTCGCGCTCCGATCCCTTGAGGGCTTCGACCAGCGAGCCGAGGCAGGGCTGCGAGGTGTTGCCGGAGAGCGCATCCATCGCCGCGTCGACGGCATCGACGCCGGCCTCTACCGCCGCCAGCACCGTGGCGGCGGAAATGCCCGACGTATCGTGGGTGTGGAAGTGGATCGGCAGGCCGGTCGCCTCGCGCAGTGCCTTGAACAGCACCCTGGCCGCGGCGGGCCAGC
>JALHFU010000104.1:0-11190 GCA_022838525.1 Hyphomicrobiales bacterium | reverse complement strand
AATCCCTGTGATTATGCCGAAGTTCCTCGGCCCGCCACGCTCTCCACCAAGCACGACACTTCAAGGTTCGGCATAACCGCGACGTCGGCATAACCGGTGAAGCCGTCCATCGCGACCACCTCCACCCGGGCCCGCCACGGCTGCGGGCGGGCGGCGAGCCAGGTCTTGAAGGCTTGTTTGGAGCGGCCCTCGACCATGTCGAGCAAGCGGGCCGGTCCGGTGTCATCCCTGACCGGAGTGAGGTCGATGACCACGGTGACGTACTTGTCGCCCTTGCGGGTGTGCCGCCAGACGTGTTCGTCGACGCCGACCACCTGCACGCCGTCGAACCGCTGCGGATCATCGATCAGGGCGCGTTGGCCCTCGGCGAGGACGGCGTCGTTGGCGGTGTTCCACGACACCGCGAGGGCTTCGGCGATCCGGGCGACGGTCAAGTGGGCGACCACGAGGCCCTCCAACGCCCACCGCAACGCGCGCCGGGACAACTTCGCCCGCGGCTCGGCGGCCTTGCTCATGTCCTGGCGCCACACCAGCCCGCACTCGCCGCAGCGGTAACGGCGCACCCTCACCAGCAACACCGTCGGCACCACCGGTCATCATCGACGACCCGGCACGCCAGTACCGCCCGCTTCGGCTCCAGATACTGGCCGACCACCTCCAGGCCGAGCTCGTCGAGGCGGGTGAACGTGGTCAGGTCAGGACGAACGAAGATAGCGTTGGGCACGTCGAGGTCTTCCAGATGGGCAGTGTGAGAACTTCCATCTTCGGGAGGCCTCGACCCTCACCACGACACCGACGCGCCGTCCGCCCTCACCTCGCCGCTACACCCTCAACTGTGATGAGCCTCTATGGCACTCCCCCCGCGTGGTGCTCGGGAGGTGGTGGTCGCCGAGTGGCGGGTTCCCGACCAGGTCGCCGCGCCTTGGTGACGCTTTCGCTCCACTCAACCGCGTGCCCGCCAACAGCCTGAGCGTGCTGGGCGTCGACGCGGCCCGTTGAGTGGAGCGAAAGCGTCACTCCGGCCCGGAGCCAGGCGTCACTTCCGGTCCGACTTCTGGCGCGGCAGCCCGAGGTAGTGGCGGCGAAGGTCATCCGGCTGCTTCTCGAGGGCGTAGCGCATCGTGGTGCGCGGCATCCGGGGCGCCCAGCGGTCGAGGAACGCGAGCAGCACCGGCGCGCCGGCGCGGGTGCCGACGTCCCGCAGCACCCAGCCGACGGCCTTGTGGAGGAGGTCGTGGGGATCATCGAGGAGGAGCTCGGCAATCCGCAGCGACGGGCCGGGGTCCCCTGCCTTCAGGGGCGGGAACGTCGCGAGGATCGCGGCGCGGCGCTGCCACAGCGTGCCGGACGCGAGCCGCGTCCACAGTGCCTCATCGCCGAGGACGCCGAGGACATGGGCGGCGCTGGCGTCGACGAGGTCCCAGTTGTCGATGGCCCCGCGCTCCAGCCCGGCGAGATAGCGGGACAGGACGTCGGCGCGCTGGGCGGCGTCCGCCCGAGGGACGCGCTCCGCCAGGAGGAGCACACCGGCCAGCCGCACCTCGTGCAGCGGGTGGTCGAGCAGGGCATCGACCTCGTCCAGGGGCAGGAGCCGGAAGGCCTTGATCGTCCGGCGCACGTCGCCGACTCGGCAGCCCAGGAACTGGTCGCCCTCGCCGTACTCCCCCGGCCCGGTGCGAAAGTAGCGCCGATTGAACTGCGCCCGCTCAGGATCGGCCACAGCCTGCAGTGCCGCTACGACGTCGGCGGCGGTGCTGTGGGCCACGACCTCACGCGCCCGACGCCCGGGCGGCCGCCTTCTTCTCCTTCTTGTAGGCCCGCACCTGCTGCAGCGAGTCCGGGCCGGTCACGTCCGCGATGGACATGTGGACGCCGTCGCGTCCGTAGTCGCCGGCCGCCTCGCGCCAGCCGGGAGCCTCGAGCCCTCGCTGTTTGCCGAGCAGGGCCAGGAAGATGCGGGCCTTCTGGTCGCCGAACCCGGGCAAAGCCTTGAGCCTGCGCAGGATCTCCCGGCCGTCCGGATCGTCCTGGGTCCAGAGGGCGGCGGTGTCGCCGGCGTAGTCCTCCACCACGGCTGTTGCCAGGTCGTGCACCCGCTGCCCCATCGACTTCGGGAAGCGGTGCACCGCCGGCGGGGTGGCGCAGAGCGCGATGAAGTCGTCGGGGTCGGTCGCGGCGATGCGCTCGGGGTCGATCGAGCCCAGCCGCTCGACGATCTTGCGCGGCCCGTCGAAGGCCACCTCCATGGGCACCTGCTGGTCGAGCAGCATGCCGGTCAGCAGGGCGAAGGGGTGCTCGGTGAGGATGCGGTCGGCCTCCGGTTCGCCGACGAGGTGGAGCGTCTGCGTCATGTCCCGATCGTAGGACGCCTGTCGATACCGGACGCCGCGCCCCGGCTCCGCGGCCCCCAGGACGTGGCGGTGGCGGCGCAGCGGACGGCTGACCGCGTCCGGATGCCGCGACTTCGAAGACCGTTTCGTTGGGGAATTCGAAGACCGTTTCGTTAGGGTCGTCGCGTGCTGATCTCGGTGGTGGACTGGAACGTCAACGGCTTCGTCCGGCGCTCACAGCCGAACCTGCTGGCGGAACTGGAGTGGGATGTCGCCTGCCTCCAGGAGGTGACCCGCCAGACCTGGGACGCCTTCCGGTCGCTCGGCGCGGACGGCGACGTAGCGTTCGAGCACCTCGCGCCACTGGCTGGCGACGGACCACGGTACGCGTGCGCGATCGTGACGCGAGGCGCTGTGCGGCTGGAATCGTTCGGCCTTCTGCGCGACATGCCCTCACCCGAACGCGCCGCAGTCGCCGAGGTGAGCGTTGATGGACATCGCATCTGGATCGGCAGTTGGGCTGCACCGCCGGGCGTGAGTTGGGGCAAGGGTGCCAAGGAGCGGCAGGTACAGCGGTTCGCTGCCTGGCTGCGGGATCGACCGGGTCCAGTCGTGATCGGCATCGACCGCAACGCTCCCAAGTGGGAGCGCCACGACCTGTCGGCGGACGAGTGGTGGAACGGGAGCGAGCCACTTCTGTACGGGCCCGACCGGGTGCACGATTTGAGGGACACCTATCGCGACCACCTCGACGCGAACCCGGGGCTGGCCGCTGAGGTGCGTCAGCAGTTCCCCGAGGGGCCCCTCGCCATCACGCACATCCGAGGGGGCACGGTCTGCCGCTACGACGTGATCTACGCCTCGCCCGAGTTCGGCGTCGAGGACGTGGAGCATCAGTGGGATAAGGCACGCAGCGCCGGAAGCGACCACGCCCTCGTGAGGGCGACCCTGCGGCTGGACACCTGTCCCAGGTCCTGAGCATCGCGGCCGACACCCACGACGTGCGCAACCGGGTTCTTCCTCTTCTGCAGACGGGTCCTTCACGGACAGACAACGCTGGCCGACCCTGTCCAAGCCCCTTGGACACGCTCAGGGCGCGGGGGCTTCGACAGGGTCAGGGTCAACGGGCGTACACCGGGCCGTTCTTCTTGGCTGCGGTGTTGTTGAACTGGTAGGCCCACCGCGACGCGGCTCCGTCGGTGAACTCGTACCCCTCGAGCGGGCGCGCCGTGACGACGACGGCCTGGGCCTTCGTGACCGGGTACGTGCCCGCGCTCACGACGCGTCCGTTGAGCAGGTACTCGACGCCCGGGGTGGTCGGGATGATCACCCGGTCGTGCTTCCAGCCGTTGACGTCGTGGAACGTCGGGGCCACGGGGGTCACGTACTCCACCATCGGCTCGGCGGTGTCGTTGAGCACGACGACCGAGCGCGCCGGGATCGTGAGCGTACCGGAGGAGGTCTCCCACGTGGTGGTGGCCACCACCGGGTCGTCCCGGACGCCGTCGGTGAGCACCGGATCGAGGACGTACTCGATGCCGGCCTGGCCGTCGATCGCCTCCGTGATCGCTTCCGGCGACGCGTTGATCGCCACCAGCAGCCCGTCCTTCGCCGGGTCGACGTCGGCCGCTCCGGCAGGGTCGGCGACGTGCATGACGATCAGCCCTGCGGTCTGGTCGGCGCCCGCGTTCGGGAACGTCACCCGCTCCTTGATCAGCTCCGCGGAACCAAGCGTCAGCAGCGGGTTCGTGGACCGCAGCTGCAGCAGCTCGAGCGCCGCGTCGCGCGACATCGCGATGTCGGACGGAGCGGGCTTGAGCGCCGGATCCGCCAGCAGCGGACGCATCGCGTCCCACTTCGCGCCGTTGTCCGGCTCGGGGGGAAGACCTACGCCGAAGTTGTTCGTCTGCATCGACCAGTCGAGCTGGTTGAACCAGTCGCCGGAATTGTAGGAGTTACGGTCCAGCGACTTGCTGCGCAGCAGGTCGGTACCCGCGTGCCAGAACGCCGGGGACTGCCCGAGCGCGACGGTGCCCAGCGACACCGTGTTCATGCGCACCCGGTCGTCCATCGACGTGTCGACGGGCAGCTTCCAGACCCCGAGGTCGTACAGCGTCTCGTTGTCGTGGGCGTCCACGTAGTTGACCGACTCGTCGGGCTCCCTGGCGTACCCGGCGGGCGACCCGTTGTAGTCCAGCTGGTTGCCGGTCTGGACGACGCCGGCAGCGGTCTCGAAGGCGTAGTCCTCGAGGTTGCCCGCCATGCCGAGCCGGATCAGGTCCTGGTCGTGCCGCAGGTCGGCCAGTTGCTCCTCAGGCGTCCTGGTGCTGACGCCGTTGGGGTCGGTGTACAGCCCCGTGCCGAAGCCCTGGAACTCGGCCTTGTTCTCGTCGAAGGGGCCGCCGCCATGGACGGCGTCCCGGAGCCGGTCGTTGAAGGCGCCGATGTGGGTGCCGTCCAGCTGGCCCTGCGTCGCCTGGGTGAACCGGGCGTTGTTGGCCACCTCGCCGAAGTTCCACCCCTCGCCGTAGAGGTAGATGGCCTTGCCGTCCACCCCGTCGTCGGCCAGCGTGAGCTCGTCGAGGGCGGCGCGCACGGTCACCATGTTGTCGAACGAGTGGTGGCCCATCAGGTCGAACCGGAAGCCGTCGACGCGGTAGTCCCGGGCCCACGTCACGACGGAGTCGACCATGAGCTGCTCGGCCATCTCGTGCTCGGTGGCCACGTTCTGGCAGCACGTCGAGGTCTCGACCGAGCCGGCCAGCGACAGGCGGTGGTAGTAGCCGGGCACGACCTGGTCGAGCACCGACTTGTCACCCTGCCCGGACTGGGCGGTGTGGTTGAAGACCTCGTCCAGCACCACCTGGTAACCGGTCCGGTGCAGTCCGCCCACCATGGAACGGAACTCGGCCGTGCGGGCCCCGCCGTCCTGGTTGCCGGCCGAGGCGTAGGAGCCCTCCGGCGCGTTGAAGTGGAACGGGTCGTAGCCCCAGTTGAAGCCGTCGGCGTCCGCCACGGCGGTCACGGCCGCCTGCTGCGCCTCGGAGTCCGGCGCCGCATCGGTCGGGATGGCCGGCACCGCCTGGGCGGCCCGGTTCTCCTCGATCGTGGCGATGTCGAAGCTCGGCAGCAGGTGGATCGTGTTCATGCCGGCGTCGGCGAGCTCACCCAGCCGGGTGATGCCGTCCGTACCCTCGAGGGCGAAGGCGGCGTACGTGCCGCGCAGGTTCTCCGGGACGGTCTCGTCCGAAACGGAGAAGTCGCGGATGTGCAGCTCGTAGATCGTCCGGTCGACGAACTGCTCGATCACCGGCGCTGGCGTGTCGGCCCACAGGGTCGGGGCCCAGGCGGGGTCGTCCAGGTCCAGGACCACGGACGCCGTCGAGTTGAGCGTGAGCCCCACCGAGTAGGGGTCGGTGACGTGGTTGGTGACCCGTCCGCCCGTGCTCGGGGCGTACACGTCGACCACGTACCGGTAGGCCCGGTTCTCCCAGGCCGCGTCACCCGTGACGCTCCACGTGCCGTCGGAGCCGCGCGTCATGGCCACCACCTCGGGTGTGGCCGTCACGTCGAGGCCCGGGAACAGCTCCAGCGCCACGGAGCGCGCCGTCGGTGCCCACACCCGCAACGTCGGGACGCCGCCGGCGAACGTCACGCCGAGGTCGGCCCCGCGGGCCGCGTCCGCGTAGAGGTCGTCCAGGACGCCCGGGACCTGCAGCCCGGTGAACACGGTGGGGACGCCGTCGGCGTCACGCTGCAGCACCGCCAGCTGGCCCTTCAGCGCCTCTTCGGCCGTGACGCCGTCGGCGAGCGTCAGCCGGAGCGCGAGGAAGCCGGTGAGGTGCCTGCGGTTCTCGAGCTGCCCGGCGGTCAGGCCGGCCGGGTCGTAGGAGAGCGTGCCGAGCAGGACCGCCGGCTCCCCGGCGCCCCCGACGACCTCACCGTCGACGAGCGTCAGGCCGCCGTCGGCGTCCCCCCACAGCTCCCACGTGGTCTCCGCGGGCTGCGGAGCGAGGTTGGCCGGCCACGCGATCGTCGTCGCGTCGATCCAGTGTCCGAGGAACTGCCCCACCCCCGCGAGGGGGGCGCCGGTGACGTCGATCGTCAGCAGGTGCGTCGCGATGTCGTAGGTGAAGGTGACAGGCTTCCCGCCCGGCGAGGAGAACGCGTAGTTCGCGCCGCCGTCCGCGCCCCCCACGCCGTAGTTCTCGTCCCAGCCCAGGTTGTGCGCGACCTTGACCTCGTAGGAGCCGGCCGGGATCGCCGACGTCGTCCAGGTGTAGGTGCCGTCCGCGTCGGGGTCCTGCAGGGAGGTGACCACGCAGTCGGGCTGCCAGTCACCCGGGCAGCCGACCTCGTCCTGGAACGAGCCGGGCAGGGTGACCAGCGGGCCCTGGGCGCTGGAGGTGAACCACTTGGTGGCGTCGTCGTAGACGAACGTCACCGCCTGGTCCTGCTCGAGGGTGAACGTGGCGTTGTCACCACCGGGGACGCCGCCCGCGCCGTAGTTCTCGTCCCAACTGCCGCCGATGGCGATCTTGTACTGCCAGGTGCCGGCCGGGACGGTGAAGGTGTTCGAGTACACGCCGTTGCCGCGGTGGACCAACTGGATGGCCGTGCAGTCGGGCTGCCAGTCATTGGGGCAACCCAGCTCGCTGTTGAGGTCGCCGGGGATGGTGACCATCAGGTCGGTGCGGCCGGAGGTGGGGGCCGGCTCGGGCTCCGGCTCGGGCGCGACGCCGGCGAGATCGGTGCCGACCACGTACAGGGTGGAGGTGGCGACCGCTGAGCCGTCCGCGTCCACGGAGACCGCGCGCAACTCGACGGCGGTGCCGCGAGGGAGGTCGCCGAAGTCGGCGAACACGCGCGGGGTGTCGTCCTCGGCGGTGCCGAGCGCGACGTAGTCGGCCGCGCCGACGGCGCGGTGGGCGAAGGACGTCTCGGCCCAGCGGTCGTCAGCGATGTCGGCGGTGACCGGGACCAGGCCCTTGTCGTCCATGGCGCCGGCCGCCAGCGCGATCGCCTGGGCGTCGGCGGCGTCCGCGACCGGACGGTCGGCCTTCAGGACGACCGCGGACAGCGCGGGCACGGTGAGGGACACGGTGCCGTCGGCGCCGGCGTCCACACCGGTGTTGCTGCCGAACAGCGGCGCGTAGGTGGCCCCCGGGGTGAGGGTCGCGAAGGACGCCTCGGCCGCCCCGGTCGTGTTGTTGATCGCCACCACGTACTCGACCTTCTCGGTGCGGTCGACGCGCGCGAAGGCATAGACGCCCGGGCCGTCGGCCGCGTACAGCTCGACCTGGGCGCCGGTGTCGAGCGCCTTGTTGCCGTCACGCAGGGCGGCCAGGGCGGCGATGTGCCGGTACAGCGGGGCGTCGGTGTCGAAGTGCGACCCGGCGCCGTAGGCGGAACCGTCGAGGAGGACGTTGTCGAGGTAGGACTCGGTCTGCGAGGCCATCATGTCCTCGCGGGCGTCCTTGTCATTGCCGTCACCCACGAAGCCCTGCTCGTCGCCGTAGTAGACGACCGGCTGGCCGCGGGTGAGGTACATGAGGGAGTGCGCGATCTCGGAGCGCTCCAACTCGGAGCCCGCTCCCTGGAGCAGGCGGCCGACGCGGCCCATGTCGTGGTTGCCGAGGAACGTCGGCAGAGCGGACGCCGACGAGTGGTCGGTCGTGTAGTAGTCGTCGGCCGCGAAGAGCTTGGTGAGCCCGTCCGCGCGCAGGCCCTTGGCATAGGTGAGCGCCGAGGACTGGAAGGCGAAGTCGAGGACGCTGGTCATTTCGGTGTCGCGGACGTAGGGCGACAGCAGGCGCGCGTCGGCGTCGTAGACCTCGCCGAACATGAAGAAGTCCGGGTTCGCGGCGGCCACCGCGTGCGCGTTCACCGCGGCCGTGAACTCCTGCCAGAACTCGAAGTTGACGTGCTTGGCGGTGTCGATGCGGTAGCCGTCGATGCCCAGGTCGACCCAGGCGCGGTAGATCTCGATCATCGTGTCGACGACGACCGGATCCTCGGTCATCAGGTCGTCCAGGCCCACGAAGTCGCCGAACGTGACCGATTCGCCGCTCCAGGTTGAATCCCCGCGGTTGTGGTAGAGCGTCACGTCGTTCAGCACCTCGGGCACCATCACCGTGTTCTCGGCGCTGCGGACGGGCGTGCGCGGGAACGAGCGGGTGTCGGGGTGGAAGTCGGGGAAGTCGGCCTGCCCGGCCAGCTCGGAGACGTTGACGATGTTGCCTTCCACGTCCTTGTACGGGCTGGTCGCCGTGTCGATGTACGTGTACTCCTTCTCGGCGTAGTCGATCAGGTCGGCGGTGTGGTTGGCGATGATGTCGAAGTAGACCTTGATGCCGCGGTCGTGCGCGGCGGCGATGAGGTCCTTCAGCTCGGCGTTCGTGCCCAGGTGCGGGTCGATCTGGGTGAAGTCCGTGATCCAGTACCCGTGGTAGCCCGCGGACGCATCGGCTCCGGTGCCCTGGACGTAGTTGTTCTTGAAGGACGGGGTCAGCCAGATGGCGGTGGTGCCCAGGCCTTCGATGTAGTCGAGCTGCCGCGCGAGGCCGGCGATGTCGCCACCGTGGTAGAAGCCCTTGTCGGTGGGGTCGAAGCCCGTCACCATCCGGTCGCCCGTGAGGCCGCCGGTGTCGTTGGAGTCGTCGCCGTTGTCGAAGCGGTCGGTCAGCACGAAGTAGAAGCTCTCGCCCTCGCCCAGCTCGCGCACCGGCGCGGCGACGAGGTCGGCGTCCGTGGTGGCGTCGTAGTCGCCGGGCAGGTCGGGCGCGGCCAGGGAGATCTTCTTGGTCTCGTCGTCGAAGAGGAACGTCAGCGTCGTCGGGGCGGCGAGGCGCAGGGGGTAGTTCTCACCGTCGTCGCCGTAGGACTCCGTCCAGCCATCGTTGATGGCGACCTTGAACTCCCAGTCGCCGGCGGGCACCGTGAAGTCGCCCGACCACACGCCGTCGCCGTCGGCGTCCGCGAGGTGGGTCGCGGAGCACGCCGGGTCCCAGGCCGACTCGCAGCCCAGCTCGGTCTGCAGGGAGCCCACCAGGGTGACCGACTCGGTGGCCGCTGCGGCCGGCGTCGCGCCCGCGGACGCCAGCGCCACGGCACCGCCGAGCGCGAGGGCGAGGCTGACCACCACGGAGAGCAGGCGGGCCGCCAGCGGACGACGGGGCTGGGAATTCGACATCGGGGGCTCCTAGCGCGACCACGCACGGGTCGAGCTCGAGTCTAGAGCCAGAGGACCGCCCACGGCAACAGGTCGACGGTATCCCCGCTTGTCACCGGTCGGCCGGACGCCGCGGGGGCATCTCCACGCCATCGCTCCGGAGGAGCGCGCTACGGTTCTGGCCGGAGAGGGGACCACGTGAACTCAGAGGTGGCCGAAGCCGTGGGTGGGCTCATGGAGCTCCCCCACCCGGACGTGGAGGTCGCCGGTGCTCTCGACCTCGAGCAGACCCCCGACGGGGTGATCCCCCGGCGGCTGCCCGCCTGGACGGTCCCGCAGGTGCCACCCGAGATGCACCGCAGCGTGCGGGGCAGCGCCGGCGTCCGGCTGCGCCTGTGGCCGTCCGGAGACACCGTGACCCTGCGGTTGCGCTGCGCGGTCTACCACCCCACCACCGCGCCCGTTCAGCGCGTGGACGCCCTGCGTGGCGACGTCGCGACCTCCGCGCCGCTCGCTCGGGTCACGGAGCTGGACGAGGCGGGCCTCCCGCGCACGGACGCCCCGTTCGACGACGTGGTCGTCCGGTTGCCGGCGGGCGACGGCCCCGTGGAACTGTGGCTCCCCAACGGTGGAGTCACCGAGATCGCGGGCCTGCGCGCGGCCGGCCTGCGCCCCCTGCCCGTCGACCCCCGGCCGCGCTGGTGGCACCACGGCTCGTCGATCAGCCAGTGCTCCGGGGCCGCGGGCCGCTGGACACCTGGCCCGCGCTGGTGGCCCGCGCGACCGGCGTCCACCTGACCAGCCTCGGCTTCGGCGGGCAGGCGATGCTCGACCAGTTCGTGGCTCGGACCCTGCGCGACTTGGACGCCGACCGCATCAGCGTGGCCGTGGGCATCAACGTCCAGAACGCCGCGTCACTCACCGCCCGGACCTTCCCGACCGCCCTGCACGGCTTCCTCGACACGATCCGCGACGGGCACCCGGACACCCCGCTCCTGGTGCTCTCCCCGCTGCTGTACCCCGAGGGGGAGGACCGCCCCGGGCATGGTGCTCGGCGTCAAACGCGTAGCGGCCCTCGGCGTAGTTGTAGCCGGTGACGTCGAGGACAGAACAGGCCTCCTCGATGGCGGCGTCGGCCCGGGCCGACGTGGCGATGACGTTCTGCCCGGCCGCGAAGCCCTGCCCGCCGTCCGCCGTTCGGTCGAGCAGCCCACCCATGAACTGGTTGAGCCCACCGGCCTCCTCGATCTGCGCGTCGAGGCCGGCGAGGAAGAGGATCTGCAGGCCGTTGGTGACGGGCCGGGTCGGGTCGAGCTGGCGCACCTTCTCGGCCCTGGAGGTTGTCGGCCAGCGCCTCGAACCTGCTCGGGCGGTGTTGGCGTGCCGGGTGGTGGAGAGCGACGAGTGGTGCCGTCGGTGTGGCTGCGAGGGCACGCCGCGTGGCACCGTGGTCCGTCGCCTGGCCCACGAGCCGTTCGGCTGGCGACCCACCCTCCTGCTGATCACCGTGCGCCGCTACCGGTGTGCCGAATGCGGCCACGTCTGGCGCCAGGACACCAGCAAGGCCGCCGAACCGCGGGCGAAGTTGTACCGGCGGGCGTTGCGGTGGGCGCTGGAAGGCCTGGTGGTCGCCCACCTGACCGTCGCCCGGATCGCCGATGCCCTCGCGGTGTCGTGGAACACCGCCAA
>JALHFU010000319.1:0-2151 GCA_022838525.1 Hyphomicrobiales bacterium | reverse complement strand
CCGGTCGAGATGCTGTCGGGCGACACCGAGCGCGCCTGCCGCCGCGTCGCCGACCGGCTGGGCATCGCCCATGTCGAGGCGAACCTGATGCCGGCCGACAAGGTCGCCCGCATCGAGGCGCTGGCGGCTGACGGCCGCAAGGTGCTGATGGCCGGCGACGGCCTCAACGACGCGCCGGCCCTGGGTGCCGCGCACGTCTCGATGGCGCCGGCGACCGCCGCCGACATCGGCCGCAACGCCGCCGACTTCGTGTTCCTGCGCGAAAGCCTCACGGCCGTCCCGGTCGCGCTCGACGTGTCGCGCCGGGCCGGCGGGCTGATCCGCCAGAACCTCGTGCTCGCCATCGTCTACAACCTCTTCGCGGTGCCGATCGCCATTCTCGGCTTCGTCACGCCGCTGATCGCGGCGGTGGCGATGTCCACCTCCTCGATCATCGTCATCGCCAATGCCCTGCGGCTGGGCGCGCCGCGGCCGGGAGACCGGCGCGGATGAGCATGCTCATCTACCTGATCCCGGTGGCGCTGTTCCTCGGCGCGCTGGCGCTCGTCGCCTTCCTGTGGGCGCTGAAGAGCGGCCAGTACGAGGACCTCGACGGCGCGGCCGAGCGCGTGCTGCTCGATGACGACAAGGACGATGCCAGGGACGATGCCGGGGACGACGACAAGGACGACGCGGGGGAGACGCCCCGGCGCTGAGCACGGGATGACGTTGCCTTGCCGCGCGCAGGGCGGGGGAGTGCGTTCCGCTTCGCCGGCCGTCGGCGCCAATCCATCCCTCGCCCGCACGGCTGCCCTTGTCGGATAGTGGCGCTGGACCTAGCCGGTCGCCGCCGGCAGGTCCATGCTGTACCCTTCCTGCACACGCCTCGGAGCATCGGATGATCCCGTTCCGGTTTTCGCGCCGCACGGCCCTTCGCGGAACCGCGCTGCTTCTCGCCTCCACCGCGATGCCGTCGCTTCTGCCTGCGCAGGCCGGCGACGGCGGACGCCTCGTGGTCGCAGCGGATTCGGAGCCGCGCAACCTCAACCCGGCCATCGTCGCCTCGAACGGCGTGTTCTTCATCGCCTCGAAGGTGATCGAGCCGTTGGCCGAAGCCTCCTTCGACGGCGAGGACGGGCTTGCGCCGCGCCTTGCCGTGGCATGGGAGGGGTCCGAAGACGGGCTTTCCGCCACGTTCCGGCTGCGCGAGAACGTGCGCTGGCACGACGGCGTGCCCTTCACCTCCACCGACGTCGCCTTCTCGGCGCTCAAGGTGTGGAAGCCGCTGCAGAATCTCGGCCGCCTCGTCTTCGCCAATCTCGAGGCCGTCGACACGCCGGACGACCTCACCGCGGTCTTCCGCTTCTCGAAGCCGACGCCGTTCCAGCTGATCCGCAACGCGCTGCCGGTCGTCTCCAGCGTGGTGGCGAGGCATGTCTTCGAGAACGAGGCCGACATCGCCGCGAGCCCGCTCAACAACCGGCCGGTCGGCACCGGGCCGTTCAGGTTCGTCGAGCACCGGCCGGGCGAATACTATCTGCTGGAGCGCAACCCCGACTATTGGGGCGAGGGCGAGCCGAAGCTCGACCGCATCGTCTTCCGCGTCCTGCCGGACCGCGCGGCCGCGGCCGGCGCGCTGGAGGCGGGCGAGATCCACCTCGCCGCCTTCAGCCAGGTGCCGCTCACCGATCTCGACCGCATCTCGAAGGTGGAGGGCATCGCCGTCCATACCGACGGCTACGAGGCGCTGACCTACCAGCTCGGCGTCGAGATCAACCACCGCCGCAAGGAGCTGGCCGACCTCCGGGTGCGGCAGGCCATCGCGCATGCCATCGACCGCGACTTCGTGGTGCGCACCATCTTCCTCGGCCATGCGCAGGCCTCGACCGGCATCGTTCCCAGGAACGCGCCCGAATTCTACGAGCCCGACGTCGAGACCTATCCGTTCGACGTCGCGCGCGCCAATGCGCTGCTCGACGCGGCCGGCTATCCGCGCGGGGCGAACGGCGTGCGCTTTTCGCTCAGGCTGCTGCCCGCGCCCTATTTCACCGAGACGCGGCAGTTCGGCGACTATCTGCGGCAGGCGCTCGCCGCCGTCGGCATCGATGCAGCGATCGTCAACAACGACGCCGCGGCGCACCAGAAGGCGGTCTACACCGACCACGATTTCGA
>JALHFU010000103.1:0-11220 GCA_022838525.1 Hyphomicrobiales bacterium | reverse complement strand
GGGGAATCGCCCACGAGATCCGAAACCCGCTCAATTTCATCAGCCTCTCCATCGACCACATCAGGACGAAATACCGCCCGGCCGACGGTTCCGGTCTCGAGGGGTTCGAGAAGCTGGTAGAAAGCATGAAGCAGGAAATCCACCGCCTCGACCGCCTCGTCCGTGATTTCCTGGACTACGGCAAACCGCTCAAACTCGACCGCCAGCCATGCCGCACGCAGGAGCTGCTGGCCGATGTCGTCGAGATCGTGAAGGCCAAGGCGGCTTCCGACCGTATCCGGATTGACGAACGGTACGACGCCGTTCCGGAGCTCAGGCTGGATGCCGAGCTCATGAAAAGCTGCATCTTCAACGTGGTGACCAACGCGTTTCAGGCCATGCCGGAGGGCGGCACGCTCGCCGTGCGCACGCGCAACGTCGTCGAGGCCGAATGCGCCGCCTTCGGCCTGCGCCATTTCCCGGCCGCCGACTACGTGCTGATCGAGATCGAGGATTCGGGCACCGGCATCCCGCCGGAGCTGATCGAGAAGATCTTCGAGCCGTTCTTCACCACCAAGGAGGTGGGCAAGGGCACCGGCCTCGGCCTGTCCATGGTCTACGGCATCGTCAAGCAGACCGGCGGCTTCATCTTCTGCGCCTCCGAGCCGGGCAAGGGGACGACGTTCCGCATCTTCCTGCCCCGCTATGTCCCCGAGGCGCAGCCCGCCCACGCCGCGGCCGCCGAGGCCGGGACGGCGGAGCAGCCGGCCGCGAAGCCGGCGTCCACCGCGACCGACCTTTCCGGCACGGCCACCGTCCTTCTGGTCGAGGACGAGGATGCGGTGCGCATGGGCAGCGTGCGCGCGCTCGCCTCGCGCGGCTACACCGTTCACGAAGCCTCCTCCGGCGTCGAGGCGCTGGAGCTGTTCGAGGAGCTCGACGGCAAGGTCGACATCGTCGTCTCCGACGTGGTGATGCCGGAGATGGACGGGCCGACGCTGCTCGGCGAGCTCATCAAGCGCCAGCCCGACATCAAGTTCATCTTCGTGTCCGGCTATGCCGAGGACGCCTTCGCCAAGAACCTGCCGCAGGAGGCGAAGTTCGGCTTCCTGCCCAAGCCCTTCACGCTCAAGCAGCTCGCGACCACCGTGAAGGAAATGCTGGAGGCGTAAGGCGCCCGATGGCCGCTTTCCGGCGACCGTGAAAGTTTGAATCGAAACCTCCGGCGACCCTGAACCGAAGCGTTACGGCTCCCGCGCTAGAAGGGCGCCGAAGGGTCTTGCACGCGCATCGAGGTTTCTTGAATGCTCGCTATCGGTTCAATCCAGGCGGCCTATCCCGCCCGTCCCGCCGCGGTGGAGGCGACGCGGGGTGCCGCACCGGCGCACGCCGCCGACCGCGCCGCGCCTGCCGGCGCGGCTGCGGCCGGGAACGACAGACCCGCCCATTTCAGCGTCATCTCGACGATCAGCCCCGGCTCGCTGGCTGCGGCCTACCACGCGATCCGCGGGCACGACGCGCCCGCGGCAGCCGGCACGTCCTCTGCCGGCACGCCGGCGATCCTCTCCGGCCTCGGCATCCCCGCGGCGCTCGACGCCTATGGCGAGGTGCTCGACGCCGACTGACGGCGAGAGGCGGAAGTGTTGCTTCGCCGCAACAGGTGCGGCGCTGCCACGTTTCCGCCTCACATCGCCCAAGCCGTGGCCCCAATTGGCAAGCACTGACGGAACCGGCGCCTTGCACGGGCGTTCGCTACGCAACGACAACAAGTTCCGGATTTCCTCTCATGTGTGTCACGACCGCTTCCTCCCGGCCTGACGGGGCCACATCCGCCGGTCGGATGTCCCGCCGGCTGTTCCTTGTCTCGATGCCGGCCTTCCTCGCCGCATGCTCGACGACGGGAGAGGGGTTGCAGAGCCTGGCGCCCACCGGCCCGCATCCGTACTACGTCGCCATGTACGGCCCGATCCCCGACGAGACCTTCCCCCTGCCGGCGACGGACATCAGCAGGGTCGACGACCGCTTCCTGCGCCAGCAGGTCGACTATCACCGCCAC
This sequence comes from Hyphomicrobiales bacterium, assembly GCA_022838525.1. Taxonomy (GTDB): domain Bacteria; phylum Pseudomonadota; class Alphaproteobacteria; order Rhizobiales; family Rhizobiaceae; genus Aerobium. Next base: position 9,185 of record JALHFU010000103.1, on the reverse strand, counting down.
GAGCCGCCCGGCACGATCGTCGTCGACACCGCCAACCGCTTCCTCTACCTCGTGCAGGAGGGCGGCAAGGCGATGCGCTACGGCATCGGCGTCGGCAAGGCCGGGCTCGAGTTCGAGGGCACGGCGCGCGTGGCGCGGAAGGCCGAGTGGCCGCGCTGGACCCCGACCCAGAGCATGATCGCCCGCGAGCCCGACCGCTACGCCCAGCATGCCGGCGGCATGGCGCCGGGGCTGACCAACCCGCTCGGCGCGCGCGCCCTCTACCTGTTCCAGGGCAACCGCGACACGCTCTACCGCATCCACGGCACGTCGGAGCCGTGGTCGATCGGGCTCGCCGTCTCCTCGGGCTGCATCCGGCTGTTCAACCAGGACATCATCGACCTCTACAACCGCGTCGCGCTCGACACGGTGGTGGTGGTGCTGCAGGACGAGCCGCTGATGTATCCGCAGAAGGAAGTGCCGGAATGGGTGGCGCGCCAGATCGGCGGCGGCCAGCAGCCCGCGGCGACGCAGGCCGCCGCGCCGCAGCCGGAGCAGGCCTACCCGCCGCTCGATCCGGGCGCGGGCCAGGCACGCCGGCCGGCGGTCAACATCTGACCGCGCGGGACGCTCGCGAGCCTATTCCTCGCCGGGCGGCTGCGGCTTGCCCCTGACGCCGCGTCCGAAGGTGTAGCCCGTCTCGACGGCCCGGCCGCCGAACTTATCCCTCAGCGCGTCGATGGCGCCCTCGGCCTGGGCGCGCCGGCGCGCGCGCTCGTCGATCAGGTCGGGCGGGTCGGCGCGGGCGTCGTCGGCGAGGTCCGACACGCCGATGCCCAGCAGACGGAAGCGCGTCCCGTCCGCTTCCTTGCGCAAGAGCTCGAGCCCGGTCGAGAAGATGCGGTCGGCAAGGCGGGTGGCGTCCGCCAGCCGGCGGTTGCGCGTGCGGATGCGGAAATCGGCGGTCTTGAGCTTGAGCACCACCGTATGCCCGGCAATCCCGGCCTTCTTCAGCCGCCGGGAGACGGTTTCGGACAGCGCCCTCAGGACCGGCGCGAGATCGGCGAGCGAGGCCATGTCGGCGTCGAACGTCGTCTCCGCCGACACGCTCTTGGCGTCGTGGGCGGGATCGACCCGGCGGTCGTCCTGCCCGCGCGACAGGTGATAGAGCCGGTCGCCCATCGTGCCGTAGCGGCGCAGGAGCTCGTCGCGGTCCATGGTCTGCAACTGGCCGATGGTCCTGATCCTGTCGCGTTCGAGCGAGGCGGCGAACGCCTTGCCGACGCCCCAGATCAGCGACACCGGCTTGTCGGCGAGGAAGGCCAGCGCCTCCTCGCGGCCGATGACGGAGAAGCCGCGCGGCTTTTCGAGATCGGAGGCGACCTTCGCCAAGAACTTGCAGTAGGACAGCCCCACCGACACGGTGATGCCGATCTCGCGCTCGATGCGGCGGGCGAATTCCGCCAGCACCAGCGCCGGCGGCCTGCCGTGCAGCCGCTCGGTGCCGGAAAGGTCGAGGAAGGCCTCGTCGATGGAAAGCGGCTCGACCAGCGGCGTCAGCGCTTGCATCATCGCCCGCACCTGGCGGCCCACCGCCGCGTACTTCTCCATGTCGGGCTTGATGACCACGGCGTCCGGGCAGGCTTCGAGCGCCTTGAACATCGGCATCGCCGAGCGCACGCCGCGGATGCGCGCGATGTAGCAGGCGGTGGAGACGACGCCGCGCCTCGCGCCGCCGACGATGACGGGCCGGTCGCGCAGCTCCGGCCGGTCGCGCTTCTCGATGGCGGCATAGAAGGCGTCGCAGTCGATATGGGCGAGCGACAGCGCGTAGAGCTCCGCGTGGCGGGCGAGGCGCGGGCTGCCGCACGCCTGGCAGCGCCGCCGCGCCGACTGCTGCGGCGTCAGGCAATCGCGGCAGAAGCCGTGCTCGGGGTCGTTGGCGGCGGCGGTCATGGAATGGACACGACAGGAACGGATGCGATCCTAGCCGAAGCGCCCGGTGCCGCCAAGCCGCGCCGGCTGCGGCCATGCCGCCCGGTCAGATCCTGAGCGCGCCCGCAATGCGTTCGCCGGCCTCGGTCCAGTCCATGACCACGGCCGCATCCTGCGGCAGCTCGGGCAGGAGCGGGCGCAGCGCATTGTCCGCGATCAGGTGGAAGAGGTGGGCGTCGCCGACCGCCCGGCGCGCGGAGGCGAGATTGTGCGGCATGTCGTCCACGAACGCCACCGGCCTCGGGGTCCGGCCTCGCAGGCGGTGGATCGCCGGGCCCTTCTCCATCTCCGTGGTCAGGAGCGGATAGGGGAGGCCGAGCCTGTCGAGGAGGGCGCGGCGCGTGTCGCGGTGGCGGTGCGGCATCGCGGTGAGCAGCACCACCTCGGCCTTGCGGGCGATGCCGGCGACGGCCTGCGTGGCGCCCTCGACCGGCGTCTGCCACTCGGTCTGCGCGCCGAAGAAGCCGTCGAGCATGGCCGAGACCCTGCCGTTCTCGACCGCCGCGCCCGTCTCGATGTCGAAGACGTTGCCGAAGAGGCGGAAGGTCTGGAGGCGCAGCGCACAGCCCAGCGTCTCGAAATAGCGCAGCAGCGGGCCGACGAAATGCAGCAGCACGTCGTCGACGTCGAGGACGAGAAGCGGCCGGTCGTCCTGCGCCAGCGCCTCGATCTGCCGCAGCGTCTGCGGATCGACGGTCATGTCGAGGCCTCGAATCGGTCGTCGCCGAAGGGAAGCGCCCTGAGCGCCGCCGCGACCTCGGCCGGGCGGCTGCCGCCCGCCTCGCAGAAGGCCGAAAGCGTCGGCTCGTGCGCCATCAGGAACTGGAGGACGCCGGCGAGGAAGCCGGGCTCCCGCGCCGCCTGCCGGATCTGGCCGGCCTCTATGCCCGTTATGGCGAGGAAGCGCGGCAGGAGCACCGGATCGGACGCCACGAAGCCGAGCGCGGCGATGGCCAGCCCTTCGGCGGCTTCGCGGTCCATGGTTGCGGGGCGGGAGGCGTTCATGGGGCTGGCTGTAGCGCACGGCCCGCCGGAGGGGCAAGCGGGTTTGCCATTCGTCAATCAAATCGCGTTAATGTTGTGGAGAATTTTCAGGGGGGCGCCGGCCAGCGAGGCATGGCCGGCGATGAAAAACCTCGTCCGGGGGTAGGGTGGCCATGCCGAAGAAGGTGATGATCGTCGAGGACAACGAGCTGAACATGAAGCTCTTTCGCGACCTGATCGAAGCTTCGGGCTACGAGACCGTGCGCACGCGCAACGGCCTCGAGGCGCTCGACCTCGCCCGCGCCCATCGCCCCGACCTCATCCTGATGGACATCCAGCTTCCCGAGGTCTCGGGGCTGGAAGTGACCAAATGGCTGAAGGAAGACGACGAGCTTCACTCCATTCCCGTCATCGCCGTGACCGCCTTCGCCATGAAGGGCGACGAGGAGCGCATCCGGCAGGGCGGCTGCGAGGCCTACATTTCCAAGCCGATCTCGGTGGCGCGGTTCATCGAGACGATCAAATCCTATCTGGGGGACGCATGATGTCCGCCGCCTTTGCCTTTTGGGAGCATGTCCCCTCATGACAGCCCGCATCCTCGTCGTCGATGACGTTCCCGCCAATGTGAAGCTGCTGGAGGCCCGGCTTCTCGCCGAGTATTTCGAGGTGCTGCCCGCCTATAGCGGCGCCGACGCGCTCGAAGCCTGCGAGAACGGCAAGGTCGACGTCGTCCTGCTCGACGTGATGATGCCGGACATGGACGGCTTCGAGGTCTGCCGCAGGCTGAAGGTCGATCCCGCCACGCAGCACATTCCCGTCGTCATGGTCACGGCGCTCGATCAGGTCTCCGACCGCGTGCGCGGCCTGGAGGCCGGCGCCGACGATTTCCTCACCAAGCCGGTCAACGACCTGCAGTTGATGACGCGGGTCAAGAGCCTGGTGCGGCTGAAGACGCTGACCGACGAGCTGCGCCTGCGCGCCGCCACGACGCGCAACATCGGCATCGAGGAGCTTCTGAGCCGCCGCAACACGGCCGCCGAGGCGCCGGCCCGGGTGCTGCTGGTCGACGAGCGCGCCGCCTCTGCCGAGCGCGTGGCCAAGATGCTACGCGGCCGCTACGAGCTTTCCGTCGCCGCCGATCCCAACGCCGCCTTCTTCCAGGCGGCCGACGGCGACTACGACTGCGTCATCGTCTCCACCACCTTCGCCGACTACGACCCGCTCCGGCTGTGCTCGCAGCTCCGCACGCTCGACCGAACCCGCTTCGTGCCGATCATGCTGCTTGCCGAGGAGGGCGAGGAGGCGCGGCTGGTGCGCGGCCTCGAGCTCGGCGTCAACGACTATCTGGTGCGGCCCATCGACCAGCACGAGCTGGTCGCCCGGCTCGCCACGCAGGTGAAGCGCAAGCGCTACAACGACCATCTGCGGGCCTCCGTCGCCCAGACCATCGAGATGGCCGTCACCGACGGGCTGACCGGGCTGCACAACCGGCGCTATCTCGACAGCCATCTGGCGACGCTGTTCGAGCGTGCGCGCAACCGCCGCCGGCCGCTGTCGCTGATGATCACCGACATCGACCGCTTCAAGTCGATCAACGACACCTACGGCCACGATGCCGGCGACGAGGTGCTGCGCGAGTTCGCCACGCGGCTGCGCAAGAACGTCCGCGGCATCGACCTCGCCTGCCGCATGGGCGGCGAGGAGTTCGTCGTGGTCATGCCCGACACCGACGGCGCCATCGCCGAGAAGGTCGCCGAGCGCATCCGGGCGCAGATCGCCGACACGCCGTTCGCGATCGGTGGCGACGGCCAGACCATTCCCGTCACCGTCAGCGTCGGCGTCGCCGCCATGATGCCTGGCGCGGACACGGTCGAGGCGATGCTGAAGCGCGCCGACATCGCGCTCTACGAAGCCAAGAACGGCGGCCGCAACCGCGTCGTCGCCGCTGCCGCCTGATAAAATCGACAGCTCTTCACGAAGAGCAGGGGTTCCGCGCCGCCCGGCGCGGAAATTTACCCTGTTTGTGGAGATTCGGCCTGATAGTTAAGAAAGTGTTGATTTTCCAATGCCGGTGCGCGACTGTGCCCGTGGGTAACGCGGAGGGGACGAACGGGCCGGAAAACGGCCCTGATTTCGCTTTTCCGCGCCGCAGATACCCCATGATGCTCAGGTCCGCCGCATCTCCTGGGTCCGTGGGGTCGGCCGGCCGGCACTGGCACATAGTGGCTCCTCGTACCGCTGCCAGAATGCCGACCGGCCCCCGATTCCGTGCGGCCGGTTGCTCGAAACCGCGACTTGCCGTACCGGCAAAACAAAACGCCGCCCGAAAGGGCGGCGTTTTCGTTTCCGTCCGCGGGAAGCGAGGATTACTTGATCTTCGTTTCCTTGAACTCGACGTGCTTGCGGGCGACGGGGTCGTACTTCCGCTTGGTCATCTTCTCGGTCATGGTGCGGCTGTTCTTCTTGGTGACGTAGAAGAAGCCGGTGTCCGCGGTGGACAGAAGCTTGATCTTGATGGTCGTAGCCTTGGCCATTTTCGTGTCCGCTGTTCTTGAGGATAGGTCGCCGCATAGGTTCGGGCGGCGAGCCCGGCTGCGGAAAACTCGCGCGGAGACATAAACAAGGATGGCGGAAAGTCAAGCCCGTTCGTCGGCGGCCTGCCGTCTCAGAACGTGATCCTGATGGATTCCGCGCTGCGCTCGGCCTCGCCGTGGTAGACGGCCTCGATGTTGTTGCCGTCCGGATCGAGGAGGAAGGCTGCGAAATAGCCGGGATGGTAGGGCCGCTCGCCCGGCGCGCCGTTGTCGGTGCCGCCGTTGGCGAGGCCGGCCTCGTAGAACGTCTCGACCGCGGCGCGGTCCCTGGCCTGGAAGGCGAGATGCAGGCGGCCGGTCAGCCGACCCTGCGCCGCCGGGCTGCTGGCCGTCGACACGAACAGCTCGTCGGCCCAGAAATAGTCCTCGTCGACGCCGCCCAGCGGAATGCCGAGCGCACCCAGCGCCGCCTCGTAGAAGCGCCGGCTGGCCTCGAGGTCCATGACGACGATCTGGATATGATCGATCAGGCGACCGCGGTGCAGTTCGTTCGTTTCCATGCCGGTGTCCTCGCTTTGCCGCGTCCCCGCTGCCACCGTCGCAAGGTAGCGCATGGTTCCGGGCCGTCAATGCGGCGCCGGCTTCAGCTCCGTGCCGGGATGTTGACCAGCCGCGAGGCCGCGAGCGCGAGATAGGCGACGAAGAACAGCGCCAGCGTCCAGGCGAAGCCGCTGGGGCCGGCGATGTCCATGCCGATGCCGATGGCCTGCGGGCCGACGAGCATGCCGATGCCGTAGCACAGCACGAACGCGGCATTGGCCGAGGCGAGGTCGCGCCCCGAGAGCTTGGAGCCGAGATGCGCCAGCCCGACCGTGTAGAGGCCGGCGACGACGCCGCCCCACACGAACAGGATCGCCGCGCTCAGGTGCCAGTTTCCGGCGAAGAACGGCAGCGCCAGGACGCCCAGCAGCCCGACGAAGGCGCACAGGGCGAGAAGGACGCGGCGGTCGCGCATGCGGTCGCTGACGAGGCCGAGGGGAATTTGCAGCAGCACGTTGCCGAGGCCCACCGCCGTCAGCAGCAGCGCGGCGTCGCCCTCCGAATAGCCGATGCGCGCGCCGTAGACGGGAAACAGCGCGAAGCCGCCGGTCTCGACCGCGCCGTAGACGAGCACGGCCCCGGTCGCCGTCGGCACCATCCAGATGTAGCGGGCGAACCCGTCGCCGCCGCGGTGCGGCGAGCCGGAGATGTCGGGGCTTTCGCGCCAGGCGAGCGTCACCGGGATGGCGGCGAGCGCGATGAGCATGAAGGTGATGCCGAACGGTGCGAAGCCGGCGGAGCCGATCTGCGCGAACAGCCACGGCCCGAAGGCGAAGCCGAGCGACAGCACCGTGGCGTAGATGCCGAGCACCAGCCCGCGGCGATGCGGCGGAGCCGAGGTCGAGATCCAGAACTCGGACAGGATGAACAGCACCGTCAGCGCGAAATGCAGCACCGCGCGCAGCGGGAACCACATCCAGAAGGCGGGCACGAAGTAGAAGCCGACGAAGGCGAACCCGCCCGCCACGATCATCGCCAGCATCAGCGGCACCACGCCGAAGCGCGCGGCGAGCGGCGTCGCGAAGGGGGCGGCGGCGATGGAGGCGATGCCGGCGACGGCCGTATTGGCGCCGATGGCGGTCGCGGAATAGCCGCGCGTCTCCAGGATCACCGACAGCAGCGGCACGCCGAGGCCGATCGCCATGCCGACGACGCTGATCGAGGCGATGGCCGCGGCGATCGACAGCCAGCGCATGCCGGGCTCGGAACCGGCGTGATCGGAAGCGGACGGCGGCTTCGCCATCTGTGTCACCCGCGCGAAGGAGAGGACGTCAGAGAATGTCGCGGCAGAACCGGTTGTGGCGCATGTAGTAGAACGGCACGGGCCCGCCGGGCGACAGCTCCGGGTCGTCGCGCAGGCGCGCCAGCACATCCTCGAGCACGGTGCGGGTGATCGCCGGAATGTCGGCCTCGGTCGCCTTCTCCAGCGGCAGCCACATGATCTCCTCGAGCTCGTCGGTCGGGCCGCCTTCGGCCAGCTCGACGGCGACGTCGTCGCGGAAGGCGGCGAGGAAGCGGGTGTCGAAGCGGCGCACCCGTCCGGGCGGCGTGATGGCGCGGGCGACGAAGCGCAGCCCTTCGAGCGACGGCGCGACACCGTGCTCGACGAAGCCGTGCCAGTCGGTCTTGGGCGTCGCGAAGGCGCCCGGCCTGCCGATGAGGAGCCCGGCTTCCTCGTAGGTCTCGCGCACGGCCGACAGCGCGATGGCGCGCGCCCGCGCCGTGCTGGTGCGCCCGCCGGCGAGCTTCGATTCCACCTCGGGGTGCAGGCCGGCGGCGACCGGGATGCGGCTGTCGGCCGGATCGGTGCGCCCGCCCGGAAACACGAACTTGCCGGGCATGAAGGCGTGGCGCATGTGGCGGCGGCCCATCAGCACGCGGAAATCGCCGGCCTTGCGGTCGAGCAGGATCAGGGTCGCGGCGTCGCGCGGGCGCTTCGGCCCCGCTCCGAGCGCGAAGTCCTTGTTCTCGACGCGGTCGACTTCCGCCCGAGTCATCCCCGCCATGCCGATCTTGTTGCCTGTCATGCCTGCCTCACAGTTCCGGATGGGTTTCGAGCGCGTCCGGCTTGCCCGAAAATCCGTGCATCCTCAAGGCCCATTGCAGGCCGACGACCGCGCCCTTGGTCGGCTGGAGGAGACCGATGGTCATGACCAGCGTGATCGGAACCCAGATGGCCAGATGCTGCCAGGTGGTCAGTTCGAACACCGTCTCGACGCCCATGAAGGCGCCGACGACGATGTGGCCGACGACGAAGATCACGAGATAGGCCGGCAGGTCGTCGGCGCGATGATGGAGATACTCCTCGCCGCAGACCTCGCACGAATCGGCGACCTTGAGGAACCGGCGGAACAGCTTTCCCTGTCCGCAGTGCGGGCACTTGCCCATGAAACCGCGGGCCATCGCCTGCGTCAGCGAGCGGTCGCTGCCGGCCTTGTCGCCGAAAACCTGTTCTTCCATTTAACGCCTCCGGGAGCGGCCGCGGGGCAGCGGCCGTTGGGTGCGCGCCCTGCCGCGGCGCGCCTTGTGGAACGACTGCTTCGAGCCGGGCAGGGGCTTTGGCTCGCTCAGCATCTCGAAACGCATGGCGCCGGCCATCGGAGCGACCTCGACGAGACGGACCTCGACCTCGTCGGCGAGCTGATAGCCCTTGCCGCTCCTTTCGCCGAACAGCGCATGCGCCGATTCGTCGTACATATAGTAATCGTCGCCCAGCGATGACACCGGTATGAAGCCGTCCGCGCCGTATTGCGGCAGCTGGACGAACAGCCCCGCCTTGGTGACGCCGGAGATGCGGCCCTGAAAGCTGTCTTCGAGCCGCGTCGCCAGATGCGCGGCGATCAGCCGGTCGACGGTCTCGCGCTCGGCGGCCATGGCGCGGCGCTCGGCGGCCGAGATCAGCGCCGAAATCTCCTCCAGCCGCTCCTCCTGCGCGCGGGAAATCCCGTCCTTTCCAAGGCCGAGCGCGCCGATCAGGGCGCGGTGGACGACGAGGTCGGCATAACGGCGGATCGGCGAGGTGAAGTGGGCGTAGCGCCGGAGGTTCAGCCCGAAATGGCCGATGTTCTCCGCCGCATAGGCGGCCTGGCTCTG
>JALHFU010000102.1:0-23390 GCA_022838525.1 Hyphomicrobiales bacterium | reverse complement strand
GTCGGCCCCTGGGCCGGCACGCTGAACGAGGCGGCCCGCAAGATCGCCTCGCAATACCGGCACGACCCCCTGTCGCCATCGATCGTCAGCGGCATGCTGCGGCTGGCCGAGTTCAGCCTGCTGGCGATTTCCGGGCTCGTGCTCTTCGTCGCCTATGTCGGCCTCGGCACGCCGCTCGTCCGCGTCTATCCGATGGCGATCCTGTTCGCCTCCGTGCTCGCCGTGGGCCTGCTCGAGGCCACCGGCAACTACCGGCTGCGCGCCATGCAGCATCCTCTCCTCAGCACCGGCCCGGTGCTGCTGGTGTGGGGCGGGACGCTGGCGCTGGTCGCGCTGGTCGGCTTCTTCCTCAAGATTTCCGCCGATTTCTCGCGCGTGTGGGTCGGCGCCTGGTTCGTCAGCGGCTTCGTGCTGCTCGTCGGGCTGCGCCTCGTCGTGGCGCGGCTGGTGCGGCGCTGGGCGCGCAACGGCCGCATGGAGCGCCGCGCCGTCATCGTCGGCGGCGGGCCGGCGGCCGAGGCGCTCATCCACTCCCTCGTGCAGCAGCCCTACAACGACATCCGCATCTGCGGCATCTTCGACGACCGCGGCGACCTGCGCTCGCCGCCTCTGGTCGCGGGTTACCCGAAGCTCGGCACGGTCAGCGAACTGATCGAGTTCGCCCGCATCGCGCGCATCGACATGCTGATCGTGTCGCTGCCGGTGACGGCGGAGACCCGCGTGCTGTCGCTGATGAAGAAGCTGTGGGTGCTTCCCGTGGACATCCGCCTGTCGGCCCAGTCCGCGCATCTGCGCTACCGGCCGCGCACCTATTCCTTCATCGGCTCGGTGCCGATGCTCGACATCTTCGACAAGCCGATCAACGACTGGGACTCGATCGCCAAGCGGGCCTTCGACATCGTCTTCAGCCTCGCCGGCATCGCGCTCTTCCTGCCGGTCATGGTCGCCACCGCCGTCGCCATCAAGCTCGACAGCAAGGGGCCGGTGCTGTTCCGGCAGAAGCGGCTCGGCTTCAACAACGAGGTCATCGAGGTCTTCAAGTTCCGCTCGATGTATGTCGAGAACTGCGATCCGACCGCCCGCGACGCGGTGACGAAGGACGACCCGCGCGTCACCCGCGTCGGCCGCTTCATCCGCAAGACCTCGATCGACGAGCTGCCGCAGTTCTTCAACGTGCTGAAGGGCAACCTGTCGCTCGTCGGCCCGCGCCCGCATGCGGTGAGCGGCCAGACGCGCCACCGGCTCTACCACCACGTCGTCGACGGCTACTTCGCCCGCCACCGCGTCAAGCCGGGCGTCACCGGCTGGGCGCAGATCAACGGCTGGCGCGGCGAGATCGACTCCGACGAGAAGATCAGGATGCGCACCGAGTTCGACCTCTACTACATCGAGAACTGGTCGCTGTGGTTCGACCTGAAGATCCTGCTCCTGACGCCGATCCGCCTGCTCGACACCGAGAACGCCTACTGAGCGGCCTTCGCAGATGGCTAAAACTTTAGGCTTCCGGTTACCGTTTCGTAAACCAAGTCCGACAGCCGCCCCGGCGCATTAACCCATAGGCACGTTGTGCTGCGGTATTGAAGGACACCCCTCCTGTTCCCAAGGCGTTGATCCATGTGCGGTTTCGGCGGTTATTTCGGCGTTGTCGCGGAGGCGGAGCCCCTGCTTCGCGCCATGACGCACGCCCTTGAGCACCGCGGCCCGGACGAGCGGGGCATCTTCGCCGCGCCGCAGGCGGGGCTTGCCCATGTGCGGCTTTCCATCGTCGGCCTCGGCGACGGCCAGCAGCCCATGCACGACGCGAGCGGCGACCTGACCATCGCCTTCAACGGCGAGATCTTCAACTATGTCGAGCTGCGCGACGAGCTGCGCGCGCGCGGCCGCCGCTTCCGCACGTCCTCCGACACGGAGGTCATCCTCCATCTCTACGACGAGATGGGCGAGGACTGCGTCAGCCGCCTGAACGGCGACTTCGCCTTCGCGATCTGGGATGCGCGCCGCCGCCGCATGGTGCTGGCGCGCGACCGCATGGGGGTGCGTCCGCTCTTCTACACGCAGCACGGCGGCGTCTTCTATTTCGCCTCCGAGGTGAAGGCGCTGCTTCGGGTGCCCGGCATCGAGGCGGCGATCGACCCGGTCGCGCTCGACCAGATCTTCACGCTGTGGGCGCCGATCGCGCCGCGCACCCCCTTCAAGGGGATATACGAGCTGGAACCGGCCAGCCTGATGGTCGTGGACGACGGCGGCGTGGCGTCGCGGCCCTACTGGCGGCTCGAATTCCCCGACGCGGCCGAGCTCTCGCGCCACCGCGACGAGCGCGCGGCGGCCGAGGAGCTGCGTGCGCTGCTCGCCGACGCCACGCGCATCCGCATGCGCGCCGACGTGCCGGTCGGCTCCTATCTGTCGGGCGGGCTCGATTCCTCCATCGTCTCGGCGCTCGCCGCCGGCATGACGCCGGAGACGCTGCGCACCTTCTCCGTCACCTTCGACAGCGCCGAGCACGACGAGAGCGCCTTCCAGATGGAGATGGCGCGCGCGCTCGGCACGCTGCACGAGACGATCCACTGCGCCGAGGGCGACATCGCCGCCGTGTTCCCGGACGTCATCCGCTTCACCGAACGGCCGATCCTGCGCACGGCGCCGGCGCCGCTGTTCAAGCTTTCCGGCCTCGTCCGCCAGGCGGGGCTGAAGGTGGTGCTGACCGGCGAGGGCGCCGACGAGGTCTTCGCCGGCTACGACATCTTCAAGGAGGCGCGGGTGCGCCGCTTCTGCGGCCGCCAGCCCGGCTCGCGCATCCGGCCGCACCTCTTCCGCAAGCTCTATCCCTACCTGCCCGGCCTGCAGCAGCAGTCGGCGGAATATCTCGCCGCCTTCTTCGGCGCCGGCAACGACCCGCTCGGCGACCCGCTGTTCTCGCACCGGCCGCGCCTGCGCGGCACGGCGGCGGCGAAGCTGTTCTTCTCGGCCGACCTGCGCGCCGCCCTTTCCGGCTACGACGCGGCCGAGGAGATGGCGGGCCTGCTGCCCGAAGCCTTCCGCCGCTGGCACCCGCTGCATCAGGCGCAGTATCTCGAAAGCCGCTTCCTGCTGCCCGGCTACATCCTGTCGAGCCAGGGCGACCGCATGGCCATGGCCCACGGCATCGAGGGCCGCTTCCCCTTCCTCGACCACCGGCTGGTCGAGTTCGCCGCCGGCCTGCCGCCGGAGATGAAGCTCAAGGGCCTGACCGAGAAGCACATCCTGCGCGAGGCGGCGAAGGACCTCCTGCCGCCCCTGATCGGCAACCGGCCGAAGCAGCCCTACCGCGCCCCCGACAGCCGCTCCTTCACCGGGGCGGGCGCGCTCGACTACGTCGGCGCGGCGCTGGGCGAGGAGCGCGTCGCCGCCGCCGGCCTCTTCAACCCCAAGGCGGTCGCCAAGCTCCACGCCAAATGCGCCACGGGACAGGCGACCGGCTTCCGCGACAACGCCGCCTTCGTCGGCGTCCTGTCGACGCAACTGTGGATCGAGACATTCGCCGCCGCCGGCGCGGGCATCGCCCAAGCGGCTTGACAGGCGGCCTGACAAGCAAGCACCGGCAAGCACGGAAGGAAGTAGATATGAGCGACACCATCAAGAACGAGGTCAGGGCCTTCATCGTCGAGAATTTCCTGTTCGGCGACGCCTCGCAGGCCCCGGCCGACGACGCCTCGCTGATCGAGAACGACATCATCGACTCGACTGGCGTTCTCGAGCTCGTGGCCTTCATCGAGGAGCGCTTCGGCGTGACGATGGCCGATGCCGACATCGTGCCGGCGAACCTCGACTCCCTCGACCGCATCGCCGCCTTCGTCACGGCGAAGTCGCCTTCGGCGGTGGCGGCGGAGTAGCGGAGGCGGCAAGGCCATGCGGATCGAACGCTACCTGACGGACAACGCCCGGCTGCGCGGCGACAAGACGGCGCTGGTCGCCGGCGGGCGGCGCGTCACCTATGCCGAGCTCGACGATCTGACGGACCGCCTCGCCGCCGCGCTCCGCGACGCCGGCGTCAGGCGCAACGACCGCATTCTGGTCTTCATGGACAATTGCTGGGAGGCGGCGGTCGCGATCTTCGCGACGCTCAAGGCGGGCGCCACCTTCAGCCCGATCAACGCCTCGACCAAGGCCGACAAGCTCGCCTACATCGTCGGCGACTGCGAGCCCGCCGCCGTGCTGACGCAGGCGAAGCTCGCCCCCGTCGCCGTCGAGGCGCGCGCCATGCAGGGTGCGGACGGGCTGTTCATCGCCTCGACCGCCGCCGCGAACGGCACGACGCCGCAGGGCGCGGCCTCGTTCTCCGAATGCCTCGAAACGGCGCGCGAGCCGGTCGCGCATGGCGGCATCGATGTCGATCTCGCCATGCTCATCTACACCTCGGGCTCGACCGGCCGGCCCAAGGGCGTGATGATGACCCATCGCAACGTCGATGCGGCGGCCGAATCGATCACCACCTATCTCGAGAACCGCGACGACGACGTCATCCTCAACGTGCTGCCGCTCGCCTTCGACTACGGGCTCTACCAGCTCCTGATGGCGATGCGGCTCGGCGCGACGCTGGTGCTGGAGAAGTCGTTCGCCTTCCCGCAGGCGATCTTCGAGCGCATCCGCGAGGAGGGTGTCACCGGCTTCCCGCTGGTGCCGACCATGGCGGCGATGATCCTGCAGATGCGCGACCTTCAGCCGGGCTTCCTGCCGTCGCTGCGCTACCTGACGAACACGGCCGCCGCGCTGCCCCCGTCGCACATCGCGCGCCTGCGCGAGCTGTTCCCCGGGGCACGGCTCTACTCGATGTACGGGCTGACCGAGTGCAAGCGCTGCACGTATCTGCCGCCGGCGGAGCTCGACCGCCGGCCGGGCTCGGTCGGCATCGCCATTCCCAACACAGAGGCCTTCGTGGTCGACGACGCCGGCAGGCCCGTGCCGCCCGGCGTCTCCGGCGAGCTCGTCATCCGCGGCCCGCACGTCATGCAGGGCTACTGGCGCAACGACGAGGCGACGGCGAAGATGCTGCGCCCCGGCCCCAATCCGTGGGAGAAGGTGCTTCACACCGGCGACCTCTTCCGCACCGACGAGGAAGGCTTCCTCTATTTCGTCGGCCGCAAGGACGACATCATCAAGACGCGCGGCGAGAAGGTCGCGCCCAAGGAGGTCGAGGCGGTGCTGCACGCCCATCCCGGCATCGCCGAGGCGGTGGTGATCGGCGTGCCCGACCCGGTGCTGGGCCACGCCATCGGCGCGCTGGTCATCCGGTCCGATCCGGCGCTGACGGAGAAGGACGTCATCCGCCATTGCTCGGCCCATCTCGAGGATTTCATGGTGCCGAAGATCGTGGAATTCCGCACCGAACTGCCGAAGACCGACACCGGCAAGGTCAGCCGCAGGCTGGCGGCCGAAACCGTGGAACCCGCCGAATGAACATCCGCCCCGCCCATCCCGCCGCCTTTTCCGCCGAGACGCTGGCGATCGACGCCGAAGCCGAGGTCGAGCGCATCGTCACGGCCCTTCGCGCCCAGCTCCGCGCCATGAAGAAGCGCGGGCTGGTGCTCGGCCTTTCCGGCGGCATCGATTCCAGCGTGTCGCTGGCGCTCGCCGTGCGCGCGGCAGGCGCGCAGAACGTCTTCGGCCTGTTCATGCCGGAAAACGACTCCGACCCCGAGAGCCTGCGTCTCGGCCGGCTGGCCGCCGGGACCTTCGGCGTCGAGGCGGCAGTGGAGGACATCGGCCCGGCGCTGAAGGCCATGGGCTGCTACGAGCGCCGCGACGCCTTCATCCGCGAGCTGGTGCCGGACTACGGGCCGGGCTGGGCGTCGAAGATCGTCATCGCCAACGCGCTCGAAGGCGACGGCTACAACATCTCGTCGTTGGTGGTGCAGGACCCCGAAGGCAGGCAGCGGAAGCTGCGCATGCCGCCCTCCGTCTATCTCGGCATCGTCGCCGCCACCAACATGAAGCAGCGCACGCGCAAGCAGGTCGAATACTACCACGCCGACCGGCTGAACTTCGCCGTCATCGGCACGCCGAACCGGCTGGAATACGACCAGGGCTTCTTCGTCAAGAACGGCGACGGCGCGGCCGACGTCAAGCCGATCGCTCATCTCTACAAGAGCCAGGTCTACGCGCTCGCCGCCCATCTCGGCGTGCCGGAGGAAATCCGCCGCCGGCCGCCGACGACCGACACCTACTCGCTGGAGCAGACGCAGGAGGAGTTCTACTTCTCCCTGCCCTACGACCGCATGGACCTGTGCCTCTACGGCCTGAACAACGGCGTGCCGGCGGCAGAGGTCGCGGCCGCGACGGGATTGAGCGAAGTGCAGGTCGGCCGCGTATGGGCCGACATCGCCGCCAAGCGCAAGGCGACGCGCTATCTCCACATGGGGCCGCAGCTCGTGCAGCCGGTCGGGGAGATCGCCGGCTGATCCTCAGTCGAAGGAGCCGCCGATCAGCCGGCTCCAGTGCTCGCCGGCGATTCCGTTGACGAAGATCTCGCCGTCGCGGCAGGCGCGCACGATCTCCGGATCGCGCGAATGGGCGACGGTCGAGGCGACATGGGTGAAGGCGATGCGCCGGCCGAGCATCGCTTCGAGCAGCGCCGGCTGCGTGCGCCCGCGCAGGCCCGCCGCCCCCCGCGCCGCGGCGTCGCCGATCAGGCAGTCGATGACGGCGCCCGCCTGCCCCGGCAGCGCCAGCACCTGCAGCACGCGCGCGACGCGCCCCGGCCGCACATGATAGGCGAAGGCGCCGACCGCCTTGCCGCCGCGCGCATTGACGCTGGCGAACACCGGCTCGCCGTAGTCGGGCTTCGCCTCGGCATCGGCGAGGATGGCGTCGAGCTGGCCCTCGGCCCAGTCCGGCCGGAGCGCAAACTGCGCCGTCAGCGGCGCGACGAGCGCGGCGAAGGCCGCCCGGTCGATCTCCGCGACGCTCAGCCCGCCCTGGATCGGCCAGTCGTCCGGCACGCCCGACCAGCGCAGGTCGCCGCGTCCCATGCGGCCGCGCCACAGCCGGTCGAGGCCGCGCGCCGCCGGCGAGAGCAGGCGCATCGCGCCCAGCCGGTCGGACGCCAGTTCGAGCATGAAGGCGCCCGGGCGGATCAGGCGCACCCAGTCGAGGCTGTATTGCGGCAGGGCGATGCCGCGTAAGCCGGTCCACATCCGCGCCGACACCTCGCTCGCGGTCTCGCTCAGCGACAGGTCCTGCGGCCCGGCCAGGAACGCCTTGAGCAGGCGCGCGCCCGCCATCGGGTCGCGCTCGCGGTCCTTCACCATCAGCGAGCCGCAGACCGCGGCCCTGAGCTTCCGTTCGCCGAAGGTCATCGGCAGCACGTTGACGCCGACGAAGCCGGTGATCCCGCCCGCCGCATCGACATGGACGAGCGGCGCGATCTCGGGATCGCAGCCCGGCATGTCGAGATAGAGCCGGCGCAGATAGGCGGTCAGCGCCGGCGGCGGCGGCGCGCCCGGATCGCGGAACACCTCCTGGAACAGCGCGGCGACGGCGTCGATGTCCTCGTGCCGCAGCGGGCGGATTTCGCTCATGCCGCGCCGCCTCCGGGCGCAGCCGGCGCACCGGCGAGCCGCCGCGTCATGGCGACGCGCGGCCGGCCGGCCTCGTCCCGCGCGAACTCGACCGGCGCATAGGCCTTCGCCCGCGAAAGAAGCGCCGCCACCTGCCGGTCCTGCCCCTCGCCGAACTCGAACATCAGCCAGCCGCCCGGCCTGAGGAAGGCCGCCGCGTCGCGGATCAGCCGCTGCTGGATGGAAATGCCGTAGGGCCCGCCGTCGAACGCCTCGCGCGGCTCGCTGTCGAGGAGATGCGCGCTTTCGCCTTCGAGCCGCGCCGTCGAGATATAGGGCGGGTTGCACACGACCATGTCGACGCGGCCTTCGAGCCCGTCGCCGGCAAGCGCCGCGAACAGGTCGCCCTGCCGGATCGAGACGCGGTCCCCGAGGTCGAGGCGCCGCACGTTGCGGCGCGCGAGCGCCACCGTGCCGTCGGTCAGGTCCGCGCCCCAGACGCGCGCGGAAGGCACCGCGTCGGCGATGGCCAGCGCCAGATTGCCCGAGCCGCAGCACATGTCGACGACGACGCTGCCGGCCTCCGGCGCGCCGAGAGCTTCCACGGCATGGCGGCCGAGCAGCTCCGTTTCCGCCCGCGGCACGAGGACGTCGGGCGCGAGCTCCAGTTCGATGTCCATGAAGCGGTGGAGACGGCCTGCGGGACGCTCACCATCTCCCGGATCGAGCGGCTTGTTGTCGTTCAATGCGGGTATTCCTCGCTGTCCGGGTGCGGGAGGGGTCGGCCTGCAGCCTAGAGCACGCGGGTAAACGGAAGCTGAAATCCGTCCGCGGCGCGTTAACCGCAAGATCATCACTCCCTGCTAGGGTCGCACGTCCCGGTCCGCACCGACACGCGGCCGTGACCAGCGCGCAAGCCCGGCCCGCAACAGGGCATCGGCCGTCGATAGATCGCATCGAGAACGGGGCGGATGGCACAAGACAGCATCAACGAGACGCGATCCGGCCTCAGATCCCTCGTGCCGATGGCCCTCTCCTATGCCGCCTCGGGCGGCAGCCTCGTCATCGGCGCGGCGGCGCAGCTCGTCACCTTCGCCATCCTCGCCCGCTGGCTCGGCGTCCACGAGTTCAGCCTGTTCGTCGCCATCACCGCCATCGCCAACATCGCCGTCCACGTCTGCGGCCTCGGCGCCATGGAATGCCTGGTGCGCCGCGTCGCGCGCGACCGCGCCATGTACCCGGCGATGCTGGGCCACAACGTCATCCTGACCGCGGCGAGCGGCGTGGTCCTCGTCCTCGCCGGCGCGGCGATCCTGCCGCTCTTCTTCACCCTGTCGCCCGATCCGGCCACCAACGTCGCGGCGATCTCGCTGATGCTGGTGACGAACGTGGTGCTGGTGCGCGTCATCGTGCTGTCCGAGCAGATCTTCATCGCCCACAGCGATTTCGCCTCGGCCAACAAGGTGGTGGTCGGTTTCGCGCTCGCCCGCACGGCCGCCGCCGCGCTCGCCTGCGTCGGCTTCGGCGTGGCGACGGTCGCCGCCTGGGCCGTGTGGCAGTTCGGGGTCCACGTCCTCGTGGCGCTCGCCTGCCTCGCCGCCGTCCGCCCGCTCGGACGGCCGATCTTCCGCATCGTCGGCGAGGAGCTGCCGCAGGGCCTCTATTTCAGCATCCCCTTCATCCTGCGCGCCGTGCGCCAGAACACCGATCTCCTCGTGCTGAGCCTCGTCTCGACGGCCGAGATCGTCTCCAGCTACAGCGTCGCCCGGCGCATGCTCGAAAGCAGCTATCTCGCCGTCGAGGCGCTGAACCGCCTCCTCTATCCGGGCTCGGCGCGCGCCTCGGCCGAGGGGCTGCACAACGCGGTCGGGCGCGTGCGCAAGATCCTGATCGCCGCGACCGCCATCGGCATCGCGGCGGCGCTCGCGCTGTTCGTGCTCGCGCCGCTCCTGCCCTACATCTTCGGCCACGACTACGTGTCCCTCGTTTCCTTCGTCAGGATCCTGTGCTGGGTGGTGGTGCCGCTCGGCATGTGGGCCGTAGCGATGGAGGCGCTGGGCGCGTCCGGCCACCAGAAGCAGCGCGCCGCCGTCATGGGCACCGGCAGCCTGGCCGGTGCGGCGCTGGCGGCTTGGGCGACGTGGTACGCGCCGCCGACCGGCACGTTCATTTCATTCTATGTTATAGAATTTGTGATGGTGATCGCGTCCTGGGCAGTCTTCGCGCAGATCGTCCGCAGGGATCGGGCGCTGGCGGAACGGGGGAAGGAATGACGGTCGGCACCGGTGCATCAGCCGTGCGGAAGGACGCTGCGCCCCCGGCCGCGGCACCCGCCCATGCGGGCGTGCGCCCGATGCGGCGCGACGACATCCCGGCCGTCGCCACCATGTTCGAGGCCGTGTTCGCCAAGGGGCGCCCGACCGGCGATCTCGCCGCCTATATCGAGACCCTGTTCTTCGGCAGCCCCCATTACAGCGAGGAGCACGGCAGCGTCGTCTACGACAGCGCCCGGGACGGCATATCGAGCGCCATCCTCGCCATTCCCATGCCGTTCAGCGTCCATGGCCGCCCGGTCATGGCGCGGCTTCTGTGCGCCTTCATGTCCCACGGGGACAAGGCCGCGCTCGGCGCGGCGAGGCTGGCCCGCAGCCTGCGCGCCGGCCAGGTCGACATGTGCTTCAGCGACAACGCCTCACCGGTCAGCGCCGACCACTGGAGCGCGGTCGGCGGCATCATGCTGCCGGTGCAGAGCCTCGAATGGCAGCGCGCCTTCCAGCCGCTCGGCGCGGCGGTCCTGAGCGCCTGCCGCGGCAAATCGGTCCGCCTCCTCCATGCCGCCGCCCCGCTGCGCCTCGTCGACCGCATGCTCCTGTCGTGGAAGCCGTCGCTGAGGCCGCAGCCCGTGCCCGGATGCACGGCCCGGCGGGCCGACCCGACCGAGTTCCTCGACTGCGCGCGGCCGATGTTCGAGCGCTTCGCCATTCATCCCGTCTGGACGAAGGAGAGCTTCGACTGGCTCGCCGGCATCGCCGCCATGAACGGCACGCTCGGCGCGCTCGACTGCCGCATCGTCGCGGACCGGAATGGGACGATCGGCGCCTTCCTGTTCTTCGGCCGGCCTGGCGCGGCCGCCACCGTCATGAATCTGGCATGCGCGGAAGGGCGCGAGCGCGACGTGGTCGGGCAGATGTTCGCCTGCCTCGCGGAAGAAGGCTACGCGCTCGCCACCGGCATGGCCCAGCCTTTCATGATGAACGCGATCATGCGGCAGCGCCGCCTGAGCTTCCGCCACCGCGGCTTCTTCTACATCAACAGCCGCCACGACGACCTCCTCGAGACGGCGCGGCGCGGCGACATCTATATCGGCGGCCTCGCCTCCGAAAGCTGGAGCAGGCTGGTCACGGATTTCTGAGCAGTTCAGGAAAAGTGCGAAGCGGTTTTGCGCCCTGACTTGCCGAAAACGATCCGGGCACGATGCGGGCGGCGCCATTTTACAGAATATTTACCATGACTGCCTAATCCTCGGAATTGCCTCGAGAAACAGCCGACAATGCGCGCTTCTGCCGGAGACGCACCTTAAGAGAGCCCCACGGATGTACAGGCCGCGCCAGCCAGAGCGAGCAGACCCGCCCAAAGGCACCGTGGTCGGCCGTTCCCCCGACACGCGCGGCGGCGGCTCCCTGCTGACGAGCGGGTGCCGGGCTCGCTGCTCCAGGCGGCCGCCTCTCCCGCTGCCGAGACGGCGCGGCTTTCGCCCGGAACCGGCGGCTTCTCGCCCTTTCCCGGCCTGTCGGCGCTCGGCGCGCTCGGCTTCGACGACTTCTTCACCTGGCTGCGCGACGGCATCCTGCTGATCGTCGCGGCGGTCGCCATGTGCGTCGCCGCCGCGCTCGTCTACGCCTTCGTGGCGACGCCGCGCTACACGGTCTACACCGACATCGTCGTCGACCCGTCCAACCTCAACGTCGTCAGCGACGACGTCTTCACCACCAATCCCCAGCGCGACGCCCAGCTCCTCGAAGTGGAGAGCAAGCTCCGGGTCCTGACCTCGCGCAACGTGCTGGCGCGCGTCATCGAGACCCTGCGGCTGACCGAAGACCCCGAATTCGTCAAGCCGGACCCGCTCGCCTTCATCAAGGCGCTGTTCGGCCGCGCGGAGAGCGACGGCGACAACCGCATCGCCGCGATGCGCGCGCTGAGCGAGCGTGTCGAGGCGCGCCGCGAGGAGCGGTCCTTCGTCGTGGTGCTGAAGGTCTGGAGCGAGGAGCCTGCCAAGGCCGTGACCATCTCCGACGCCATCGTCGAGGCGTTCGAGCAGGAGCTGTTCCACGCCGCCGCCGAGAGCGCCGGCCGCGTCGCCGACAACCTCAAGCAGCGTCTGGACGAGCTGCGCGAGAACGTCACCGAGGCGGAGCGCCGGGTGGAGGAGTTCCGCCGCGCCAACGGCCTGCAGTCGAGCAACGGCGAGCTGGTCAGCAACCAGCTTTCGACCGAGCTGAACACGCAGGTGCTGGAAGCCCAGCAGCGGCTGATCCAGGCGCAGTCCCGCTTCACGCAGATGAGCACGGCCATCGAGCGCGGGCAGGCCGCCAGCGCCTCCGTCTTCGATTCCGAGACCATGACCAGCCTGCGCGAGCAGTCCAACACGCTCCAGCAGCAGATCGGCTCCATCGAGCGCACCTACGGCCCGCGCCATCCGCGCATGGTCTCGGCGCTGTCGGAGCGCGCCACCCTCGAAGGCGCCATGGGCCGCGAGGCCCGGCGCATCCTGGAGCTGGCCCGCGCCGACCTCGCCCGCGAGCAGGCGGCGTTCGACGCGCTGCGCGGCAAGGCCGACGAGGAACGCGCCAACGTCTTCTCCGACAACGCCGCCCAGGTGCAGCTGCGCGATCTCGAGCGCGAGGCGCGCACGCGGGCGACGATCTACGAGACCTATCTCGCGCGCACCCAGCAGATCGCCGAGCGCCAGCAGATCGACGCCACCAATGTCCGCGTGATCTCGCGCCCGGTGCCGCCGCAGGCGCGGAGCTGGCCGCCGCGGACGCTGCTTCTGCTGGCCGCGGGCGTCTTTGCCGGGCTGTTCCTCGGCATGGCCGCCGCGCTCGGCCTCGGCCTGTGGCGCTATATCCGCACGCCGCACCGCCTGCCCGCGGACCAGCCGCGCCCACTCGCGGCATGAGCGGGCTGCGCATGCAGCCCCCGGCCGGGCCGCCTTCGATGCAGCTCCCCGCCCCGCCGCGCTGGCTGGGCACGCTGCTGTTCATGGCGATATCGCTGTTCCTGTGGATCTCCCTGACGCCCTTCGTCGACCTGACCGGCGAGGCGGCGCTCGATCCCGCGGCGGGCCGCTCCAACCGGCTCAACCAGATCGTGACGCTGGGGCTCACCGCGGCCCTGCTCGGCTACGGCCTCCTCCACCCGATGCGCAACGCCATCCTGCAGCCCCGTCTGCTTCTCGGCGCGATGTTCCTGTGGTTCCTGTCGGTGTCGCTGATCTCGGCCCACCCGATGCTCGGCATCAAGGGCGTGGTCCTCGCCGTCCTCGCCACCGCCAATGCCGGCATCTACCTGCTGCTGCCGTCGTCCGAACGGCACTTCGCCCGGATGATCGGCGTGACCATGCTGATCATGCTGGCCGTCGCCTATTACGGCGTCCTCCTCAAGCCGACGCTGTCGATCCATCAGGCGTCCGAGCTGCGCGAGCCGATGAATGCCGGCCTGTGGCGCGGCCACTTCCCGCACAAGAACAGCGCCGCCGCCGCGATGGCGCTCGCCACCTTCTTCGGGCTCTACGTCATGCGCGTGTGGTCGCGCGCGGCCGGCCTCGCCATCGTCGGCCTCGCCGTCTTCTTCCTGATGCACACCGGCGGCAAGACCTCGACCGCGATGGTGCCGTTCATCCTCATCCTCGCCTTCATGTTCGAGAAGGCGCGCTGGCTGCGGATTCCGATCGTCATCGGCGGCGTCGCCGCCTTCAACTTCCTCACCGTCGGCGCGGCGGTGTGGGATTCGTTCGGCAGGCTGATCGCCGATCTCGGCATCGACGCCACCTTCACCAACCGCACCGACATCTGGCGCTTCGCCTTCGGCGCGCTCGCCGAACGCCCGATCACCGGCTACGGCTTCCGCGCCTTCTGGCAGACCGAGGAGCTGGTCCATGGCGGCGGCACCATCGAGACCTGGGCGGTGGCGGCCGCCAACGGCCACAACTCCTATCTCGACATCGCGCTGACCACCGGCATTCCCGGCCTGCTCCTGACCCTGTGCTGGCTGATCGCCCTGCCGCTGCGCGACATCGGCCGCATGGCCCCCGCCGAGGAACGGTCGCCGCTGACGCGGCTCTTCGTCCGCATCTGGCTGTTCTCCCTGTTCAACGCCGGGCTGGAGAGCCTGTTCTTCGAGGGCGGCAGCTTCGTCTGGTTCACGCTGGTCGCCGCGCTGTGCGGGCTGCGGCTGCAATCGCGCGCCACGCTGGCGCAGGAAGCGCCGCGGAAGGCGGGAATAGGGGTGGCGGCACATGCCTGAGATCGCACGGAAGGTCGGCAGCCTCGCCGACCGCCTCTCCAACCGGCTGATCTGGCGTTTCGCCGGCCGGCCGAAGACCGTGGGCACGACGACGCCGATCGTGTCCTTCACCTTCGACGACGTGCCCGACACGGCTCTCACCGCCGGTGCGGCGATCCTCGAGAAATACGGCGTCTTCGGCACGTTCTACATCACGGGCGGGCTGGCGGGACAGGTCGAGCCGGACCGCACGCTGATTTCCGCCGCAGGCTGCCGCGAGCTCGCCGGGCGCGGCCACGAGATCGGCTGCCACACCTTCGCGCACAAGGCGGTCCGCCGCATGCCCGGCTCCGCCCTCGCGCACGACCTCGACCGCAACGCCGCCTGGCTGCGGCAGGCGGCCGGCATCGAGCGGGCGCAGAACTTCGCCTTCCCCTACAACGCCGCCTGGCCGCTGGCGCGCCGCGAATTGCGCCGCCGCTACCGAAGCTGCCGCGGCGGCGGCGGCGCGATCAACCGCGGGCCGACCGACCCGATGATGCTGAAGGGCGTGGCCATCGAGCAGCCGGAGGAGAAGGCGCGCGCCCTTACCCGTGTCATCGATGACGTGGCGCGGGAGCCGGGCTGGCTGATCTTCTACGGCCACGACGTCGCCGAGCGCCCGACGCCCTACGGCTGCACGCCGGAGACCTTCGAGCTCCTGGTGCGCCATGCCGTGGAAAGCGGCTGCGAGGTGCTGACGGTCTCCCGCGCGCTCGACCGCCTCGGCTGGTAGGAAACGGGGGTCGGAACGTGCAGAAGCGCCTGCTGGCGATCAACAACTACTTCTACCGCCGCGGCGGCGCGGAAGCCGTGTTCTTCGACCACATGGCGATGTTCGAGGACATCGGCTGGGACGTTGTGCCCTTCGCCATGCAGCACGACCACAACGAGCCGTCGCCATGGTCGGACTACTTCGTGTCCGAGATCGAGTACGGCCGCCGCACCGGCCCCGCCCGCAAGGCGGTGCAGGCGGCGAGCATCCTCTATTCCTTCGAGGCGCAGCGCAACATCCGCCGGCTGATCGAGCGCGCCCGCCCTTCCGTGGCGCATGCCCACAACGTCTACCACCACCTGTCGCCGTCGGTCTTCGCCACGCTCAAGGCCGCCGGCATCCCGGTGGCGATGACGGTCCACGACCTGAAGCTCGCCTGCCCGGCCTACAAGATGCTGCGCGACGGCAAGGTATGCGAGGACTGCAAGGGCGGCCGCGTCTACAACGTGCTGCGCCATCGCTGCATCAAGGATTCCTGGGCGCTGAGCGGCCTCGTGCTGGTCGAGACCGTGCTGCACCGGGCGCTGGGCCTCTACCGCGACAAGGTCGACCGGCTCGTCGTGCCGTCGCGCTTCTATCTCGAGAAGCTGGTGGAGTGGGGCTGGCCGCGCGACAGGATGGTCCACATCCCGAACTTCGTGAACGTCGGCCACTACCGTAGCGACTGGGACGAGGATGGCTATTTCGCCTTCGCCGGCCGCCTCGCCCCGGAAAAGGGCATCGCGACGCTGATCCGCGCCGCCGCCCTCTCCGGCCAGCGTCTGGTCATCGCCGGCACCGGGCCGGAGGAGGAGGCGCTGCGCCGGCTGACGGCCGAGACCGGCGCCGACGTGACCTTCGCCGGCTACCTCTCCGGCGAGGCGCTCCACGGCATGATCGGCCGTTCCAGGGCGCTGGTGCTGCCGTCCGAATGGTACGAGAACGCCCCGATCAGCGTGCTCGAAGCCTATGCGCTCGGCCGGCCGGTGATCGGCGCGGCCATCGGCGGCATCCCGGAGATGATCCGCGACGGCGAGACCGGCCTGATGGCCGCGTCGGGCGACGCCGAAAGCCTTGCCGCTGCACTATCGGCGCTTGCCGCGCGCCAGCCCGCCGAACGCGCCGCCATGGGCCGGACGGGCCGGGACTGGATCGCCGCGGAATTCTCCGCCGCCGCCTATCGCGACCGCACGCTTGCGCTCTACCGCACGCTCGGCGCGGCCTGATTCAGTCGATCTCCAGCAGGAAATAGGTCGTCGGCCCCGACGGGACGTCGTTGCCGAGCCGGAACGCCACCGCGCCCTCGCCCTGCGCCGCGGGCGCATGGACTTCGCCGTCGAGGCCGACCGGCGACAGCCTCCACCGCCCCTCGCGCGCGATCCTGACATCGACGTTTCCCTTGCGGATCAGCACCGGCAGGCGGCCGAAATCCTCGATCACCTTTTCCGCCCGGTCGCGGAAGCGCATGCCCGTGTTGCGCGCATCGGTCGCGAAGACGACGAGGAAGCGCCGACCGTCGGCCAGCGTCCTGCCTTCCTCGATGGACGAGAGCGCGACGAGGCCGGGCCCTTCCGCAGCCTTCACCGACAGGGTGCCGAGATCGACCGGCGTGCGCAGATCCGAGAAGGCGAGGCCTTCCGTCGCCGGCGTCGAGACGCGCAGCTCCCCTGCCCCGCTGTCGAGCAGGATCTGGCCGGTATCGCTCTCGTAGACGCCGTCATGCGGCGCGGTGCGGTTGTCCGCCGGCAAGAGGCCGCCGCGGCGCAGCGCGTCGAGGATCCGCATGCCGTCAGCCGCCTCGCGCGGCTGCGGCACGAAGACGGGCGCCGCCTTCGCCTCGTCCTCCGGCATCAGGCCGATGCGCCCGACGAGCGCCAGGCGGGTGAGGGTGCCTGGCTCCCGCGCCTGCATGTCGGGACCCAGATCCGCCTCGCCGCGCACCGCGAACGGGACGGTGATGCCGGATTCGGCGACGTCGCCGCGCCGGTAGAGGAGCGCGGCCAGCGTCTCGCCCGCCCGCGCCACCGGATCGAGCGCGATGGCATAGGGCAGCATCGCCCGCTTGTGGGCGTAGGGCTCGCCATAGGCGAGCGCGATCGGGCCGTGGCCGTGCCGGCACAGCACGTCCCAACCCTGCAGCGCGGCATAGGCCGGCATCGCAAGGCCGGCCTCGTAGCGATGGCGGTTCCAGAACAGATGGTCCCACTCGCTGATCGCGAACGGCTTGCCCAGCCAGCGCGCGGCGGCCGCCATCCTGATGTAGTCGACCTCGTCGGCGACCGAGCCCGCCTGCCCGATGGACGCGCCGGGAGCGTAGCTGCCGACCCAGTCGTGATAGGTGTTCATCGTCACCGCATCGAGGCCGGCGCGGCTCAGCGCCGTCTGCACGGTCGGCCAGTTGTTGTAGGTGCTGATCAGCCCTTCATAGCCGAGATCGCGCAGCGCCCCGGTCATCCTGTCGGCGCTTTCCCGCTCGCGCTCCTCGGGCGCAAGATCGGCCCAGACGCGGCGAAGCTCCACCGTCGAGCCGTAGCGGCCGGCGAGCCAGCGGTTGAACGGCGCGGCGAGCATGGCGCCGTAGGGTGGCCGCCCCGGCCGGTCGTGGACCACGCCGTCGAACTCGATGCCGTTCTCGTTGGCGAGGATCACCAGCGCCAGCGCCTCGTCATGGATCGGCGCGACGCCGGTATAGGGATTGACGCGGGCGAGGAACGCCTCCTGAAAGCGCCGCCAGTGCTCGAACGCCTCGCCCTCGAAGTGCAGGGCGAGCTTGAAGTCGCCGTTCGGGTCCCAGCGGTCGTCATGCCCGCCATAGGCCCCGCGCCACGAGGACATGGCGTCGATCATCCAGTAGATGCCGTTCCGCTTCAGCGCGGCGAGCAGATAGTGGATGCGGTCGAGCGTCTCGGGGTCGAAGTCGAAATCCGTCCCGCGCCCGAACATCAGCGCCGCATCGAGGAAATGCAGGCGGGCGATGTTGTAGCCATGAAGCGCGAGCTGCCGCGCATAGCGGTCGGCCGCGTCACGGGCGGGAAAGCCGCCCGAGGCCGGGCTCCAGGCGAGCGAGGCGCAGAACAGCCGCGCCGGTTCCTCCGGGGTATCGGCGAAGGCGAGCCGCCCGTCGGCCCGCGCCACCACCCGCCGGTCCGCGCCGATGGCGTTCATCGGGCCGATGGCCCGGTTGGGCAGGAAGGCGGAAAAGTCGAGCGGACTGCCGGGGCGGATTTCGAGCGACACCTCGCGCACCGGCAGCCATTCGTCCGAAGCGACGGCGCGCGGGGCCTCCGAGCAGCCCCACAGCAAGGCCACCACGGCAAGGGCGACGGCTCTCCTCATGCGCCCTTGCCGACGATGCGGCTTTCAATCGGCGCCGCCGGCTCCCGCCGCCGCCGCATGAAGCCGAAAGGCAGCGCCGCGGCATGGAAGAACCACGCCACCACCGTATAGAAGCCCATGCTCAGGCCGCCCTTCTTCACGCTCATCAGGGCGACGACGGCCGCGAACAGCGCGGCGACGATGCCGAGCGCCAGCGCCTTGTCGGGCAGGACGATCAGGACGGCGAGCGAGGCCGCCCACCACAGATAGATGCCGGCCCACAGCCGCAGCTCGCGCAGCTCGCGGAAGAGCCGGAAGAAATAGGGCTTGCCGAGCGAGGCGCGCAGCAGCTCGCCGATGCCGTAGAGATACTTGCTCTTCCAGCGGCGCACGAGCAGCCGGTAGGAATTCTCCGTATGGCCGTAATGGCTGACGAAGCGGCGGTCGAGGCGATGGAGCCCCCAGCCGGCGCTGCGCAGCCGCACGCCGAGGTCGAACTCCTCATAGGCATGCAGGTTGCGGTCGGAAAGATAGCCGACCTCCTCGATGGCCGCGCGCCGGTAGAGGCCGCCGCCGTTCATGCGGTCGATCTCGCCGACGCGGTTCTCGGGATTGTCGCGGCCGACGCGGCGGGCGAATTCGAGGTTCGACACCGCCATTTCCTCGACATGGCCGGTGACGCCGGCCACCGTCGGGTGGCGTGCCATGAAAGCGAGCGCATCGGGCAGGAAGCCCGGATCGAGGATCATGTCGCCGTCGAGCAGGCACAGATAGGGATGGCGCGAATACTGGTAGCCGAGCTGGGGGCCGATGCCGCAGCTCGGCTGCGCCGGCGGCGCGATCTGGACGATGACCACGGGATAGCGGGCGGCGATCTCCACCGTGCGGTCGCGCGAGCCGCTGTCGGCCACGATCACCTCGCCGCCGACAACCCCGACCGCCGCCAGCGCGCTCTCGACGGTCGCGGCGATCTTCTTTTCCTCGTTCAGCGTCTTGATGATGACGGATACCGTCAAGCCTGCCTCCAGCATGCGCCCATCGGAAAGATCGTCCCGAACGGACCCTAACCCAAAGACCTTGTGTTTCGATTGATGCGGCGCGCGACGAGCCACGCCGCGCCGACGCCCGCCATGCCGCCGGTCGCCTTGACGGCGAAGTCGATGACGCGCGCATGCCGGCCCGACGCCAGCGTCTGCAGGAGCTCCAGCCCGATCGCGGCCGCGACCACGCACAGCAGCACCAGCCCGATGCGGCGCGGGTGGACCAGCGCGAACAGGAAGCCCATCAGCGCGAAAGCGCCGAACCGCTCGAGGTGGACGAAGGCGCCGAGATGCGGCCGCATGCCGATGGGCGACAGCGTCGAGAACGCGATGACGGCCAGAACAACCCACGCGAGGATGCCTGCGATGCGCTTGACGGCGGCGCTGTCCATGCGGCGGCTTCGCTCCATCCCGCTTCAGCCCCGCCGGCCGAGGACGGCGTCGTAGACCGCCTCGGTCCGGCGGGCGATGCTCGACCAGCTGTAGGCGGCCTCGACCTCGCGGGCGCGCCGGCGCATCTCCTCCTCGCCCGGCAGGGCGGCGAGCTTCGCCGCCATCGCGCTGGCCAGCGCCTCGGTGTCGCCGAGCGGGACATAGTCGGCTGCGGGCAGGCCGATCTCCCTGTTGGCGACGATGTCGCTCGCCAGCACCGGCAGGCCGTAGGCCATCGCCTCCAGAAGCGCGATCGGCATGCCCTCGTGGCTGGACGGCAGGACGAACAGCGCCGCATTGGCGAAGAGCTCCGCCAGCCGGTCGCCGGACTGGAAGCCCGCGAGCACGACGCCCGGCGTTTCGGCGGCGAGCGCCCTTGCCTCGCGCGCATAGTCGCTGTCGAACTCGGCGTCGCCGGCGAGCACCAGCCGCAGGCGCGGATCGCCGAGGCGGGCGAAGGCGCGGATCAGGTCGGTCTGGCGCTTCTCCGGCACGAAGCGCGCGGCAAGCAGGACGTAGCGCCGCGGCGCCAGCCCGAACTCGTCGAGAATGCCGGTCCGCACATCGCCCGGCGCCACCGCGACGCCGTTCGGCACGAAATCGACGGCGACGCCGTAGCGCGCGTCCATGGTGCGCGCGATGTCGCCCGAGACGGCGATGCGGCCGTGCGACAGGCGCATGCCGAACCGCTCGCCGAGCTTGAGCGCCGTCCGGGCGAGGCGCCCCCATTTCTGCCGGTCGTAGTCGTAGCCGTGATGGGTGACGGCGACGCGGAGGCCGAAGAGGCGCGCCAGCGGCACCATCAGCGCCGGACCGACGGCATGGATGTGCAGGATGTCCGGCCGGCGCACCGCCGCGCGGCAGACGCCGAGGAAGGTATGCGCCAGCGCTTCCAGCGCCACATGCCTCGGCGCCCACAGCGGCACCACGCGCACGCCGTTCCACTGCCGCGCGCCCGCGCCCGGCAGATAGGGGCTGCGGCCGACCACCTCGACCTCCCAGCCCTGCGCCGCCAGCCGGCCGGCCAGCATCTCGACATGCTTCTCGACCCCGCCCTGGACGTCGGGAATGCCGCGCAGGCCGAGCATGGTGACACGGCCCTTGCGGCGCGCCGGCGTCCCGGCGCTGTCGGCAATCTCGAATTGCTTCCGGTCGGGCGATAAAACTTCCGATTGCATCAACAGGCACTCTGCCGCGAAGGTTCTCGTGCCCGTGCTCTAGCAGAGGAGGGTTTAAGCTTGCCGTTAGAACACCGTTCAAATTTTAGGCAAGTCCGCCCGTCGCTGCCGCGATCGCCGGCAGGGCCGCCCGTGTGCCGTTTCTGCCGCCCGGAAGATGCCGTGACAATCGCTGACCTTGGGGAAAACGCCTTGCATTGCGCGGCGATTTCGGTGCACTTCACCGGCCCCTTCCCGTCAGCCTCTTCCAGATTGCGAGTTGCCACGTGCCCAAGATCAAGAAGCTCCTCGTCGCGAACCGCTCCGAGATCGCCATCCGCGTCTTTCGCGCCGCCAACGAGCTCGGCATCGAGACCGTCGCCGTCTGGGCCGAAGAGGACAAATACGCGCTGCACCGCTTCAAGGCCGACGAATCGTATCAGGTCGGGCGCGGCCCGCACCTCGCCAGGGAAATGGGGCCGATCGAGAGCTATCTGTCCATCGAGGAGGTGATCCGCGTCGCGAAGCTGTCGGGCGCGGATGCGATCCATCCCGGCTACGGCCTGCTTTCGGAAAGCCCCGAATTCGCCGACGCCTGCGCCGAAGCGGGCATCACCTTCATCGGCCCGCGGCCCGAGACCATGCGCCGGCTCGGCAACAAGGTCGCCGCCCGCAACCTCGCCGTCGAGATCGGCGTGCCCGTGGTGTCGGCGACCGACCCGCTGCCCGACGACATCGGGGCGGTGAAGAAGCTCGCCGCCGGGATCGGCTATCCGCTGATGCTCAAGGCCTCGTGGGGCGGCGGCGGCCGCGGCATGCGCGCCATCCGCGAGGAGGCCGACCTTGCCCGCGAGGTGACCGAGGCGCGGCGCGAGGCCAAGGCCGCCTTCGGCAAGGACGAGGTCTATCTGGAAAAGCTGGTCGAGCGCGCCCGCCATGTCGAGGTGCAGGTGCTGGGCGACACCCACGGCAACGCCGTCCACCTCTTCGAGCGCGACTGCTCGATCCAGCGCCGCAACCAGAAGGTGGTCGAGCGCGCGCCCGCCCCCTATCTCGACGACGCCCAGCGCGAGGAGCTGTGCGGCTACGCGCTGAAGATCGCCAAGGCGACCGACTATGTCGGCGCCGGCACCGTCGAGTTCCTGATGGATGCCGACACCGGCCGGTTCTACTTCATCGAGGTCAACCCGCGCATCCAGGTCGAGATCGTCAAGGCGCAGATCAGGCTGCTGGAAGGCGAGGCCATCGGCGCGCCCGCATCCGGCGTGCCGGCTCAAGGAGACATCAGGCTCCACGGCCACGCGCTCCAGTGCCGCATCACCACCGAGGACCCCGAGCAGAACTTCGTCCCCGACTACGGCCGCATCACCGCCTACCGCTCGGCGGCCGGCTTCGGCATCCGCCTCGACGGCGGCACCGCCTATTCGGGCGCCATCATCACCCGCTACTACGACCCGCTGCTGGTCAAGGTCACGGCCTCGGGCGCGACGCCGGAGGAGGCCATCAGCCGCATGGACCGCGCGCTGCGCGAGTTCCGCATCCGCGGCGTCGCCACCAACCTGACCTTCCTCGAAGCCATCATCGGCCACCCGAAGTTCCGCGACAATTCCTACACCACGCGCTTCATCGACACGACGCCGGAGCTGTTCCAGCAGGTCAAGCGGCAGGACCGCGCCACCAAGCTTTTGACCTACCTCGCCGACGTCACCGTCAACGGCCACCCCGAGACCCGCGGCCGCCCGAAGCCCAACGCCGAGGCCGCGGCCCCGCGCGTGCCCTATATCGACGCCGCCATCCCCGACGGCACCAGGCAGAAGCTCGACGCGCTCGGGCCGGAGAAATTCGCCGAATGGATGCGCGGCGAAAGCCGCGTGCTCTTCACCGACACCACCATGCGCGACGGCCACCAGTCGCTGCTGGCCACGCGCATGCGCACCTTCGACATCGCCTCGATCGCCGGCGTCTACGCCCGCGCGCTGCCCGACCTGTTCTCGCTCGAATGCTGGGGCGGCGCGACCTTCGACGTCGCCATGCGCTTCCTCACCGAGGACCCGTGGGAGCGGCTGTCGAAGGTGCGCGAGGCCGCGCCCAACATCCTGCTCCAGATGCTTCTGCGCGGCGCGAACGGCGTCGGCTACACCAACTATCCCGACAATGTCGTGCGTTATTTCGTGAAGCAGGCGGCACGAGGCGGCGTCGACCTCTTCCGCGTCTTCGACTGCCTGAACTGGGTCGAGAACATGCGCGTCGCCATGGACGCCGTGCGCGAGGAAGGCAGGCTGTGCGAAGCGGCGATCTGCTACACCGGCGACATCCTCGACCCGGCGCGCGCCAAGTACGACCTCAACTACTACGTCGCGCTGGCGAAGGAACTGGAGGCCGCCGGCGCCCACATCATCGCCGTCAAGGACATGGCCGGCCTCTTGAAGCCCGCCGCGGCCAGGGTGCTGTTCAAGGCGCTGCGCGAGGCGACCGGCCTGCCGATCCACTTCCACACCCACGACACGAGCGGCATTTCCGCCGCCACCGTGCTGGCGGCGGTAGAGGCCGGCGTCGATGCCGTCGATGCGGCGATGGATGCGCTCTCCGGCAACACCTCACAGCCCTGCCTCGGCTC
>JALHFU010000101.1:792-12054 GCA_022838525.1 Hyphomicrobiales bacterium | reverse complement strand
TGACCGGCGGCTTCGGCGGCATGGCCGGCTCGTCGGTGGACGAGATGGAGCCGCAGGCGCCGCTCGCGGTCATCATCACCACCTGCGCGCTGCTTCTCCTGTTCGCGCTCGACTTCCACCACGAGATCGTCAAGGCGCTGATCGCCTCCTATCAGGTCGCGCCGCTCGGCCGCTTCTTCGACGCGCAGGGCGCGCTGATCGACGTGACCGACACGCTGTCGCAATCCTTCTACCTGACGTTGCGGCTGGTCAGCCCCTTCGTCGCCTATGCGATCCTGGCCAACCTCGCCATCGGCTTCGTCAACAAGCTGGCGCCGCAGATCCCGGTCTACTTCGTGTCGCTTCCCTTCATCATCGCCGGGTGCCTGATCCTGCTCTATTTCGGCATCGGCATCATGCTGTCGCTGTTCGGCGACGGCTTCCTGCCCACCACCATAGGACGCTGACGATGACGCCGCGCTCCGACCGCCTCAAGCGCCTCGTCCGGCTGCAGAAGCAGATCAAGGCCCTGCACGAGACGAAGCACGCCACCCATCTGTCGCAGGCAGCGAGCGCCCGGCAGGAGGCGGCCGAGCTTCTCGACGCGCTCAACGCCGCCTCGCCGCTGCCCGGCCTCTTCCCCGACCTCTACAACCGGCGCATCGGCGCGGCCATGGGCCGCGAGGCGCAGGAGATGGAGAAGGCCCGCACCGAGGCCGGGCATGTGGCGACGGCGACGGCGCGCACCAACATCGTCGAGCGCGCCTGGCGCGAGGCGTTCCGGCTCGAGGAGCGCGACGCCACCGAGAAGGAAACGCTGGAAAGCGTCGAGCGCAAGGCGGTCGCCCCGGACGCGACGAAGACGAAATAGCGGCGCAGGCAAGCCTGCCACAAGCTTGTTGGGCGATAGTCGGCACAGCAAAATCAACGGTCGGGAGTACGGCAGTTGGCACTATCAGCAGCGGGCGATCTCGTACTCGACGTCGTACGGGCCGCCGATCCGGCAGCAGCGGAGGCCGCGCGCACGCGGCTCGCCTCCTTCGCCGCCGGGACACGGGACGCCACCTTCAGCGTCGCCGAGACACCCGCCCCGCCGTCCCCGGCCGGACAGGCGGGCGCGACGCCCGACGCCTTCGCCCGCTTCGAGGCGATGGTGCTGCAGAGCTTCCTCCAGACCATGCTGCCCAAGGACACCGAGTCCGTCTATGGCGGCGGCATGGCCGGCGAGATGTGGCAGTCGCTCCTGGCCGAGCAGCTCGGCGCGACGATGGCCAGGCGCGGCGGCATCGGCATCGCCGACCGCATCCTGCGCGACCACTACACCGCCGGCGAGGAGAAGGTGCCGCTCCAAGGCGTCTCCGCGGACCCGGACAAGCCCGCCCTCGACGAGCAGCGGCTGCTGTCGACGGCGCTCGTCCATGAAATCCAGCGCCGCGCCGCGCATTCCCTCGTTGAGCTGCACCCGGCGGCCACCGACGAAAGCCTCTAGCCCCCAGAGTGAGATGAGAACGATTCCATGCCAGAACACGGGGATTTCTCGCAGACATCCGGCCACGACAGCGAAGGCTCCGGAGCTGCGCTCATGAATCTCTCCGCCATCATCGGCCGCATCGAGGAAACCGTCGAGGTGGAGACCGCGTCGATCCGCACGGACCTGCGCTTCGACATCAAGGCGTCGAACGTGCGCAAGAGCCGCTACCTCTACGAGCTCAACAAGGCGATCTCCGGCCTGCGCGGCACGATGCTGGGCGAGGAGCAGCGCTCGGGCATCATGCGCCTGCGCGAGAAGCTCGCCGCCAACGAGGCCGCCATCCTCGCCCATCTCAACGCCGTGACCGAGGTCGCCGCGCTGATGCAGGACGCGATCCAGCGCGCCGAGGCCGACGGCACCTACTCGGCCGACGAGTTCGGCAGGGAAGCGAGCCCCGCATGATCAAGTTCATCGCCGCCGCGCTCTGGGTCAGCATCGCCACCACCGGGGCGCTGCTGTTCGCATTCCAGTCCTCCCAGCAGCAGGAGGAAAGCGCGCAGGACGGCGAGGCGACGCCCTTCAAGGGGCTGGACTACGTCAAGACGGGGATCATCTCGGTTCCCGTCTTCGACAAGGGCCGCGTGCACGGCTACTTCCTGGCGCGGCTGGTCTACGTCGCGGAAGGCAAGCGGCTGGCGGAGCTGAAGCTGCCGGCCGAGGCCCTGCTCTCGGACTATGTCTACGGCCACCTCTACGCCAATCCCGAGATCGACTTCACCAGCCGCGACAGGTTCGACATCGACGCCTTCCGCGAGACCGTGCGCGTCGGCGTCAACGAGCGGCTGGGCGAGGAGCTGATCCGCGAGATCCTCGTCGAGCAGGTGGATTATCTGCCCAAGGACGAGGTCGGCTCGAGCTCCGTTCGCACGCCGGCGGCCGCAACCGGCGAGAGCGCCGGCCATTGACGCCGTCCCGCCCGGTCGCCATGTCCCCCGTCGAGCGAAGCTCCCGCCGCACCCAACCCGAAGATCGCCATGCAGCGGAAGGGAGGCCGCAGTGACGAGCAAGGAAGACCGGCGACGCCCCGTGCCCGCAGCGGCGCGACGCGGTGCAGCACAGGGCGACGGCGCGCCGGCGGCGCAGGTTCCGGCGCTCGACGACATCATCGGCTACAAGCTGCGGCGCGCCCAGCTCGCCGTGTTCCAGGACTTCATCGACACCTTCGCCGGCATGCAGCTCCGGCCGACGGAATTCGCCGTGCTGGCGTTGATCGCCACCACGCCCGGCCGCAAGCAGAGCGAGATCGCAAGCCGCCTCGGCATCAAGCGCGCCAACTTCGTGGCGCTGATGGACGGGCTGGAGCGGCGCGGCCTCGCCCAGCGTCGCAAGGGCGAAAGCGACAAGCGCTCGCACTCGCTGCACCTGACGCCGGAAGGCATGCGCTTCGTCGAGCGGATGACCGTGGTCTGGACCGTGCACGAGAAGCGCCTGATCGACCGGCTCGGCGGCCTCGAAGCCCGCGACGAGCTGGTCCGCCTCCTCGACCGCCTGATGCCTGACAGGCAGGCGTAGAGGCGCCTGCGGAGGTCTCCTTGCCGTTCACGGCGGGCAATCGCATATGGCGCGACGCCTCCGCCGCCGTCATCCCGGCCAAGGGCGCGAAGCGCCCGCAGAGCCGGGACCCATTGGCTGCAAAATCGTCGAGCACGGCCCGGTCCTCGCGCTGGCGCGCTTCAGGATCGTAGTGCAAGCCTAGAGCCCGGCCGTGCTGCTCAATGGGTCCCGGCTCTCCCTCGCTTCGCTCGGTCGGCCGGGATGACGGCGAGCGAGGCTACCTCCAGTATGCGATTGCCCCGCCGTTCCTGCGCGCTTGTGTCCCGGCTGCGCTGGATCAAATCACGTTGACGTAAACGTCAATCTACTGCTAACTGTGCGGACATGTGTCAACCTGCGGCAGCGAGCGCCGCCATGAGGGGAGAGTTTCCATGAGCCTTGACGCCATTGCAGCCAAGATCGGCGAGCGCGTCGCCGCAACCGGCTTCGACAGGTCGGTCAAGTTCGACCTCGGCGATGACGGCGTCATCGTCATCGACGGCCAGAACGTCTCGACCGAGGACGGCCCGGCGGACTGCACCATCACCATCTCGAAAGAGGATTTCGAGGCCCTGACCGCGGGCGAGCTGAACCCGACCATGGCCTACATGCAGGGCAAGCTGAAGGTCGCCGGCGACATGACCATCGCCATGCAGCTGAGCCAGGTTCTCTGAACAAGGCCCGCATGGGGCCGCTCCTCGAAGACATACAGGCCGGGCCGCTCGCAGCGGCCCGGCTTTTTTCTGCTCAGGCGGCCTGCGCCATCGGCACGGCCTTCGCCTTCCTGCCGCTGGCGATGAGCGTGCCCGCCGCGCCGTCGAGCGCGCCCGCCACCAGCTCCAGCGCGAGAAAGCGCTCGCGCTCGTAGGGGCCGGGCATGGCGAGGTTGCCGGTCCTGTCGGCGGAAAAGCCGAAACGCGCGTAGTAGGGCGCGTCGCCGACGAGCAGGACCGCGCGGTGGCCGAGCCTCTCCGCCTCCTCGACCGCATGACGCATCAGCGCCGAGCCGATGCCCGCCGCCTTCACCGCCGGGTCGACGGCGAGCGGGCCGAGGAGGAGAGCGGCCGGGCCGCCCTCGCCTGCCCGCACGTCCCACAGCCGCACCGTGCCGACGACGCTGCCCGCCGCGTCCACCGCGACGAAGGCCAGCCCCTCCGACGGACGCCGGCCGCGCCGCAGGCGGTGCGACGCCTTCTTCCGCCACTTCGGCCCCATGGCGCGGTCGAGGAGCGCGTCGCGCGCCGGAACGTCGAGCGGCATCTCGGCGCGCACGACGATGCCGGGGCCCGGCTCCCGGGCCGACTGCTGGGTCATGTCCGTGATCCTCCCGCGATGCGTCAGATCACGTAGGCGCGCAGCGGCTCGAAGCCGTTGAACGCCACCGCCGAGTAGGTCGTGGTGTAGGCACCCGTTCCCTCGATCAGCACCTCGTCGCCGATGGTCAGCGAGATCGGCAGCGGATAGGGCGTCTTCTCGTAGAGCACGTCGGCGGAATCGCAGGTCGGGCCGGCGAGGATGCACGGCTCGGTCGCGTCGCCGTCGCGCGGGGTGACGAGCGGATAGCGGATCGCCTCGTCCATGGTCTCGGCCAGGCCGCCGAACTTGCCGATGTCGAGATAGACCCAGCGGACGTTGTCGTTGTCGGCCTTGCGCGAGACCAGCACCACCTCGGCCTTGATGACGCCGGCGTTGCCGACCATGCCGCGGCCGGGCTCGATGATCGTCTCGGGCAGGCGGTTGCCGAAATGGCGCGACAGCGCCGCGAAGATCGCCTCGCCATAGGCCTGCGCGGTCGGGACGTCGCGCAGGTAACGGGTCGGGAAGCCGCCGCCCATATTGACCATGCGCAGCCTGATGCCCTCCGCGGCCAGCGTCTGGAACACCGCCTTGGCGTCGCTGAGCGCGCGGTCCCAGGCCGCGAGATCGGTCTGCTGCGAGCCGACGTGGAACGACACGCCATAGGCGTCGAGGCCGAGCGAGGCGGCATGGCGCAGCACGTCGACGGCCATGGCCGGCACGCAGCCGAACTTGCGCGACAGCGGCCACTCCGCCCCCTCGCCGTCGGTCAGCACGCGGCAGAAGACGCGGGCGCCGGGCGCGGCGCGCGCCACCTTCTCCACCTCCTCGACGCAGTCGACGGCGAAGAGGTCGATGCCGAGCTCGTGGGCGCGTGCGATGTCGCGCTCCTTCTTGATGGTGTTGCCGTAGCTGATGCGGTCGGGCGAGGCGCCGGCGTCGAGCGCCATCTCGATCTCGGCCACGGACGCCGTGTCGAAGGACGAGCCGAGGCCGGCCAAGAGCCGCAGGATCTCGGGCGCCGGGTTGGCCTTGACGGCGTAATAGATCTTCGATTCGGGCAGCGCCCGCTCGAAGGCGACGTAGTTGTCGCGCACCACGTCGAGATCGACCACGAGGCAGGGGCCGGTGGGACGTCGGGTGGCGAGGAAGTCGAGAATGCGCTGGGTTGCCATCTTTGGTCTCCGCATCGATCCGGTTTGCGGGCGGCGGGCGCCCGCGGGGCTTAAGGCTGCGGATGCAGGCA
This sequence comes from Hyphomicrobiales bacterium, assembly GCA_022838525.1. Taxonomy (GTDB): domain Bacteria; phylum Pseudomonadota; class Alphaproteobacteria; order Rhizobiales; family Rhizobiaceae; genus Aerobium. The sequence goes on along the minus strand of JALHFU010000101.1, from coordinate 6,469 downwards.
TCCGCGGTGGACAAAGGGCGCAGGAGGCGAATCAAGGCCCAGCCGGGGTGGAGACGCCGGACCGTGAAACGCGCTGCCGCGCGAACGATGGGAACCCGCCTTGCGGCGAAAACCCGCTTTGTCTGCCTTGGATTGGATGGGAGACCCCTGTCCGCACTGCCGGCAATGAAGGTGTGCCTCTTCAGTAACCCCGGTCTGTGGACGACCGGCAGACACCAGAAAGGCCCGCACCGTCGTTGCTTCGGGATGTCCCCGTTCGGGCGGTTGGCCGTCCGACCGGCTGGAGTGGTTGGCTCCAGGTACCTTACCGTCTCCCTCACCTTGACTGGGGGAGCGGCGGACACCCATTGGCACGTGCGACTTTGGGCAGGGGCGATATAAGGAGAAGTTCGAGGAGAATCAATGGAAATTTTGTGAAACTTCCGTGACCTCCGAAGGGGCCGCGGCGGCCCGCAGGAACATGACGAATTCGCATCGGATCGGCGTCACCGCCGTCATCCCGGCCAGGGCCGCGCAGCAGCCGCCGAGCCGGGACCCATTGGCCGGATCATCGTCGGGCGCGGCCCGGTTCTCATCCCGGCGCATGTCGGCAATGTCCCGCGAACCCGGCGCCCGGCCGCGCTGCTCAATGGATCCCGGCTCTCGCTCCGCTCGGCCGGGATGACGCGGCGGGGAGGCTGCGCTTTTCCGGGACCCGGAAGCGACTCTCGATCGTCAGGATTGGTCGCGTTGGCGACGGTGGAGCGACTTCGACCCGTCTCATCCCAGTACGCTGCGCCCGGCCTGCAGGGCGGCGGCGCCGGCTTGATCCGGGCTGGAAAATGAACGACAGTCCCCTCATCGTTTCCGGTTCGCGAACGAAGAGACAGCATGGACACCCTGACGCGCATGCGCGCCTTCATCGACGTGGTCGAGGCGGAAGGCTTCTCCGCCGCAGCCCGCAAGATCGGCCGTTCCAAGGCGCTGCTGTCGAAATATGTCCGCGAGCTCGAGGACGAGCTCGGCGCGCTGCTGCTCAACCGCACCACGCGCCAGTTCTCGCTCACCGAGGTCGGCCACACCTATTACCGCCGCGCCTCCGAGATCGTGCGCGAGATCGACAGCCTCGCCGACACGGTGCGCGATTCGTCGGGCGACGTGCGCGGCCGCATCAAGCTGACCGCGCCGCGCACCTTCTCCGACGCGCCCATCGGCCAGTCGCTGATCGACTTCGCGAAGGAGCACCCCGACGTGGTGCTCGACATCCACCTCGACGACCGGTTCGTCGATCTGGTCGAGGAGGGCTACGACCTTGCCATCCGCATCACGCGGCTGGAGGATTCCTCGCTGATCGCCCGCCGGCTCGCGCCGTTCTCGCTGAAGATCTGCGGCTCGCCCGAGCTGATCGCCCGCACCGGCCCGCTGGAGAAGCCGCAGGATCTGGCCAAGGCGCCCTGCATCGTCGACACCAACGGCCGCTGGCTGTCGAACTGGCCGTTCATGCGCGAGAACGGCGAGATGTTCTCGGTGCCGGTCAGCGGGCCGCTCGAGGCCAACAGCCCGCTGACGACGCGGGCAGCCGCCATCGCCGGCCTCGGCTTCGCGCCGCTGCCAGACTTCATCGCCAAGCCGGCGCTGGAAAGCGGCCAGCTCGTCTCGGTGCTCGACGAATGGGTGCCGCGCGGCGGCGGCATCTTCGCGGTCTACCCGCACCGCCGCTATCTGCCGGTGAAGATCCGGGTGTTCGTGGACTTCCTCGCCCAGTGGTTCAGGAAGCACGAGGCGGTGTGAGGCCGTGCGACGCCGAAGCCGCCCGGATGTCCCAATTTCGCCCCGTTTGTGCCGATGCTCCGACCTCACACGCGAAGGGACGGGAACTGTGACGCGATCCGCCATGCATGCGCTCACCGCAGCGGCTCTTGCCGGCATCCTCATGCCGGCGACGCCGGCCTCCGCGCATCCCCACGTCTTCGCCGAGGCCAGTCTCGAGATCGTCGTCGATCCCGCCGGCAACGTCGAGGCGCTGCGCCATCTGTGGCGCTTCGACGACCTGTTCTCCTCGACCGTCCTCATCGAGTTCGACACCAATTCCGACCTTGAGCTGGACACGGCCGAGCTGGAGACGGTCGGCGCCGTCATCCACGAATCGCTCGCCGAGTTCGGCTATTTCCAGTTCGTCACCATCGACGGTCGTGACGTCGAGATGCAGGCGCCCGAGCGCATCATCGCCGACTTCCAGGACAGCCAACTCATCATCCTGTTCGAATCGCGGCCGGCAAAGCCTCTGAAGCTCGGCGGCACGGCCGGCTTCGGCGTCTACGACCCGACCTTCTACACGGCGATCGACTTCTACGACGACGCCAGCCTGACCGTCAGCGGCATGCCTTCCGGCTGCACCCGCGCCGTCGTCCGGCCCGATCCGGACGAGGCCATCGCCATGAACCAGCAGTCGCTGACCGACGCCTTTTTCGACGACCCGTCGGGGAACGATCTGACCAAGATCTTCGCCACCCGGCTCGAACTCACCTGCAAGGGCTGACGATGACCGTGAACAAGACCGCCGTCCGCGTCGTTTTCGCGCTTCTCGCGCTGACCTACGTCCTCACCCATTTCGTCGGCCACGCCCATGCGCAGAGCTCTCTCGGCATCGGCGCCAGCGAGGCGACGCTGCCCTCGACCGGCCTGCTCGCCGGCTTCTTCAACTGGGTGAACGCGCAGCAGCAATCCTTCTACCGCGCGCTCTCCGGCGCGATGCGCGCCATGCGCGACGGCGGCGGCGGCGCGTGGCTTCTCGTCGGCCTCTCCTTCGCCTACGGCGTCTTCCACGCCGCGGGACCGGGGCACGGCAAGGCCGTGATCTCGTCCTACATGCTCGCCAACGAGGTGGCGCTGCGCCGGGGCATCCTGCTCTCCTTCGTCTCGGCGGCGCTGCAGGGGGTCTCAGCCATCGTGCTGATGGGCGCGGTCTTCCTCGTCCTGCGCGGCAGCTCCGTCTCGATGACGGACGCGACCCGCTTCCTCGAGATCGCCTCCTACGTGCTGGTGACGGCGTTCGGCGCATGGCTGCTGTGGAAGAAGGCCGCGCCGGCGCTGCGGCGCCTTCTCGTCGGCAGCCCCGTGCACAGCCTGTCGGCGGCGCATGTCCATGCCCATCATCACGACCACGGGCACCACGATCACGACCATCACGATCACCACCACCACGAGCACGGCGAGGCGTGCGGCTGCGGCCATGCCCATGCGCCGGACCCGAAGCTGATCTCCGGCGAGCGCTTCGACTGGCGCACGGCCTGGGCGGCCATCGTCGCCGTCGGGCTGCGCCCCTGCACCGGCGCGCTGATCGTGCTGTCCTTCGCCTTCCTGAACGGGTTGTGGGTGGCGGGCGTGCTCTCCGTCGCGGCGATGTCGATCGGCACGGCCATCACCGTGTCCGCGCTCGCCGTCATGGCGGTGACAGCGAAGAACTGGGCCGTGGCGCTCGCCGGCGACGGCCGGGCGGGCAACCGCGTCCATGCCGCCATCGAGATCGCCGGCGCCGCCTTCGTGTTCCTGCTCGGCGTGGCGCTGCTTTCGGCGAGCCTGTCGGTCTAGCTATTCGCCCCTGCGGCGCTGGCTGCGGCCGCGCAGCCAGAACACGCCGAAGAACGCCAGCACGAACAGCGCTGCCGCCGCGCCGCCGGCGAAGGGCGACAGCTCGCCCAGCCACACCATGATGGCCGGCATGTAGTAGCCGACGACGCCGAAGCCGAGAAGGATGAGCGCGGCCGCGATCGCCGCGTTGCGCGTTCCACGGTCCATCAGCCTGCCTTTCCCGTCCTGCCGGCGATTTCCGCCCTGATGTCCTCGAGCCGCCGCTTCTGCCGGCCGTCGGCGTCGAAATTCTCCGGCGCGAGCCACGCCTCGAAGGCCCCGCGGATGACGGGCCAGTCCCCGTCGATCATCGCGAACCATGCCGTGTCGCGGTTCTCGCCCTTGACCACCATGTGCTGGCGGAACACGCCCTCGAAGGCGAAGCCGAAGCGCAGGGCCGCCCGCTTCGACGGCTCGTTGCGGTCGTTGCACTTCCATTCGAAGCGGCGATAGCCGAGCGTGTCGAAGGCATGGCGCGCGAACAGGTAGAGCGCCTCCGTTGCCGCCGGCCGCCGCGCCACCGGGTCGTTCCACAAGATGTTGCCGATCTCGATGACGCCGTTGGCCGCGTCGATGCGCATGAAGCTCTGGCGGCCGGCGATGCGGCCGCTCGCTTTGTCGATGACGGCGAAATGCAGTGGGTCCTCGCTTGCGGCCGCCTTCTCCAGCCAAGCCTCAAAGGCCGGCCGGTCGTCCGGCGCGGGTTCCGCGAGATAGCGGAAGCGGTCGCCGGCATCGGCCGTGGCCGACGCGGCGAAGAGGCCGTCGCCATGGCGGGCGGCGTCGAGCGGCTCCAGCCGCACATGGCGGCCTTCCAGCGGCGCGCGCGCCGGCCGGTTGCGCGGTGTCCATCCGCTCAGATCGCTCATGGCAATGTCCTGCACTCCGGTGAAACCGCTGCGGACCACGCCGCAATGCATGGACGGGGTAAAGAACCAGCCCCGGCTGCGCAATACACCAGATGAGAGAGGAGGCGAAAGAAAGGGCGACCGCGGCGGTCGCCCTTGAGTTTCCGGATCGGCCTGGGAGGAGGAAAAGCCTGTCCGACTTGCTTCAGATTGAACCCGATTCGTTAACCGAAGGTTGACGATGTTCGCGGCAGCCGGCAACCCTCACTTCTTGCACGCGAAATCTTGCGTGATGCGGGGTCGCCCTGCCGCCTGAAACGGCGGGAGGATCAGGCGGGAACCTCCACCTTCGCCTGCGCCACCGTCGCCTCGATGTGGTCGACCAGCGCGTCGGGCAGCCTGAGCCGGCCGGCGAGCATGTCGAGATAGCCGCGCTCGGCCCGGGTCTGCGGCTCGATGGCGAGGCGCGAGGCGGTGTAGAGCTCCACCTTCTGCGCGTCCGTCTGCGCCGCGGCGACCATGCCGTCGAGATCGACCGGCTTTTCCAGTTCCGCCAGCAGGAAGGCTTCGGCCTCCTCGCCGATGCCGGACAGGTGCAGCCGGTCGGCGATGCGCGCCCGCTCCGCCTCGTCGATATGGCCGTCGGCGCGGGCCGCCGCGATCATCGCCCGCGCGATGACCAAGGCGAATTCCGCCTCGCCCTGCGGCGCCTGCGCCGGGTCGAAGGCGGTGTCGGCCGGCGGCGGCAGGAGCTCCGGCTCGCCGCCCTGCGCCGCGGCGTCGGGCGAGGCGCCCTTGGAATAGTTCTGGTAGGCCTTGTAGGCGAGGCCGGCGACCGCGGCGAGGCCGCCGATCTTCAGCGCCGAGCCGGTGACCTTGCGCCCCGGGCCCGTGCCGAGCAGGATGGCTGCGAGCGCGCCGGCGGCAATCGGATTGTCCCGTGCCAGTTGGGCGGCCTGACCCGCCTTCTCCCTCACGGTCGATTGGGTGCCGGGCACCTTGGACCCCAAGAGGTCGTCCAGCAGCGCTTTCGGATCAAGCATCCTCGCCTCCTTGCGATGTTTTGGCCCGCCGCAGATAGGCAGGCGATCATGACATTGCAATGTCGCGCCGGGACGCCCGGATCTATCCACCTCCCCTCGCCTCCGCCCGACAATGACGCCGCAGAAACGGAGGCGCAGGCAGGATGGTCGACAGTGCGGTGATGCGGGAAATCGGGG
>JALHFU010000101.1:0-718 GCA_022838525.1 Hyphomicrobiales bacterium | reverse complement strand
GCAGGGCCGAACCGCTGATCCGTTTCGAGGGCCACTATTTCGACCGCAGGCTGGCGGGCGCAGCGCGCGACGAGGCGCGCCGGCAGGGCCTCGCCTCGCCCGAGGCCGGCCGGGTGAAGAATCCCGCCTCCCAGGGCGCGCGCTGGGCGCTCCTCACCCGCGCCGCCGCCATCGACCGCAAGGCGGCGTGGGAATCGACCTCGTGGGGCATGGGGCAGGTCATGGGCGCGCACTGGGCATGGCTGGGCTATGCCAGCATCGACGCGCTGGTGGCGGAAGCCAGAAGCGGCGCGCGCGGCCAGCTGCGGCTGATGGCGCGCTACATCGAGAAGGCCGGCCTCGCCGACGCGCTGCGCCGGCGCGACTGGGCCGCCTTCGCGCGCGGCTACAACGGGCCGGGCTTCCGCGCCAACGGCTACGACACCAGACTCGCCCGCGCCTACAAGACCTATGCGGCCCTCATCGGAGGGAACGCAGCGCCAGCGCCCTCTCACGGCGTCCTGCGCCGCGGCGCGCGCGGCGAGGCGGTGCGCACGCTCCAGACCGCGCTGACCGCGCGCGGCCATGCGCTGGCGGTCGACGGCGCGTTCGGGCCTGCAACGGAACGCGCCGTCAGGGCGTTTCAGCAGCGCAACGGCCTCGCGGTCGACGGCATCGCCGGTCCGGCGACCCTCGCGGCGCTGGGCGGGACGCGGACCGGGGACGGCCTCCTCGGCAG
>JALHFU010000318.1:0-2173 GCA_022838525.1 Hyphomicrobiales bacterium | reverse complement strand
GGCATCACCATCCTCGCCAAGGCCACCTCGGTCGAGTGGAAGGACACGCGCATCAACATCGTCGACACGCCGGGCCACGCCGATTTCGGCGGCGAGGTCGAGCGCATCCTCAACATGGTCGACGGCGCCATCGTCCTGGTCGACGCGGCCGAAGGCCCGATGCCGCAGACCAAGTTCGTGGTCGGCAAGGCGCTCAAGGTCGGCCTGAAGCCCATCGTCGCCATCAACAAGATCGACCGGCCCGACGCGCGCCACGTCGAGGTCGTCAACGAGGTGTTCGACCTCTTCGCCGCGCTCGACGCCACCGACGAGCAGCTCGACTTCCCGATCCTCTACGGCTCGGGCCGCGACGGCTGGATGGCCGAGAACCCGGAGGGCCCCAAGGATCAGGGCCTCGCGCCGCTGTTCGACCTCGTGCTGCGCCACGTGCCGGAGCCGAAGGTGGGCGACGGGCCGTTCCGCATGATCGGCACCATCCTCGAGGCCAACCCGTTCCTCGGCCGCATCATCACCGGCCGCATCGAGTCCGGCACGCTCAAGCCCAACCAGGCGGTCAAGGTGCTGCATCACGACGGCTCGCTGCTCGAGAGCGGGCGCGTCTCCAAGATCCTCGCCTTCCGCGGCATCGAGCGCCAGCCGATCGACGAGGCGCAGGCGGGCGACATCGTGGCCATCGCCGGCCTTTCCAAGGGCACGGTCGCCGACACCTTCTGCGACCCGGCGGTGACGGAGCCGCTCAAGGCCCAGCCTATCGACCCGCCGACCGTGACCATGTCGTTCCTCGTCAACGACTCGCCGCTCGCCGGCACCGAGGGCGACAAGGTGACCAGCCGCGTCATCCGCGACCGCCTGCTGCGCGAGGCCGAGGGCAACGTCGCGCTGAAGATCGAGGAATCGGCCGACAAGGATTCGTTCTACGTCTCCGGCCGCGGCGAGCTTCAGCTCGCGGTGCTGATCGAGACCATGCGTCGCGAGGGCTTCGAGCTCGCCGTGTCGCGGCCGCGCGTGGTCATGCAGAAGGACGCGAACGGCCAGCTTCTGGAGCCGGTCGAGGAGGTCGTCATCGACGTCGACGAGGAGCATGCCGGCGTCGTCGTCCAGAAGATGAGCGAGCGCAAGGCTGAGATGGTCGAGCTGCGCCCCTCGGGCGGCGACCGCCAGCGCCTCGTCTTCCACGCGCCGACGCGCGGCCTGATCGGCTACCAGTCGGAGCTTCTGACCGACACGCGCGGCACGGCGGTGATGAACCGGCTGTTCCACGAATACCAGCCCTACAAGGGCGAGCTGCCCGGCCGCATCAACGGCGTGCTGATCGCCAACGAGCCGGGCGAGGCCGTGGCCTATGCGCTGTGGAACCTCGAGGATCGCGGCCCGATGGTCATCGACCCGGGCGTCAAGGTCTATGCCGGCATGATCGTCGGCATCCACTCCCGCGACAACGACCTCGAGGTCAACGTGCTCAAGGGCAAGAAGCTGACCAACATCCGCGCCGCCGGCAAGGACGAGGCGGTCAAGCTCACCCCGCCGATCCGCATGACGCTGGAGCGGGCGCTGGCCTGGATCCAGGACGACGAGCTGGTCGAGGTGACGCCGAAGTCGATCCGCCTCAGGAAGCTCTATCTCGACACCCACGAGCGCAAGCGCTTCGAGAAGAGCCGGGTCGCCGGGGCGGCGTGAGTCTCGGGTTTTTCTCGCTCACGGGCCGCACCGCCGCCTGCCGGCGGCTGGCCCTCCGCGGGGGCGGGCCATCAGGCCCGACGCCCGGTCGGGCTTGCGGCCTGCGGCCGAGGCGTGAAGGATTGGACGGCGGCCCTTGGGTCGCCGTTTTCATTTTGGGTTTAGGCAAAGGAGGCGTTCGATGGCCAAGATGATCCATTCGATGATCCGCGTTCTCGACGAGGAACGTTCGGTCGCGTTCTACGACAAGGCGTTCGGGCTGAAGGTGGCGCAGCGGCTCGACTTCGAGAGCTTCACCCTCGTCTATCTGGCGAACGCCGAGAGCGGGTTCGAGCTGGAGCTGACCGTCAACAAGGGCCGCGAAAAGCCTTATGAGCGCGGCGACGGCTACGGGCATCTCGCCGTTTCGGTCGAGGATGTCGACGCCGAGCATGCACGGCTTTCGGCGGCCGGCCTCAACCCGCGCAAGCTCGTCGACTTCGCGCCCGGCGGCGAG
>JALHFU010000317.1:1324-3498 GCA_022838525.1 Hyphomicrobiales bacterium | reverse complement strand
GGCGAGGCGATGTAGAGCTGGAACAGCGACCAGCACAGCGCCACGCCCGAGATCACCCATGCCGCGAAGCCGACGGGATTACGCGCCCCGGTATCGGAAGCGGCCACGAGGTCCTGAAGCTCGGCCTCGCTCAGCGGCGCGCCGGCGGTCTTGTCGTTCTCTGTCGCCATGGCGGTTCCCCTCCGGTGGGCGATTCTGGGACATGAAAAAGGGAGGCGTTCCCGCGGAAACGCCTCCCCGAATGTCAGCCGGGCGTGTGCGCGTCTGTGCGCGGCTTCGCGCCCGGACCGAAGACGATGAAGGTTCGGCAAGACGTCATGCGTTGCCTTTCCTCGCGGGTGTGGCTCGACCCTACTGAAGCCAGCCCTTTTCCTTGAAATAGGCTTCGGCGGCCGGATGCATCGGGGCGGAGTTGCCCTGATTCACCATCTCTTCCGGCGTCAGGTTGGCGAGCGCGGGATGCAGGCTCTTGAAAGCGTCGAAATCCTTGAACACCGCGTCGACGAAGGCACGGACGATGTCGTCCGGCACGTCGGCGGAGGTCACGACGGTCGCGCCGACGCCGAAGGTGTTCACGTCGTCGGGATTGCCGGCATACATGCCGCCGGGGATGACCGCCTTGAAGTAGTAGGGGCGCTCATCGACCAGCTTGTCGACCACCTCGCCCTCGACCGGGACGATCCTGGAATCGCAGGTCGTCGTCGCCTCCTGAATCGCGCCGGCCGGATGGCCGACCGTATAGGCGAAGGCGTCGATGTTGTTGTCGCAGAGCTGGGAGCTCTGCTCGGCGGGCGCAAGCTCCGCCGCCAACGCGAAGTCGGAGTTGGTCCAGCCCTTCTCCTCGATGAGCAGGTCCATCAGCGCGCGCTGGCCGGAGCCGGGATTGCCGATATTGACGCGCTTGCCCTTCAGGCTGTCGAAATCGGAGATGCCCGAGTCGGCGCGCGCGACCACGGTGAGCGGCTCGGCATGGAGCGAGAAGACCGAACGCAGCTTCTCATGCGGCCCGCCATCGGCGAAGCTGGCCTCGCCATGAGCGGCATTGTACTGGACGTCGGACTGCACGACGCCGAATTCGAGGTCGCCGCCCTTGATGGCGTTGACGTTGAAGACCGAGCCGCCGGTCGACTCGACCGAGCAGCGGATGCCGTGGTCGCGGCGGGTCTGGTTCATCAGCCGGCAGATGGCGCCGCCGACCGGATAGTACACGCCGGTCACGCCGCCGGTGCCGACCGAGACGAAACGCTGTTCCTGGGCGCCGGCGGCTCCTGCCGCCAGCGAGGCGAACATCGCCGCAACGAGGCCGAAGCCGAGTACCGAATGTCGTTTCATGAGTGCGTCTCCCTGTTGGGCACGATCCCTCTTCGGGCTTTCGGATGAAGACAGGCCTCGTGCCGCAGGCCCGTCTCCTTCTTCGAGGCGGGGTCGGAGGCGGCAGGCGCGGAGCCCCCCGATCCCCGTCCCCAAGAGTGCGCGTATCGGCGCCACCGTCAAGCCACAGCCGCGTCGACCGCGTCGCCGAGGCGCGACACGATGCGCTCGATATCGGTTTCGTCGACGATGAAGGGCGGCGCCACAAGCACATGGTCGCCGTTGACGCCGTCGATGGTCCCGCCCATCGGGTAGACCATCAGGCCGCGCGCCATGGCCTCGCGCTTGATCGCCGCGTTGACCTTGCGCGAGGCGGCGAACGGACGCTTGCTCGCGCGATCCTCCACCAGCTCGATCGCGCGGAACAGGCCGCGCCCCCTGATGTCGCCGACATGGTGATGGTTGCCGAAGCGTTCGGTCAGGCGCGCCTCGAGCAGCGCGCCCATGGTCCGGACGTTGTCGAGCAGCTTGTTGCGGCGGATGGTTTCCTGCACGGCAAGGCCGGCCGCCGCGGCCATGGGGTGGCCCATATAGGTGTGGCCGTGCTGGAAGAAGCCGGAACCGGCGCGCATCGCCTCGCGGATCGCTCCCGAGACGAGCACCGCGCCGATCGGCTGGTAGCCGCCGCCCAGCCCCTTGGCGATGGTCATCAGGTCGGGCGCGATGCCTTCCTGCTCGCAGGCGTGCAGCGTGCCGGTGCGGCCCATGCCGCACATCACCTCGTCGAGGATCAGCAGCACGCCGTGGCGGTCGCAGATCTCGCGGATGCGGCGGAAATAGTCGCCGACCGGCGGGACGGCGCC
>JALHFU010000317.1:0-1293 GCA_022838525.1 Hyphomicrobiales bacterium | reverse complement strand
TCCGGCCCGAGTTCGAGGAGCTTCTCCTCCAGCGAGGCGGCGGCGCGCGCCGCATAGTCCTCCTCGCTCTCGTCCTCGCGCCGGAAGCGATAGGAAAAGCAGGGATCGACGTGATGGGTCTCGATCAGCAGCGGGCGGAACTGCTCGCGCCGCCATTCGTTGCCGCCGGCGGCCAGCGCGCCGAGCGTGTTGCCGTGATAGCTCTGGCGGCGCGCGACGACATGGCGGCGCTGCGGCTGGCCGATCTCGATGAAATACTGGCGCGCCATCTTCAGCGCCGCCTCGACCGCCTCCGACCCGCCCGAGACGAGATAGACGTGGTCGAGCCCCTCCGGCGCGTCCTCGACCAGCCGCTCGCCGAGCCGTTCCGCGACCTCGGTGGTGAAGAAGCCGGTATGGGCGTAGGCGATGCGGTCGAGCTGCGCGTGCAGCGCCTCCAGCACCGCGGGATGGCCATGGCCGAGGCAGGAGACGGCCGCGCCGCCCGAGGCGTCGATATAGCTCTTGCCCTGTGCATCGACGATCTCGATTCCGCGCGCGGCGACGGCGACGGGCGGGGTCGAGACGAGCGAGCGATGCATGATGCGGGTCATGGGGAGGCGGCCTTGCGTTTGCGTCCTGGCTGGATGTGAATTCCCAGCGCCTCGGCCTGGGCGTCGAAATGCTCGAGCGCGGCGAGCGCGGCGTCTCCGGCATGGCCGGCAACCAGCGCGCCGAGGATTTCCGCGACCGCGAAGGCGGGCGCCATCGTGTGGAGGAAGGAGGCGGTGTCGGTCGGCACCAGGACGACGTCGCGCGCGATGCGCGCCAGCGGCGACACCTCGCTGTCCGTGACGGCGACCAGCGCCGCACCGCGCGACGACGCCAGCCGGGCAAGCTCGACCGTCGCCTTCGTATAAGGCGACACGCTCACGGCCACGAGCGCGTCGCCGGGCGCGATGCGTCCCGCGAGGTCCATGCCGGTCCCGCCCGGCCCGTCGAGCAGGACGGAACGGTCGCCGATCATGGAAAGGGTATAGTGGAAATGCCAGGCGATCGCATGGCTCGAGCGCATGCCGATGCAATAGATGCGGCGCGCTCCGCTCAGGGTGCGCGCCGCCTTTTCGAGGCGGTCGAGCCCGGCGACATCGCCGAGTCCGGCGACCTGCGCGGCGATCCGACCCAGCATATCCGCCGCCAGCGCCCGGTCGCCCCGCTTCTTCTGCCGTTCGACCTGCGCGCCGGCCTTGGCGGTGAAGCCTCGCGGCTCGCCGCCGCGCAGCGCCGCGGCGTGAACGCCCCTTATGCTGTCAT
>JALHFU010000316.1:0-2180 GCA_022838525.1 Hyphomicrobiales bacterium | reverse complement strand
CACAGCAACTTCTCCTGCTCCTCGCGAACATCTTCGCTCTGCGAGCCGGCGGCATAAGCCTCGCCCTGCGCCCGGTGGTAGACCAGGCGCTCCCCGGTGTCGCGAGCGGGAAAATCCTCGGCGTCCGCCACCGCTTTGAAGCGCATCGCGTAAAGATCCGAGACGCGCACCTCGTGCCCGCTTTCCCGCAAGACCTGCGCGGCGCGATCCTTGAGCGATCCATTCAGCGAGCGCGGATCGGGGTGCGCATAGACGATGAGGTATTTCACAACGTCCTCCTTAAGCTGCAAATCCCGGACGGATCACCGAAACCGGCGCGCCGGCCTTGGCTGCTTGCGCCGTCGTGAAGCGCAGGATCGGAAGCCGCTCAGCGAACGACCCCTCGTTGCACATTTTCCAGAACCGAGATCGCCTCGGCCACGATTCCCGGGAGAAAGTCGGCGACGCTGACAAGCTCACGGATCGCGCCGGATACCTGCCCCGCGGGCAGGAGCCCTTGCTCCATGTCGCCGTCGCGCTGGCCCCGGATCAGCCTCTCATCCTTGAATCTCGTCAGCTTGCTCTCGTCCTTCTCGCCGGCATCGACCATGCGCAGCAGCTCCGAAAGCCCTTCGCTCGGAAGCGCCCGCGAGGGGCCATAGATCGCGGGGAACACGACGTCCTCGCCCTCCCTGGCGTCGATGATGCGCTGGCCGTAGGCGGGGTTCCAGTCGGTGTTGTCATGGCTGGCGACGAAGCGCGTGCCCATCGCCACCGCGTCCGCCCCGAGCGCGAGCGCGGCGGCGAGGCCCCGTCCGTCGCGTATGCCGCCGGCAAGGACGACCGGGACGGTCACGGCCTCGGCAACGCTGGCGCCCAGGATGAAGGTGCTCACGGGGCGGGCATGGGTGTGGCCGCCGGCCTCGTAGCCGGACGCGATCACGGCATCCACCCCTTCCGCCTCGGCCCGAAGCGCCTGACGCGTGCCTCCCACCTTGTGCATGTGGATGAGCCCGGCGCCTTCGATGAGAGCGCGCGCGAGGCCGGGCGGTCCGGCCGACGTGGTGATGACCCGCAGGCGTCGTGCGATCTGCGCATCGCGGACCGCCTCCACCACGGCGCCGATATAGGCGGCGCTGAACGGCAGGACCACGCCCGTCTTGTCCGCGCCGACCGGGACGTTGACGGCAAGCGGCCGTTCCGTGAGGGCGCATGCTTCCTCGATGTAGGCGCGAAGCTTCCTCGCCCCGGCGGCCGGCTCCTCCGAGATGCCGGGAATGCTGATCGTGCCGAGGCCACCGGCATTGGAGACCGCCGCCGCGAGGGCGACCACCTTGTAGGGGCCGAGGCCCTCCTGAACCACCGGATGCTCGATGCCGACGAGCTCGGTGAAGCGCGTCGCGAGCCGGGGCGGCCGGCCGGTCTTGCCGGGATTACCCATGGCCGGCCTGCCGGAGCCTGAGCTTCGCGAGCGTCGTCACGCCGTCGCTGTCCCTTACCAGAATGCCCTCGAGCTGCCTGCGCATCTCGCCCTGCATCTTCGACCTCTTGGCCACGGTGCGCGGCACCTGGTCGGTGAAGCAATAGAGCCTCGGCCGCTTCCAGCGCTCGGTCTTCTCGATGCAGTAGGAGTTCAGGATCGCGACGGCATCGTCCTCTGTCAGTCCCCCGGAGAGGACGACGAAAGCCGCGACCGCCTCGCCGAAGCGCTCGTGCGCCACGCCGACGCAAGCCGCGTCCGCCACCCGAGGATGGCTGCGCAGGATCTCGTCGATCTCGAGCAGCGACAGCTTCTCGCCGCCCGTCATGATCATGTCGTCCGTGCGGCCGCTGATGCGATCGATGCGTCGATGGTTGCGGCCACAGGGGCAGGTTCCGGGTAAAAAACGGGTCAGATCCCGGGTCCGGTAGCGTACCAGCGGCATGGCCTGGCGATCCAGCGTGGTAAAGACCAGTTCTCCGACTTCACCCTCGGCCACCGGTTCCAGGGTCTGGGGATGGACGATTTCCGTCAGAAAACAGTCCTCCCAGACATGGAGACCGTTCTGGCAGGTGCACTCGAAGGCCACTCCCGGGCCGTTCATTTCCGACAGGCCGTAGGAGTTGAAGGCCTTGACACCGAACAGTTCCTCGATACGCCGGCGCTGTTCTTCGGTATGGGGTTCCGCGCCGATGACGAACAGGCGCAAGGCCGTGTCGCG
>JALHFU010000100.1:0-11416 GCA_022838525.1 Hyphomicrobiales bacterium | reverse complement strand
TATAAATCGATAATTCTCGATACATGGAATCGAACGATGCACTCGACGTCTTCGCGGCGCTCTCGCAGGCGACCCGGCTCGACGCCTTCCGGCTGATCGTCAGGCACGAGCCCGACGGCCTCCCGGCCGGCGAGATCGCCCGCCTGCTCGGCGTGCCTCAGAACACCATGTCCACGCATCTGGCGATCCTCGCCCGCGCCGGGCTGATCGCGGCGGAACGGCGCAGCCGGTCGATCATCTACCGCGCGGCGCTCGACCGGGTGCGCGAGATCGCGAGCTTCCTCGTCAACGACTGCTGCGGCGGCCGGCCGGAACTGTGCGCGCCGCTGGTGGCCGAGTTCACGCCCTGCTGCGCCCCGAAGGAGGCCGTCCATGCCCGCTGACCGCATCTACAACGTCCTTTTCCTCTGCACCGGCAATTCGGCCCGCTCGATCATCGCGGAGGCGGTGCTGAACCATGTCGGCGCGGGCCGTTTCCGGGCCTATTCGGCCGGCAGCGCGCCGCGGGGGGCCGTCCATCCGATGGCGCTGGAGGTGCTGGAGGAGGCGGGCATCGCGACGGAAGGCCTGCGCAGCAAGGCGTGGGACGAGTTCGCCGCGCCCGGCGCGCCGAGGATGGATTTCGTCTTCACCGTCTGCGACAGCGCGGCGGGAGAAGCCTGCCCGGTGTGGCCGGGGCAGCCGATGACGGCCCATTGGGGCATCGAGGACCCGGCCGCCGCGGACGGCCCCGGCTTCCGCAGGCGGGCGGCGTTCGAGGACGCGCTGCGCTTCCTGCGCAACCGCATCGGCGCCTTCGTCAACCTGCCGCTCGCCAGCATCGACGGGCTGGCGCTGCAGTCGAGGCTGCGCGGCATCGGCGCGATGGACGGCGCGACCTCAAGCCCGGGCGACGCGGCCTGATGGACCTCCCCCGCCGGCTCGCCGCCGAGGCGGTCGGCACGGCGTTCCTCGTCGCAGCCGTCGTCGGCTCGGGGCTGATGGCGCAAGGGCTGACGGACGACGGCGCGCTGGCGCTGCTGTGCAACGCTCTGCCGACCGGGGCGATGCTGGTGGTGCTTATCACCGTCCTCGGCCCGGTCTCGGGCGCGCATCTCAATCCGGCGGTGACGGTCGCGTTCGCCCTCCGGCGCGCGATCGCGCCCCGGGAGGCGGCGCTCTATGCCCTCGTCCAGATCGCGGGAGGCATCGCCGGAACCATGGCCGCGCACCTGATGTTCGCGGAGCCGGCGTTGCAGCTCTCTTCCACCGCGCGGACGGGGCCGCCGCTGTGGCTGGCCGAGGCGATAGCCGCCTTCGGGCTGGTGTCCGTGATCCTCGCGGCCGTGCGGCTCGACCTGCGGGCGCTGCCGTGGCTGGTCGGGCTCTACATCACGGCCGCCTACTGGTTCACGGCCTCGACCTCCTTCGCCAATCCGGCCGTCACCGTCGCCCGCGCCCTGACCGACAGCTTTTCCGGCATCCGGCCGGGCGACGTTCCGGCCTTCGTCGCGGCCCAGCTCGTCGGTTCCGGGGCGGCGCTGGCGGCGACGCAGTGGCTTCTGCCGGAGGCGGAGGGCCGCGCGTAGCGCCGCCTGCCTCATGCAAGAACGCCCCGCCTTCCGGCGGGGCGTCTTCGTTTCAGGTCGCGGGAGCGCTCAGGCGGCCTCGACCTCTTCCTCCACGGCGCGCGGGCGGGCGCGGAAGTTGAGCCGGTCGGAGCCGGCGGTGATCTTCACCACCGAGCCGTCGTGGATGTCGCCGAGCAGGATGCGTTCGGCGAGCGGGTCCTGAAGCTCCTTCTGGATCACGCGCTTCAAGGGCCGCGCGCCGTAGGCGGGGTCGTAGCCCTTCTCGGCCAGCCACTCGACCGCCTCGTCGTCGAGGTCGAGCACGATCTTGCGGTCGGCGAGCAGCGCCTCCAGCCGCCTGAGCTGGATCGCCACGATCTGGCCCATGTCCTGCCGGCGCAGCCGGTGGAACAGGATGACCTCGTCGACGCGGTTCAGGAACTCCGGCCGGAACGACGCCTTGACGACCGCCATGACCTCGTCGCGCACCTTGTCGACGTCCTCGCCCTCGCCGAGCGAGACGAGATAGTCGGCGCCGAGGTTCGACGTCATGATGATCAGCGTGTTGCGGAAGTCGACCGTGCGGCCCTGCCCGTCGGTCAGGCGGCCGTCGTCCAGCACCTGCAAGAGCACGTTGAAGACGTCCGGGTGCGCCTTCTCGATCTCGTCGAACAGCACGACCTGGTAGGGCCGGCGGCGGACGGCCTCGGTGAGCGCGCCGCCTTCCTCGTAGCCGACATAGCCGGGAGGCGCGCCGATGAGGCGGGCGACCGAGTGCTTCTCCATGAACTCGCTCATGTCGATGCGCACCATCGCGGTCTCGTCGTCGAACAGGAAGTTCGCGAGCGCCTTGGTCAGCTCGGTCTTGCCGACGCCGGTCGGGCCGAGGAACATGAACGAGCCGATCGGCCGGTTCGGGTCCTGGAGCCCGGCGCGGGCGCGCCGCACGGCCTTCGACACCGCCTGCACCGCCTCGCCCTGGCCGACGACGCGCTTCGCCAGCTCGTCCTCCATGCGCAGCAGCTTGTCGCGCTCGCCTTCGAGCATCTTGTCGACGGGGATGCCGGTCCAGCGCGACACGATGTGCGCGACGTGGGAAGGCGTCACCGTCTCCTCGACCATCGAGCCCTGGCCGTCTACGGCCTCGGCCTCGGCGAGCTTCTTCTCGAGCTCCGGGATGCGGCCGTAGGCCAGCTCGCCCGCCTTCTGGAACTCGCCCTTGCGCTGGGCGATGGCCAGCTCGTTGCGGGCCTCGTCCAGCTGCTTCTTGAGGTCGGCGGCGAGCCCGAGCTTCTGCTTCTCGGCCTGCCACTTGGCGGTCAGTTCGGACGATTCCTCCTCGAGGTCGGTCAGCTCCTTCTCGAGCCGGGCCAGACGGTCCTTCGACGCCTCGTCCTTCTCGAGCTTGAGCGCCTCGCGCTCGATCTTGAGCTGCATGATGCGGCGGTCGATCTCGTCCAATTCCTCGGGCTTGGAATCGACCTGCATCCGCAGCCGCGAGGCGGCCTCGTCGACGAGGTCGATGGCCTTATCGGGCAGGAAGCGGTCGGTGATGTAGCGGTTCGACAGCGTCGCGGCCGAGACCAGCGCGGAATCGGAGATGCGCACCTTGTGGTGCTGCTCGTACTTCTCCTTGAGGCCGCGCAGGATCGAGATCGTGTCCTCGACCGTCGGCTCCTCGACGAAGACCGGCTGGAAGCGCCGCGCAAGGGCTGCGTCCTTCTCGACGTGCTTGCGGTACTCGTCGAGCGTGGTCGCGCCGACGCAGTGCAGCTCGCCGCGGGCGAGCGCGGGCTTGAGCAGGTTCGAGGCGTCCATCGCCCCGTCGGCCTTGCCGGCCCCGACCAGCGTGTGCATCTCGTCGATGAACAGGATGATGTTGCCGTCGGCCGCCGTCACCTCGTTGAGCACCGCCTTCAGCCGCTCCTCGAACTCGCCGCGATATTTCGCGCCGGCGATCAGCGCGCCCATGTCGAGCGCCATCAACTGCTTGTCCTTGAGCGATTCGGGCACGTCGCCGTTGACGATCCTGAGCGCCAGCCCCTCGGCGATGGCCGTCTTGCCGACGCCGGGCTCGCCGATCAGCACCGGGTTGTTCTTGGTGCGTCGCGACAGCACCTGGATGGTGCGCCTGATCTCGTCGTCGCGGCCGATCACCGGATCGAGCTTGCCGGCGCGGGCATCGGCGGTGAGATCCCGCGCGTACTTCTTGAGCGCGTCGTAGCCCTGCTCGGCCGAGGCCGAATCGGCGGTGCGGCCCTTGCGCACGTCCTCGATGACGCGGTTCAGCGCCGTCGGCGTCACGCCGGCATTGGCGAGGATGTCGGCGGTCTTGGCCGACTTCTCGACGGCAAGCGCGGTCAGGAGCCGCTCGACGGTGACGAAGGAATCGCCCGCCTTCTTCGCCAGCTCCTCGGCCGTGGAGAAGACCTTGGCCAGCGGCTGGGCGAGATAGAGCTGACCGTTGCCGCCCTCGACCTTCGGCAGCGCCTTCAGCGCAGCCTCGACGCCGAGGCGCGCGTCGCGCGGGCGGCCGCCGGCGCGCTCGATCAGCGAGGAGGCGAAGCCTTCCTCGTCATCGAGCAGGACCTTGAGGAGATGTTCGGGCGTGAACTGCTGGTGATTGGCCGACAGCGCCATGGTCTGGGCAGCCTGGATGAAGCCCCTGACGCGCTCGGAATACTTCTCGATATTCATATGATCGTCTCCATTCCACGACCGGCCCGCTCGCGGCGCCGGATCGGTTTTCAGGTGACGGACCCCCTCGGACAATGACGCAGGTCAACCGGCCTGGTCAAACCCCCTTTTGCGGCAGGTCCAACTGGCGCGGATATGGGTATGTTTTCCCACCGCCTCAAGATGGCCGCGCCCCGCCGCGACAAAATCCTGCCGCGACAAAATATCGGAAACGAAAACGGCGGGCGCCAGGGCCCGCCGTTTTCATTGTCTTGCGTTGCGCCGGCCGCCCTACTGCGCGGCCTCGACCACCGGCTCCTCGCCGGGGGCGGCCTCGCCCGCAGCCTCCTCGCCGGCCTTGGCGCGGGGGCGGCGCGGACGGCGGGCGCGGCGCGGCGCGGCCTCCTGGGCCTCGCCTTCCGGCGCCGGCGCTGCCGCATCGGCGGCTGCCGCCGGCTGGGCGGCCTCGGCCGGGGCGGGCTGGCCCGCCTCGTCCTGCTTGAGCACGACCTCGGCCGGCACGCCCTCGATCACCGGCTGCGGGCCGGAGCCGTTGGCGCGCTCGCGGCGCGACGGCTGCTGCTCGGTCTGGCGCGGGGCCGGCTGCTCCGCCTGCACGGGCTGGAAGCCCTCGTCGCCCTCGTCGTCGAGATCGTCGTCGTCGCGGGCGTCGCGCACCTGCTGCTGCTGCGGCATCTGCGCCAGCGCGGCCATGATGATGCGGTTGTAGTGCTCGGCGTGCTGGAGATAGTTCTCGGCCATCACGCGGTCGCCGGCGCTCTGCGCGTCACGGGCGAGCGTGGCGTATTTCTCGGCAATCTGCTGCGCGGAACCGCGGATCTTCACATCCGGGCCGTTGCTCTCGTAGTTGCGGGTAAGCGGGTTGGGGCCCTTGCGGTTCTGGTTCTGGTTGCCGCCGCCGCGTCCGCGCATGCGCCTGTTCTGCTGTGGCCTCATTCGTAGCTCTTCATGTTGGAAATGCACTCCGTCGCAGAGGCGGCCGGGGACCGCACGCTTGCGCTCTCTCGTTGGCGACCGGCTGCATGGGCTTGGCCCAGGCCTCGTCAAATCCTGTCCCGGTTCATGTCGCTTCCAGATGATCCCCGCACGAAGCACAGGCGTGGTTACACGCTAGGAGGCAGCTATCCCTGAAGGAACCGAATCGATAACAGCACTGCCTGCTTCGTCTCATCCGGTGGCCGGAAATTATCCGCAATATCCTTGCTTGCCAAGCGGTTTTTTGCGCTGCGCCATTGCGGCTTTCACCGGCCGAAGGCAACAACCCGCAACACGCCGCCGAGGTCTTCCGCCCGCTCCGCGAGCCGGAACCCGTGCCGGGCGAAGATCGCCTCCACCGCGTGCGCCTGACCGATGCCGATCTCGACCGCGACCATGCCGTCGGCTTCCAGATGCCGCTCAACTCCGGCCGCTATGGCACGATAGGCATCGAGGCCGTCGGGTCCGCCGTCGAGCGCCGCCCGGGGATCGTGCTCGCGCACCTCGCGCGCCAGCAACTCCACCTCGTTGGAGGCAATATAGGGCGGATTTGAGACGACAAGATGAAATCGCCCCTCGACCGCCTCGAACCAGTCCGACCGCACGGTGCGGAACCGGGTCGCCATGCCCGTCATATCGGCATTGGCGGCCGCCGTCGCAAGGGCGTCCTGCGAAATATCCGTCGCCAGCGCCGTCGCCAGCGGCTCCTCCTTGAGGAGCGCCAGCGCCACCGCGCCGGTGCCGGTGCCGAGATCGAGGATGCGGCATGCGCCGTGCCGCGCCGCCATCGCCCGCACATGCGGCAGCGCCAGATCGACCAGCGCCTCGGTGTCGGGCCGGGGCTCCAACGTTTCGGGCGAGAGCGCAAGCCGCAGGCCGTGGAACTCGCGATGGCCGAGGATGCGGAACACCGGCTCGCCCGCGAGCCGCCGTTCAAGCATGGCCGCGGCCGCCCGCGCGCCCTCCGGCCTCACGGCGCGGCCGGGCGAAAGGAGAAGATCGGTGCGGGTCGCGCCCGTCGCATGCTCGACGATCAGCCGCGCGTCGAGCGCCGCCTCGGCCACGCCCGCCGCCTCCAGCACCCGCCGCACATGCCGCAGGAGCGGCCCGAGGGTGGACGGAAGATCGGCCTCAGCCATCCTGCCCGGCTTCGGCCAGGAGCTTCGACTGGTGGTCGGCGATCAGCGCGTCGACGATGTCGCCGAGATCGCCCTCCATCACCTGGTCGAGCTTGTAGAGGGTGAGGTTGATGCGGTGGTCCGTCACACGCCCCTGCGGGAAATTGTAGGTGCGGATGCGCTCGGAGCGGTCGCCGGAGCCGACCTGCAGGCGGCGCGATTCGGCGCGGTCTCCGGCCGCCTTCTCGCGTTCCATGTCGTAGAGGCGGGCGCGCAGGATCTGCATGGCGCGGGCCCGGTTCTGGTGCTGCGACTTCTCCGCCGACACGACCATGATGCCGGTGGGCAGATGGGTGATGCGCACCGCCGAATCGGTGGTGTTGACGTGCTGGCCGCCGGCGCCCGAGGCGCGCATCGTGTCGATGCGGATGTCCTCGTTGCGAATTTCGATGTCCACCTCTTCCGCCTCCGGCAGCACCGCGACGGTGGCGGCCGAGGTGTGGATGCGGCCGCCGGCCTCCGTCTCCGGCACGCGCTGGACGCGGTGGACGCCGGACTCGAACTTCAGATGCGCGAACACGCCCTTGCCGGAGACCGAGGCGATGACCTCCTTGAAGCCGCCGACCTCGCCTTCGCTGGCCGAGATCAGCTCGAAGCGCCAGCCCATCCGCGCAGCAAAGCGCTCGTACATGCGGTAGAGATCGCCGGCGAACAGCGCCGCCTCGTCGCCGCCGGTGCCGGCGCGGATTTCGAGGATGGCGTTCTTCTCGTCGGCCGCGTCCCTGGGCAGCAGCAGAATCCGGATTTCCTTCTGCAGCCCCTCGATCCGCTCCGCGACGCCGGGCAGCTCGGCCTCGGCGAGCTCGCGCATCTCGGCGTCGGTGCCCTTGTCGGCCAGCATCGCCTCGAGGTCGGCATGCTCGGCCTCGGCGGCGCGCAGCTCGCGGATCCTGCCGGCCATCTCCTGAAGCTCCGAATATTCGGAGGCGAGCTTGACATAGGCGTCCGGGTCCGGGCCCGCGGCCATGCGGGCCTCGACGAGCTCGAAGCGTTTCAGGACCTGGTCCATCCGGTCGCGCGGCAGTTCGATCATGCGGAATCCGTTACAGGGGCCAGAGTTCGTTCCCGGGCCGGAATGCGTTACAGAGGAATGTCGTTCTCGGCCGCGAAGGCGGCGAGCATGCCGCGCACGTCCTTCTCGCAGGTCGGCGCGTTGAGCGTGTCGTCCATCAGCTCGGTCAGCCTTTCGAGCGGCAGCTCGGTCAGCATCGCCTTGACCGGGCCGATGGCGGCTGGCGACATCGAGATCGAACGGTAGCCGACGCCGAGCAGCGCCATGGCCGAGATCGGCCGGCCGGCGAGCTCGCCGCACAGCGTCACCGGCGTGCCTGCCTCGCGCCCCGCCTCGGTGATCTGGCGCAGGAGCCGCAGGAACGGCACCGAGATCGGGTCGAAGCGGTCGCCGACGCGGCTGTTGCCGCGGTCGGTAGCGGTGACGAACTGGAACAGGTCGTTGGAGCCGACGGAGACGAAGTCGACCGTGTTCATCAGCTCCTCGAGCTGCCACATCAGCGACGGCACCTCGATCATCGCCCCGAGCTTGAGCGCGGTCGGCAGGTGGTGGGCGAAGCGGGAGAGGTGACGCACCTCCTTCTCGATTATCTCGCGCGCCTGCCTGATCTCGGCGATCTCGGTCACCATCGGCAGCATCACGCGCAGCTCGCGTCCGCCCGCCGCCTTGAGCAGCGCCCGCATCTGGGTGCGCAGAAGGCCCGGCCGGTCGAGGGTGAGCCGCACGGCGCGCCAGCCGAGCGCCGGGTTCTCCTCGTTCTCGATCGACTTGAAATAGGGCAGCACCTTGTCGCCGCCGATGTCGATGGTGCGGAAGGTGACGGGCTTGCCGCGCGCCGCGTCGATCACGTCGCGGTAGAGGCGCTCCTGCGCCTCGGCGCGCGGGAAGGTCGAGGCGACCATGAACTGGAGCTCGGTGCGGAAGAGGCCGATGCCGGCCGCGCCCGATTCGGCGAGCTGCGGCAGGTCGACGGCGAGCCCGGCATTCATCATCAGGTCGATGGGCACGCCGTCCTTCGTCACCGACGGCTTCTTGCGCAGCTCGCGGTAGAGCTCCTGCCGGCGGGCACGGAAGCGCACCTTCTCGGCATAGGCGGCCTCGACGTCGGAGGGCGGGCGCAGGTGCACCACGCCGTCGACGCCGTCGACGATCACCGCGTCGCCGTTCTCGGCCATCGACACCGCGCCCTTGGCCTGGCCGGTGACGGGAATGCCCATGGCGCGCGCCACGATCACCACGTGGCTGGTGATGGCCCCGTCCTCCAGCACCAGCCCGCGCAGCTTCTCGCGCGGGTAGTCGAGGAGCTCGGCCGCGCCCATCGAGCGCGCCACCACGATGGCGTCGCGCGGCAGCGAGGCGGCGAGCGTCTCCGGCCCGTGGCCGAGCAGCATGCGCAGGAGCCGGTTGGCGAGGTCGTCGAAATCGCTCATCCGCTCGCGCAGGTACGGGTCGGTCATGTGCAGCATGCGCGCGCGCATGTCGGACTGCACCTTCTCGACCGCGGCCTCGGCCGTCAGGCCGTTGCGGATCGCCTCGTGCAGGCGGCGCACCCAGCCGGTGTCGTCGGCGAACATGCGGTAGGCCTCGAGCACGGCGCGGTGCTCGCCCTCGAAGGCGACGTCGCGGCGCGACAGCATGTCGTCGATGGAGAGCCTGAGCGAGCCGAGCGCGCCTTCCAGCCGCTCGATCTCCTCCTCGGAGTCCTCGTTGAACAGGTTGGTGACGACGATGCGCGGCTCGTGCAGCACGACGTGGCCGAGGCCGAGCCCGTCGTTGAAGGCAGCACCCCCGATCGTCACCGGCCGCGACAGGTCGAGCTCGATGCCGGGGCGGGTGAGCCGGGCGAGATCGCCGGTGGCGATCATCTCGGCGATCACCATCGCGGTCGTCTCCAGCGCCTCGACCTCGTCCTCGCGGTACTGGCGCATGGTCTTGTTCTGGACGACGAGCACGCCGAGCGTGCGGCCGGCGCGCAGCACCGGCACGCCGAGGAACGAATTGTAAATCTCCTCGCCCGTCTCGGGCAGGTAGGCGAAGGCCGGGTGCTTCTGGGCGTCGGAGAGGTTGAGGGGCCGGGCGCTCGCCGCGATGGTGCCGACGAGGCCCTGGCCGAGCCTGAGCTGCGCGTGGTGGACCGAGGACGGGTTCAGGCCCTCGGTGGCGTAGAGCTCGAGCACGGCGTCGGCGCGCAGCACGTAGAGCGAGCACACCTCGGCAACCATGTTCTGGGCGATGTGGTGCACGATGCGGTCGAGCCGGTCCTGCGGCTCGAGCGGCTCCGCCATCAGCTCGCGAAGCCTTCTCAGCAATAGGCGCGGTCCTGCGGCCGTCTCTCGCATCGGACTCCTTTCCAACGCCCTCGGCAACGCGCGGCCGCCGGTCCTCCACCGGCGCCCGCCGCCCGGTCCGGTCTGTGCCGGCGACTCGTCCGTCTACTGCTTATCGAGACCGTAGACGGAATGCAAAGTGCGCACTGCGAGTTCTGTATAGGCGCCGTCGATCAGGATCGAAATCTTGATCTCCGAAGTGGTGATGGCGCGAATATTGATGCCCTTCCCGGCCAGCGCCTTGAAGGCGGTGGCCGCGACGCCGGCATGGCTGCGCATGCCGATGCCGATCACCGACACCTTGGACAGCCCCGCCTCGTGCTGGATCACGTCGAAGCCGACCGTCTCCTTGACCTTCTCCAGCACGGCCAGCGCCTTGGCGATGTCGCCGGCCGGCACGGTGAAGGTCATGTCGGTGAACTTGCCGTCCTCGGAGATGTTCTGGACGATCATGTCGACATTGATGCCGGCCTCGGCCAGCGGCCCGAAAATGCCTGCGGAAACGCCCGGGCGGTCCTCGACGCGGCGCAGCGAAATCTGCGCCTCGTCCTTGGCGTAGGCGATGCCGGTCACGACTTGCTGTTCCACGATCTCGTCCTCGTCGCAAATGAGGGTTCCGGGCGGGTTGTCGAAATCGCCCATGCCGGGCGCGTCCGGCGCCTCGAAGGAGGAGCGCACGAAGGTGCGCACCTTGTGCACCATGGCGAGCTCCACCGAGCGTACCTGCAGCACCTTGGCGCCGAGCGAGGCCATCTCCAGCATCTCCTCGAAGGAGATGCGGGCAAGCCGTCGCGCCTTGGGCTCGATGCGCGGGTCGGTGGTGTAGACGCCGTCGACGTCGGTGTAGATGTCGCAGCGGTCGGCCTTGACCGCGGCGGCGAGCGCCACGGCCGAGGTGTCGGAGCCGCCGCGGCCGAGCGTGGCGATGCGGTTGTCCGGCCCCACGCCCTGGAAGCCGGCGACGACCGCGACCTGCCCGATGCCGAAGCGGCGCACCAGCTCCGCGCCGTCGATGTCGGTGATGCGCGCCGCGCCGTGGGCGTTGTCGGTGCGGATCGGGATCTGCCAGCCCTGCCACGAGCGGGCGTCGACGCCCATGGCCTGAAGCACCAGCGCCAGGAGCCCGGACGTGACCTGCTCGCCCGAGGCGACGACGGCGTCGTATTCGCGCGCGTCGTAGATGTTGAGGTTGGCGCCCTCGGCCATCGAGGCGTCCCGCACCCAGGCGACGAGCTCGTTGGTCTTGCCGGCCATGGCCGAGACGACGACGGCGACCTCGTGGCCGGCATCGACCTCGCGTTTGACGTGACGCGCCACATTGCGGATGCGGGCGATGTCGGCGACCGATGTCCCGCCGAATTTCATCACGATGCGCGCCATGGGAGCGACAGGTCCTTGCGAAGCGGCCGGAGGGAAGTTTTCCCCGGAAAAATCAAGCTGAAACGCCCCGTGCGACGGGGCGCGAATGCGCGGGTTCCATAGCCAAATCCTCGGCCCTTCGCAAGCGAGATGGGACAGCGCGCTTGACATTGTCGCCCCTCTCCCCGACTTGATCTTGGTTCAGAGGAGACACGCCATGCCAGAGGCCCGACGAACGACCATCGACGCCGGCGAAGTCGAACGCTTCTCCGCCCTTGCCGCCGAATGGTGGAACCCCAACGGCAAGTTCCGGCCGCT
>JALHFU010000099.1:0-11579 GCA_022838525.1 Hyphomicrobiales bacterium | reverse complement strand
AAATCGTCGGCGCGGCCGGGCTGGGCGTCGGGGGCGATGCCTTCGCGGGCCAGCTTCTCGGCCGGGGTCCTGGCCTCGCCGTTCGGCGGCGCGACCACGGCCCCGAGCAGGCCGGAAGCGGGCTCGGCGCCGAGGTCGTCGATGGCGACGGGCGGCGTGCGGTCGATCACGGCGGGCGCCGCGCCGTCGGGGCCTGCATCGGGGAAGGCGTCGAGATCGGAATCGAGCGAGGACGGCGCGCCGATGGCGCCGAGGTCGAGCAGCCGGGCGAGCGGCTTCTCGACGTAGAAGGCGATCTTGCGCCGGCCGGGCCGCGTGACGTTGATGCCGTCCGAGGCGCGAAGCTGGGCCGGCTGGCCGTTCATGTCCGGGCCGTTGGCGGCGAAGGTGCCGCTCTCGTCGACAAAGCCGTCCCACACGTCGATGAACTCGCCGCCCGCATCGGTGACGATGCGGCGGTAGATGTCGTTGAACGCCACCATGTCCGACGACAT
This sequence comes from Hyphomicrobiales bacterium, assembly GCA_022838525.1. GTDB lineage: Bacteria > Pseudomonadota > Alphaproteobacteria > Rhizobiales > Rhizobiaceae > Aerobium. The sequence continues at coordinate 11,085 of JALHFU010000099.1, read as the reverse complement.
CGCCGGCGACTTGAACGGCAGGTTCCCGACCCACAGCAGCGGCACGCCCTTCTCGCGCACCGCCCTGGCGAGCGCGGTGACGCGGCGCTCGTACTCGGCCGTCCACGCCTCGCTGCGCGGCGTCTCGCGCGTCTCGCCGACGCGCATCTGCTGGCGGTCGTTGGAGCCGATCATGACCACGACCGCGGCCGGCTTCTCCGCCTCGATCAGCGCGGCGATGTTGGCGGGCCAGTCGTAATGGTCGTCGCGGACGAGGCCGGACGAGCCGTTGGCGCGGTCGACGACGACGACGTCGGCGTTCTCGGCATAGGCGGTGGAAAGCCCCTCCGCCAGCCCGCCGGCGAGGAAGTCGCCGACGACCAGCACGCGCTTCGCATTCTCGGCCTTCTCGACCGTGGGCACCACCGGCTGCGCCGGCGCGGTGCGGCGCTGCTGGGCCGGCCGCCGCTGCTCGGTCTCGACCGGCGGGGCGGGACGGCTCTGCTTGTCGTTGCGCGGGAACAGGAACCGCAGGATGCCGCCGCCGCGCCGCTCGCCCGCCTCCTGCGCCTGCGCGGCGCCCGCGCCGAACGGCGCGCCGGCGACGGGCAGGGCGAGCGCAAGCATCAGCCCGGCGCAGACGACGCGCGCAAGGTGCCCGAGAGGCGAGGCGGCTGCTTTCATGCGTGCTCCATGGTTGCCCGTTCGTCCGGGCACGATCCTATCCGGAAAGCGGCGTCCGCCTTCCGGGATCGTGCCCTATTGTCCCCTCAGCTTCAGCAGCAGCTCCCTGCTGGGGTGGCCGTCCTCGGCCAGTCCGAGGCGCTGTTGTAGCGCCTTGATCGCGGCGCGGGAACCCGTGCCGATCTTGCCGTCGATCTCGCCGTCGTAATAGCCGTGGGCGGAGAGCCGCTTCTGCAATTCCTGCGTCTCGGCGAAGGAGAGCCGGGTGAAGGGCCGATTCCAGTCGCGCACCAGCCCGCCATAGCCGGCGATCTCGTCGGCGAGGAGGCCGACGGCGAGCGCGTAACGGTCGGAGTTGTTGTAGCGCTTGAGCACGTGGAAGTTCTTGATCATCAGGAAGGCCGGCCCCGCCCGGCCGTCCAGCACCTTGAGCTCGGCGCTGTCGCCCGGCGACGGATAAGGCTTGCCGCGCGCCCGCTTGACGCCGATCGCATCCCACTTCGAGAGCGACATCGAGCCGCCGGGGAACTTGCGGCCTTCGGGCAGCGTCACCTCGTAGCCCCAGGTCTTGCCGCTCTGCCAGCCGTTCTTGCGCAGGAGGTTGGCGGCGGTGGCCAGCGCATCCGGCACCGAGTTCCAGATGTCGCGCCTGCCGTTGCCGTCGGCATCGATCGCATATGCGAGGTAGCTCGTCGGGATGAACTGGGTGTGGCCCATGGCGCCGGCCCACGAGCCCTTGAGGTGGCTTTCGTCGATGTCGCCGCTCTGCAGGATCTTCATCGCCGCGATCAGCTGCTGGCGGGCGAACTTGGCGCGGCGCTGGTCGGCATAGGCGAGCGTCGCCAGCGAGCGGATGACGTTGCGCATCACCTTGTCGTTCTTCAGCACCTCGCCGTAGCTCGATTCCATCGACCAGATGGCGAGCAGGATGTGGCGGTCGACGCCGTAGGCCTGCTCGATGCGGTCGAGCCAGGGTTTCCACTGCCGCGCCATCTCGCGGCCGGTGCGGACGGTGTTCTCGTTGACGCGGTTGTCGAAATAGTCCCACACCGGCGCGGTGAACTCCGGCTGGTAGCGGGCCTTCTCCAGCACTTCCGGATCGGGCGCGACGACATTGCGGAAGGCGCGGTCATAGGTGGCGCGGCTGATGCCGCTCGACGTCGCGGTGGCGCGGAAATCGGCGATCCAGCGCTGGAACTTGGCGTCGGCGAGGGCCGGGGTCGTCGGCAGGATCAGGGCGGGAAGGATCAGGGCAAGCGCAAGGCCGGCCGCTCTGAGGAGCGACGCGAAGCGCCCGCCGGAAGCGAGTACGGTCATGGATGTCTCCTTTCGCATGCGCATGAGGAACCATTCATGGCCCATCGGAGTTAGGAAAAAGTTTACCATAAACCCTTCCGGGCGCCCAAAACGGACAATCTGCCTCTCCACACCGCCGTTGCAAGCGTACCGCGATTCGCTATTCGTCAATCTCGGCATGAAAATGTCGCCCGCGAAACACCGTCCTTCCCAACCGTGAGACCTCGATAAAGATGCGCAAAGTCAGAAAGGCCGTCTTCCCCGTTGCTGGCCTCGGCACCCGCTTCCTGCCCGCGACCAAGGCCATTCCCAAGGAGATGCTGACGGTCGTCGACCGGCCGGTGATCCAGTATGTGGTGGACGAGGCGCGCGAGGCGGGCATCGAGCATTTCATCTTCGTCACCGGCCGCAACAAGGCGGTGATCGAGGACCATTTCGACATCCAGTTCGAGCTCTACGACACGCTCGCCCAGCGCGGGAAGACCGACCAGCTCGACCGGCTGCGCGCGCTCCAGCCGGCGCCGGGGCAGACGAGCTTCACCCGCCAGCAGGAGCCGCTCGGCCTCGGCCATGCCGTGTGGTGCGCGCGCGAACTGGTCGGCGACGAGCCGTTCGCGCTGCTCCTGCCGGACATGATCATGCATTCGCAGGAAAGCTGCCTGAAGGGCATGGTCGATCTGTACGAAGAGAGCGGCGGCAACGTCGTCGCCGTGCAGGAATGCGACCCGGCCGAGGCGCACAAATACGGCATCGTCGCCAAGGGCGCGGAGGTCGGCGGCGGCTTCGAGATCACCGCCATGGTCGAGAAGCCGGCCAGGGGCACGGCGCCGTCCAACCTCTACATCAACGGCCGCTATATCCTTCAGCCCGAGATCTTCGCCATCCTGGAGAACCAGGAGCGCGGCGCGGGCGGCGAGATCCAGCTCACCGACGCGATGATCCGGCTGGGCGAGACGCAGAAGATGTTCGGCTTCCACTATCGCGGCGACACCTACGACTGCGGCTCGCCCGAAGGCTTCGTCGAGGCCAACCTCGCCTTCGCGCTCAGGCGCGACGACCTGCGCGAGGTGGTGGAGAGCGTGATGGCGCGGCTGGCGGGGACGTCGCGCGGATAGGGGCGAAAAGAGGTCGCTCGCGCCTTGTCCGGTTATGGTGGCGCCAGACCCCTCACCGGCTCGCTGCGCTCGCCACCTCTCCCCAGCGGGGAGAGGAAAACCGCTGCCGCGATGCCGAGCCTTGTCCAGCCTGGGCTTTTCCTCTCCCCGCTGGGGAGAGGTGGCCCGAAGGGCCGGTGAGGGGACGGCGCCGACCTTTCCCGATCAGCGCTGCAGCGTCATGCCGAGCCAGACGCTGGTCGCGTCCCAGTCGCGGCCGGGGAGCGAGCTTTCCTGCACCTCGTGGCGGGCGCGGGCGGTGATGCCGGTGTGGCGGTTCATCCACCATGTCAGGCTCGCCTCGCCGCGCATGACGAGGTCGTGGCCGCCGCCGGAGTAGTCGCGCCAGTCGAGCCCGGCCGCGGCCTCGCCGGTCAGGTTGGCGCGCAGGTCGCGCCGTGCCGAAAGCGTGCCCGAATAGAGGAGCGAGCCGCTGTCGCCCGGCGCGGTCGCGCCTTCGACCGTGGTCGAGGCGGCGAGGCCGACGACGGTGCCGCGCACCGGCGACCATGCGAGGTTGCCGGCGACGGAGAGGCCGGAGATCGGATCGAGGCGGCCGTCGTCCGGCCGTTCTGTCAGCCAGCCCAGCGACACCTCGCCGGAGAATTTCTCGCCGAGATCGACCGCGACGCCGCCGCGCAGCGCGTAGCGGTCGGCCGAGCGGGCAAAGCCGGAGCTGTCGCGCTTGAGGTCGTGGATGCGGCGGCCGATCTCGCCTTCGACGAACGGCATGAGCGCCGGCGACAGCGCATAGCCGGCGCGCAGCGTCGCCGTCGCCAGCGTCCAATCGCGCTCGCGCTGCGACACGGTGGTGCCGTCGGCGAGCTCGGCATCGCCGAAGGTTTCGCGGATCAGGGCGCCGGTGACACCGAGCCGCACGGGGCCGGCATCCTTCGAGATGCCGGCGGTGGCGTCGATGGTGTGGCGCAGCGGCCGGTCGACGCTCGCCGCGACCGTGCCGGGCGTGGAGGCGGATTCCGGGCGCACGCGGTAGCCGGCCGCCGCGAAGGCGGCGAGCTCGTGCGCGAGGTCGAAATCGAGGCGGCCGCTGACGCCGCCGTCGATCTCGTCGATGCGCTCGCCGGCGAACGACTTGCGATAGCTGCCGTCGGCGGAGAAGGAGCCGCGGTGGCGCGACCAGTCCGACTCCGCATCGAGCCGCAGGGTGGTTTCCGAATAGGTCGAGGCCTCGCCGCCGGCCGCGCCGGAGGCGTTCGAGGTCCAGCCGATGCCCTGTTCCAGCCGCGGCCGCAGCAGGAAGGTGCCGGCGCGGATGCCGAGCGGGGCGTAGGCGTCGTCCTCGCGGGGGCGCGGCTGGCCCTCGATCGCGCCGGTCCGCTCGTTGTCGAGGCCGGCGCGGATGTTGGTCTCCTCCGGCTCGTCGAGGCGCTCGGGGAGGGGAGCGTCGGCGACGGGCTGCGCCGAGGAGACGCCGCGGCTTTCCCGCGCGGCCGTGCGGGCGGCGGCGCTGCGGCCGCCTGCCGTGCGGGTCGCGGTCGTGCCTTCCGCGGAGACCGTGCCGCGCAGGCCCGGAATCTCCTGCGCGTCTGCGGGCAGGGCGATGCAGGCGGCAAGCGCGAAAGCGCCCAACGCTGCCGGCAAGCCTGTCCTTCGCGGCGCAGATGAATTCATGATGCCCGTTCGGTGCACGCGGAATGCGCGAAACTTACCGAACCGTAAATGGCGTTGGTTAACGGAGGGTTTCCGGCGCGTGCGCGAGAGGCTTCGATGGACAACCGCACGGCGAAGCGCTAATCGCTTGCCCATGCCAAGAAAGGCCATCCAGACCCCGGTCGACAGGAGCGCGGCAGCCGCCTCGGCGCTGCGCACGGTCAGGACGGAGGCGAGCGGGCTCGCCGCGCTCGCCGCTGCGCTGGAGAACGGGCTTGCCGAGCCGTTCGCCGCCGCCGTCGACATCGTCAGCCGCATCACCGGCCGCGTCATCGTCACCGGCGTCGGCAAGAGCGGCCATATCGGCTCCAAGATCGCGGCGACGCTCGCCTCGACGGGCACGCCCGCCTTCTTCGTCCATCCGGCCGAGGCCAATCACGGCGACCTCGGCATGATCGCGCCGGACGACGTGGTGGTGGCGCTGTCGTGGTCGGGCGAGACGGCCGAGCTCAAGGGCATCGTCGCCTATACCCGCCGCTTCGCCATCCCGCTGATCGCCATCACGGCCGGCCTCGATTCGGCGCTGGCGCGTGAATCCAGCGTGGTGATCGGCCTGCCGCGCGCGGCCGAGGCCTGCCCGCACGGCCTCGCGCCCACGACCTCGACGCTGATGCAGCTCGTGGTCGGCGACGCGCTGGCGGTGGCGCTGCTCGAGGCGCGCGGCTTCACGCCCGACCAGTTTCGCACCTTCCATCCGGGCGGCAAGCTCGGCGCGAGCCTGACCAAGGTCGGCGAGATCATGCATACCGGCGACCGGCTGCCGCTGGTGCCGGTCGGCACCAGCATGCGCGACGCGGTGCTGGAAATCTCGCGCAAGGGATTCGGCTGCGTGGCGGTCGTGTCGCAGGACGGCCTGCTCGAAGGCATCGTCACCGACGGCGACCTGCGCCGCCACATGGGACCGGACCTTCTGTCGATGACGGTGGACGAGGTGATGACGCGCGGGCCCAAGACCGTGTCGCCCGACACGCTCGCCGCCGCGGCGCTCCAACTCGTCAACGCGTCCGCGATCACGGTGGCGATGGTGGTGGAGGGGGAACGGCCGGTCGGCGTCGTCCATCTCCACGACCTCCTGCGCATCGGCGCGGCCTGAGGCGGCTGCGGCCGAGGGCGGCGCGGTCTGCCGGCCGCGAGGGGGAGCTTTCATGACGACCCCGAAGATCGACCCGGAACTTCTTGTCTTCATCGACGGCGTCGCCGCCGGCTATGCGCGGCATCCCGCCTTCGACACGCTGTCGCCCGCCGAGGCCCGCGCGGTGGCCGCGGCGATGCGGCGCGAGAACGAGGGCCGCGAATAGGCTTTCCGCGCTCAGGCCGGCTCCACCGCCAGCTCGCCGTTTTCCGCCGCGATCACCCGCACCCGTGCGCCCACGGGAAGGTCCGGGCCGCTGACGCGCCACAGCGTGTCGCCGAGACGGATGCGGCCGCGCCCCTCGACGATCGGCTCCTCGAGCGTCGCGGTGCGGCCGACGAGCTGGCGCTCGCGCTGGTTGAGAAGCGGCTGGTCGGTGTCGGCGGTGCCGGTGGTCGGGAAGACGCGGCGACCGATGAGCACCGAGACGATGGACAGCACGAGAAAGACGAGAATCTGGACCTGCCAGACCCAGAAGCCTGCATCCCACAGCAGGAAGGAGAGGAGGCCGGTGGCGACGGCGGCGATGCCGAGCCACAGCAGGTAGACGCCGGGCGTCAGGATCTCCAGCGCCAGCAGCACCGTGCCGAGGATGACCCAGTTCCACGCGCCGAAGCCGGCGAACCACTCAGCGATCATGGCCTTGTCTCCGGGCGGGCGCCGTTACTGCTGCTCGGGGCCGACGATGGGCGGCCGCGCCACCGTGTGCTGCGGCCGCTGGGCCGGACGGGCCGGCGCCTCGTTGGCGAAGACTTCCCTGGCGATGGCGCCGATGCCGCCGAGCGAGCCGACCAGCGAGGACGCCTCCATCGGCATCAGCACCACCTTGGTGTTGGTGGCCGAGCCGATCTGCGCCAGCGCCTCGGTGTATTTCTGGGCGACGAAATAGTTGACCGCCTGGATGTCGCCGCGCGAGATCGCCTCGGAGACGACCTGCGTGGCGCGGGCCTCGGCCTCGGCCAGGCGCTCGCGCGCCTCGGCGTCGCGGAAGGCGGCCTCGCGGCGGCCTTCCGCCTCCAGCACCTGCGCCTGCTTCAGGCCCTCGGCTTCGAGGATCTGCGCGCGCTTGTTGCGCTCGGCCATCATCTGGCGCGCCATGGAGTCCACCAGATTGGCCGGCGGGTTGATGTCCTTGATCTCGACGCGCGTGACCTTGATGCCCCACGGGCCGGCAGCCTCGTCGACGATGTGCAGCAGGCGGTCGTTGATGGCGTCGCGGTTGGACAGGAGCTCGTCGAGGTCCATCGAGCCCATGACCGAGCGGATGTTGGTCATGGTGAGATTCAGGATCGCGTTTTCCAGCCCGGCGACCTGATAGGCGGCCTGCGGCGCGTTCAGCACCTGATAGAAGGCGACGCCGTCGACGGAGACGATGGCGTTGTCCTTGGTGATGACCTCCTGCGTCGGCACGTCGAGCACCTGCTCCATCATGTTCATCCTGGCGCCGAGGCGGTCGATGAACGGCACGATGATGTTGAGGCCCGGCGTCAGCGTCCGCGTGTAGCGGCCGAAGCGCTCCACCGTGTAGTTGTAGCCCTGCGGCACCGTCTTGATGCCCGCGAAGATCAGCAGCAGGACGAGAAAGACGAGGACCGGAATGAGGACGTCCAGGCCGGTAAACAGCATCGTGATCTCCATTGTTGCCTGATCCGGAGGCGCAAGGCCGCCGCCGCGGGCGCGCGGCGCGCCCGGCCAAGACTTAAGCGGGATTTCGCGGCGTTACAATGTCGGCCCGTGCAGCGGGACGGCCGGGTGGCGGCCGGCGCCTACAGCCAACCTTCGAGCTCGCGGCGCACGATGCCCTCGATCATCTTCATCCCGTCCTCCGAATCGTTGAGGCAGGGGATGTGGGAGAAGCGTTCGCCGCCGGCATGCATGAAGACCTCGCGCACCTCGCCGTCGATCTCCTCCAGCGTCTCGATGCAGTCGGCCGAGAAGCCGGGATTGACGATGGCGATGCGCTTCACGCCCTCCTTCGCCAGCCGCGCCACGGTCTCGTCCGTATAGGGCCTGATCCACTCCTCCTTGCCGAACAGCGACTGGAAGGTGGTGATGAGGCGCTTGTCGTCCCAGCCGAGGCGCTGGCGCATCAGGCGCGTGGTCTCGTGGCAGTGCTGCGGATAGGGATCGCCGTTCGCTGCATAGCGCTTGGGGATGCCGTGGTAGGAGGCGAGCACCACCTCCGGCTCGAAATCGAGCGTGGCGAGGTGGCGTTCGATGGAGGCGGCCAGCGCCTCGATATAGGCCGGCTCGTCGTAATAGGGCGGCACGGTGCGCACGGCCGGCTGGTTGCGGACCTTCATCAGCGCCCGGAAGAGCTGGTCGTTGGCCGTCGCCGTCGTGGTGGCCGAATATTGCGGATAGAGCGGGAAGAAGACGATGCGGTCGCAGCCCTGCGCCGTCAGCCTTTCGAGCGCGCTCTCGATCGAGGGATTGCCGTAGCGCATGCCGATCTCGACCGCGATGCGCGGCTCGTCGGCCAGCGCGTCGGCCAGCAGCCGCGTCTGCGCATCGCAGATCGTGCGCATCGGCGATTCGTCCTTCTCCCTGTTCCAGATCGTCCGGTAGTTGGCGCCGGTCTTCTGCGGCCGCGTGTTGAGCACGATGCCGTAGAGGATCGGATACCACTTCCACTTCGGAAGCTCGATGACGCGCTGGTCGGACAGGAACTCGGCGAGATAGCGGCGGATCGACCAGTAATCGGTGGCGTCCGGCGTGCCGAGGTTGGACAGGAGGACGCCGACGCGCCCGGATTTCACGGGGGGCAGGCCGGCCGGGAGGATCTGCTTGTCTGTCACCGCTGTGGCTCGGTCCTTGTCGATGGGGGCGTGAAGGTTCATGCCGACGGTTCCTTGCTGCATCCGCAAAGCTAAAGCGTATTGTCCTCCATACAAGGCGATGAATTGACGCGCTTTGATTGAACTCAACCGGCGTAGTCGCGCTCGTCGGCGATGACCTTGCCGTCGTTGGGCAGCGAGCCGGGCGCGGCGAGGCGCACCGTGCCGCCGAGCTTGGTGATCTCGCGCAGCGAGGTCTCGACGGCGGCGATGTCGGGCGCGGCGCCGTCGGCCGGCTCGACATGCAGCGCCATGGCGTCGCGCGCGCCGTCGCGCGTGACGACGAGGCGGGCCCTCGCCACCTCCGCGTGGCGCGCCACGATCTCGGCCACCTGCTTCGGGTCGACGAACATGCCCTTGACCTTGGTGCGCTGGTCGGCGCGGCCCATCCAGCCCTTGATGCGCTGGCCGGTGCGGCCGCAGGGCGACAGGCCGGGCAGGATCGCGGAGAGGTCGCCGGTGCCGACGCGCACCAGCGGATAGGCGGGATTGAGGCTGGTGACGACGACCTCGCCGACCTCGCCTTCCGGCACCGGGTCGCCGGTGCCGGGGCGCACGATCTCCAGAATGAGGTTCTCGTTGACGATCAGGCCGGGATTGGGCGCGCCGTCTTCGGCCGCGCTCTCATAGGCGATGACGCCGAACTCCGCCGTGGCGTAGCACTGGTAGACCCTGACGCCGCGCGCGAAATATTCCGCCCGCAGCGACGGGAACAGCGCGCCGCCCGACACCACCCCGTAGCGGAAGGAGGTGAGGTCCTTCTTCATCTCGTCGGCGCGGTCGAGGATGGCCTTGAGGAAATCCGGCGTGCCGGCATAGACGGAGGGCCTGAGCGCGGCGGCGGCCTCGACCTGCATCTCGGTGTTGCCGGTGCCGGCCGGGAACACCGCGCAGCCCAGCGCCCGCGCGCCGTGGTCGAGCATGAAGCCGCCGGGCGTCATGTGATAGGAGAAGGCGTTGTGGACGATGTCGCCGGGCCGCACGCCGGCGGCGAAGAAGGCGCGGGCCGACTGCGCCGGATCGGCTGCCAGCCCCTGCGGCTCCCAGATCGGGCCGGGCGACATGAAGATACGGCCGCCATTGACATGGGCAGGATTGGCGAAGCCGCCGAAGGGCGGGTTCTTCGCCTGCATCTCCATCAGCTCGGCCTTGTGCAGCACCGGCAGCCGGGCGAGCGCCTGCCGCGAGGTCAGCGTCGCCGGATCGACGCCGTCGAGCCAGCGCCCGAGACCGGGCGTCTCGCGCATGGCCGTGGCGAGGAAGCCGGGAAGACGCGAGAAAAGGTCGGCTTCGCGCGCTTCGGGCGCGCGCCGCTCGAGATCATCGAAAAAGGCGGCCATCGTTCCTCCCCAGCGTCCTGCCCCTTGGGCCTTTGTGGCCTCTCAACGGCCCCTTATCGCAGGCGCCCCGTGCGGCGCGCAAGCCTTCAGGCGACGGTCGTCAGGAGACGCCGCTGGCGCGCCGGACCAGCGAGAACTGCGAGCCGGCCGAACTGGTGCAGTTGAGCTGCGTCTGCGTGACCATGGCGCAGTTGACCTGGGTGGTCGACTGGCGGATCAGCGAGGTGACGGAGATGGCGACGCTCGACGGCCCGGTCTGGGTGTAGTTGCCCTCGGCGAGCTTGTTGCCCGTGTCGGTGGCCAGCGTCTCGAAATAGCCGTTGGTGAAGCGGGAGATCGCCACCCCGTCCGTGCTCATCCAGTCGCCGTCGAAGCTGCTCGACGGCGGCGGCGTACCGGCGATCGGCCCGCCGGAACGCGGCGGACCTCCGACGCCCTGGCAGCCTGCCAGAGCCAGAGCGACCGCCACAGCGCCGGCCGCGCGAAACTTGCCCGCATTCATCATGCCGATTGTCCTCTTTCGGTACGACTTCTTTTTCAATCGCCGGTTTTAGGGGCGAAAGCAAGGTTGCCGGCTTGCGACCGGCACAGGGAAACGCTCAGCGAACGAGAATGTTGCGGAACTGCCAGGGGTCCCGTTCGTCGATGTCCTCGGGGAACAGGCCCGGCCGCCCGGCGAGCGGCGTCCAGTCCGTGTAGTAGCCCTTCACCGGGCCGAGATAGGGCATCTGGACCTCGAGGCAACGGCGATAGTCGATCTCGTCGGTGTCGACGATGCCGGCCTCCGGGTTCTCCAGCGCCCAGACCATGCCGGCGAGCACCGCGGACGAGACCTGAAGGCCGGTGGCGTTCTGCCACGGCGCGAGCCGGCGCGCCTCCTCCAGCGAAAGCTGCGAGCCGTACCAGTAGGCGTTCCTGCCGTGGCCGTAGAGCAGCACGCCGAGCTCGTCGGCGCCGTCGAGCAGCTCGTCCTCGCCCAGCACGTGCTGGAC
>JALHFU010000315.1:0-2239 GCA_022838525.1 Hyphomicrobiales bacterium | reverse complement strand
TCCTCTCCCCCGCAAGCGGGGGAGAAGAGACACCGCCGCGACGTCGCCGCTTCCCTTCTCCCCGTTCACGGGGAGAAGGTGGCCCGAAGGGCCGGATGAGGCGCGGCGCGAGGCTCCCGAGGAGCTTTCACCTGAACTCGAACACCGAGCGGAAGATGCCCGGCGCGATCACCGAGAGCGGGTTGATGTCCAGCCGCGGCTCGCCCGCCCGTCCCGCCAGCCGGAAGGTGATGCCGATCAGCCCGCGGTCGCGGCCGTTGCCGAGCACCTGGCCGATCAGCGGTATCTCGCCGAAGATGCGGTTCAGGCCGTAGGCCGGCATGAAGGTGCCGGTCAGCGCCATGTTGCCGTTGGCGTCGTAGAGCACGCCCTGGAAGCTGACGCCGATCAGCGGGCCGCGCAGGATGCCGCGGTCGAGCGCGAGCCCGCCCGGCGACTTGGCGATCTCGGCGAAGCCGCGCTCGAACTGCACGCGGCTGGTGTCGATGGAGCCGCGCACCGCCTGGTTGAGCGACCGGCCGTCCTGCGTCGAGGGCGACGAGACGATGGACGACAGCCGCGGCTCGTTCACCAGCCAGAAGTCGCGGGCGTCGATCTGCCCGCGCAGCGGCCCGTCGCCGCGCCCGGCGAGCGTCATCGCGATCTGGCCGCCCTCCATGTGCTCGTAGATGTCGAGGAAGCGCAGCAGCGCGCCGGCGTCGGCCGAATGCATGCCGACGGAGCGCGTATCGCCGTCGCGGCCGTCGCGCAGCATCACCTGCGCGCCGCTGGCGGTGACGGCGGAGAACTCCGCCACTTCCGTGCGCCCGCCCGTGCCGGCGAAGCGCAGCTTCACGTCGCGCAGCACCTCGCCGTGGAAGCCCGAAACCGTGTCCACCGCGAGGTCGACGCTGACGAAGGTGTCGTCGCCGCCGGCCGCCGCGCTCCCGGCGGCGTCGCGGGTGTAGAGCTTGACGAGGGAGCGCGCGTCGAGGCTCGCGCCGCGCACGGTCACGGCATAGCCGCGCACGGTGCGCTCGACGTCGAGCGAGAAGTCGTCGCCGCGGTTGAGGCGCATCGACGGGAAACGCACCCGCTGGACGCTGTCTCCCCGCAGCGACACGCTGCCCCTGGCGGCGAAGCTCTCGCCGCGCAGGTTGAAGTCCGACAGCTCCGTGCGGCCGTCGGCGACCAGCATGTCGAAGGCGACGGTCGCGGGAACGCCTGCGCCCTTGCTCCAGCCGACCCACGGCAGGGTGAGCGTGGTCGAGGCGAGGTCGGCCCGGATCGACCGGCGGTCGCGCGCGAGGTCGTCCACGTTGACGGTGGTGGTGCCGGACAGCAGCATGTCGAGACCGGGCGCGAGGCCGGAGCGGGTCCTGTCGTCCATCTCGAAGGAGACCTGACGCTCCCGCCCCTGCTTGTCGCCGCCGAGCGGCTCGACCAGACGCAGCGTGGCCGGAAGCTCGTTGAGCCGGGCCTTGGCCTCGATCACCGCGCGCTGCGGATCGACCACGATGGTGCCCGTCGCGTCGCTGACCTTCTGGCCCTCGAACGGCCGCGCCATCGCCAGCCTGTCGTAGGCGAGCTCGACCCGCCAGCCGAGCGACACCGCCTTGTCGCCCCGCTTGAGCGGAATGTCGGCCGCGACCTTGCCTTCGACGGCGCCGGTGATGTCCTCGGGGTTCAGGTCGATGAAGCGGCCGACGTCGATCGGGTCGTAGCTCGCGAGCTGCAGCACGGCGTCGGCCTCGCCGGCGACCTCGATGTCCAGCTTTCCGATCACCGGGTCGATATGCGCGTCGCGAACCGTCAGCGTGCCGTTCCTGGCCGCCACCGTGCTCCCCGACGGCAGGAAGACGGTGCCCGAGGCCAGCCTGATATCGACGTCGGTGCCGAAGAAGGCGACCGTGCCGGTGCCGTCGCGCACCGGCGGGATGCGGCCGGCGACGTCGAAGCGGGTGCCCCGCACCACGAACAGGCCGGAAATCTCCTCGCGTCCGAGCGGCACGCCGTCGCCGAACCGCCCCGGCGCCACGCCCATCTCGACCCAGCCGCCCTCGACATGGCCGCCGAAGACGTTCGACACCACCCAGCGCCGGGCGCTCGGCGCCCCGAACCACGGCCACAGCTGCTTGGCGTGGCCGACCGGCATCTCGCCGACATCGAGGCGCAGTTCGAGGCCGGGGCTCTTGCCGGGCTCGAACAGCACGCGCGCCCGGCCGCTCACCTCGCCCTGCCCGGAGCGCACGCCGATCTG
>JALHFU010000314.1:0-2242 GCA_022838525.1 Hyphomicrobiales bacterium | reverse complement strand
CGTCTCACACCCCGCGATGCGACCCGGAGATTGGTAGTCCAACGGGCGCTACGTCGCACAGAATCCACGAGTTGTGGTTCCACCTCGGGCACCGGCACATCGTCGTCTGGCGGCGCCGACCATCGCCGCGGGCAGTCAAGGGGAACCTGCTCCGAGCTCGGCATCAAGACCGTCGCCGTCTTCCCCTACGAGGATCGCTTGGCCGAGTATCGGCTGAAGGCGGACGAGAGCTATGAGATCGGCGAGCGCGGCCACCCGGTGCGCGCCTGCCTCGACATCGAGGGGATCGTGCGCGCGGCGAAGGAGGCCCAGGCGGACGCGATCTACCCCGGTTACGGCTTCCTGAGCGAGAACGCCGGCCTGGCTCGCCGTTGTCGCGAGGAGGGCATCACGTTCATCGGGCCGTCCGCCGAGGTGCTCGACCTCACCGGCAACAAGGCGACCGCGATCGCCGCGGTCCGCGAGGCGGGGCTGCCGGTGCTGCGGGGCGCCGAGCCGTCCGACGAAGCGGAGACGCTGGTGGCCGCCGCCGCGGAGATCGGCTTCCCCGTCTTCGTGAAGGCCGTGGCCGGCGGTGGCGGTCGGGGCATGCGCCTCGTCGACGACCCCGCCCGGCTGCCCGCCGCGTTGGAGGAGGCCATGCGCGAGGCGGACGCCGCGTTCGGCGACGCGCGGGTCTACCTGGAGCAGGCCGTCGACCAGCCCCGGCACATCGAGGTGCAGATCCTGGCGGACGCCGCCGGCGACGTGATCCACCTCTACGAGCGTGACTGCTCCGTGCAGCGCCGCCACCAAAAGGTGGTCGAGCTGGCACCCGCCCCCAACCTCGACCCCGCACTGCGCGATCAGATCTGCGCGGACGCCGTCCGCTTCGCCCGGCACATCGGCTACTCCAACGCCGGGACGGTCGAGTTCCTGCTCGGCCAGGACGGCCGCTACGTGTTCATCGAGATGAACCCTCGCATCCAGGTGGAGCACACGGTCACCGAGGAGGTCACCGACGTCGACCTGGTCTCCTCCCAGATGCGCATCGCCGCGGGTGAGACGCTCACCGACCTCGGCCTCACCCAGGATGCGATCCACGTCCGTGGCGCTGCCCTGCAGTGTCGCGTCACCACCGAGGACCCGGCCAACGGGTTCCGCCCCGACACCGGCAAGGTGAGCGTGTACCGGACGCCGGGCGGCTCGGGCATCCGGCTGGACGGCGGCACCGTGTTCGCCGGCGCCGAGATCGGCGCGCACTTCGACTCGATGATGGTCAAGCTGACCTGCCGTGGCCGCGATTTCGCCACGGCAGTCCGCCGTGCCCAGCGCGCGCTGGCCGAGTTCCGCATCCGTGGGGTCAGCACGAACATCGGCTTCCTGCGCGGCGTCCTCGCAGACCCGGACTTCCTCGCCGGGCGGGCCACGACGTCGTTCATCGACGAGCGCCCCGAGCTGCTGCGCCCGCACGAGTCGGCCGACCGGGCGACCAAGCTGTTGCAGTTCCTCGCCGAACGCACGATCAACAAGCCGTTCGGCGAGCCGCGGACGCCCGTCGTCGCCCGCACGAAGCTGCCCGCGGTGGATCTCCGGGCCGAGCCTCCGGCCGGCTCCCGCCAGCGGCTGCTCGAACTCGGCCCCGAGGGGTTCGCCCGCGCCCTGCGCGAGCAGAAGGCGGTGGCGGTCACCGACACCACGTTCCGGGACGCCCACCAGTCCCTGCTCGCCACGCGCGTGCGCACCCGCGACCTGATGAACGTGGCGCCGTGGATCGCCCGCACCCTGCCCGAGCTGTTCTCGGTCGAGGCGTGGGGCGGCGCCACCTACGACGTGGCCCTCCGCTTCCTCAAGGAGGACCCGTGGGCCCGGCTCGCGACCCTGCACGAGCTGATGCCCAACCTGCCGATCCAGATGCTGCTCCGCGGCCGCAACACCGTCGGCTACACGCCCTACCCGCTCGCCGTGACCAACATCTTCGTCGCCGAGGCCGCGCGCACAGGCGTCGACGTCTTCCGCATCTTCGACTCCCTCAACAACGTCGACCAGATCCGCCCCGCGATCGAGGCGGTCCTCGAGACCGACCACGCCGTGGCCGAGGCCGCGCTGTGCTACACGGGCAACATGACCGCGCCCGGGGAGAACCTGTACACGCTCGACTACTACCTGCGGCTGGCCGAGCAGCTCGTCGAGGCCGGGGCGCACATCCTGGCGATCAAGGACATGGCGGGGCTGCTGCGCGCGCCCGCGGCGAGCTGCTCGG
>JALHFU010000313.1:0-2251 GCA_022838525.1 Hyphomicrobiales bacterium | reverse complement strand
TGCGCGCGCGGCAGGCGCAGCTTGCAGCAGCCCTCCTGATAGAGCGTGTCGAGCCGCGTGCGGCCGCCGCGCAGGCCCGCGACGAGCCTGCCCGTGCCGCGCGAGCGCTGCATGGCCGGTGGGGCGACGGGGCCTGGGGCGACGGGCTGCATCATCCTAAACCGTCAGGTGCCGCTTGATGTCGGACCGGTCGAGATCGCTTGCCGGGCCGGCATGCAGGATCTCGCCCCGATCCATGATGTAGATACTGTCGGCCAGCGTGCGGCAGAAGTCGAGATACTGCTCGACCAGCAGGATGGTCATCTCCATCTCGTCGCGCAGGAACTGCAGCGCGCGGCCGATGTCCTTGATGATCGACGGCTGGATGCCCTCGGTCGGCTCGTCGAGGATCAGCACCTTCGGCCGCGTCACCAGCGCCCGGCCGATGGCGAGCTGCTGCTGCTGGCCGCCGGAGAGGTCGCCGCCGCGCCGCGACAGCATCTGCGCCAGCACCGGGAACAGCTCGAACACCGTCTCGGGGATGGTGCGCTCGCGCGCCTTGAGCGGCGCGAAGCCGGTCTGGAGGTTTTCCTTCACCGTCAGCAGCGGGAAGATCTCGCGCCCCTGCGGCACGTAGCCGAGGCCGAGCCGCGCGCGGCGGTAGGGCGGGGCCTTGCCGAGCGCCGCGCCGTCGAGGCGGATGTCGCCCTTCGCCACCGGGTGGGTGCCGGCGATGGCGCGCAAGAGCGACGACTTGCCGACGCCGTTGCGCCCCAGCACGGCGGTGATCGCCGCCGGCTTCGCCTCGACCGAGACCGATTTCAGCGCCTTCGCCGCGCCGTAATAGAGGTCGATTCCCTCGACGTTCAGCCCCGCCGCCACGCTCACCTCCCGAGATAGCTTTCGATGACGCGCGGGTCGGCGCTGACATGGTCGAGACTGCCCTGCGCCAGCACCGCGCCCTCGGCGAGCACGGTGACGCGGGCGGCAAGGTCGCGGACGAAGCTCATGTCGTGCTCGACCACGATGACCGAGCGCGTCCCGGCGATCTCCTTGAGCAGCCGCGCGGTCTCGACCGTCTCGGCGTCCGTCATGCCGGCGACCGGCTCGTCCACCAGCAGCAGCTTGGGGTCCTGCGCCAAGAGCATACCGATCTCCAGCCACTGCTTCTGGCCGTGGCTGAGGTTGGCCGCGAGCTCGTCGCGCCGGCCGGCAAGGCGGATGATGCCGAGGATGTCCGCGAGCCGCGCCACGTCCGCGTCCGACGCCTCGTAGAACCAGGCGGAAAAGACGCCGCGCGGCTTCTTCAGCGCCAGCAAAAGGTTGTCCCACACCGTATGGCTCTCGAACACCGTCGGCTTCTGGAACTTGCGGCCGATGCCGAGCTCGGCGATCTGGGCCTCGTCCAGCCGGGTCAGGTCGACGTCGCCGTCGAAGAACACCTCGCCCGCGTCGGGCCGGGTCTTGCCGGTGACGATGTCCATCATCGTCGTCTTGCCGGCGCCGTTGGGGCCGATGATCGCCTGCAGCTCGCCGCGGTCGACGATCAGCGACAAATTGTTGATCGCCTTGAACCCGTCGAACGAGACGGAGACGCCGTCGAGATAGAGAAGCGGTTTCGTCTCGCTCATCGCCTCACTCCGCCGCCGCCGGCTCGACAGTCTCGGCTCCGGCTTCCGCCCGCGCCGAGGCGCGCCGCGCCTTGAGCGCCGACCAGCCGCCGGAGAACGCGCCGACGATGCCCCTGGGCAGGAACAGCGTCACCGCCACGAACAGCCCGCCGAGCGCGAACAGCCAGAATTCGGGGAACAGGCCGGTGAACCACGACTTGCCGGCATTGACCAGCACCGCGCCGATGATCGGGCCGACGAGCGTGCCGCGGCCGCCGACCGCGGCCCAGATGACGACCTCGATGGAATTGGCCGGTGCGAACTCGCCGGGATTGATGATGCCGACCTGCGGCACGTAGAGCGCGCCCGCCACACCGGCCATCACCGCCGAGGCAGTGAAGGCGAAGAGCTTGTAGCCCTCGACCCGATAGCCGAGGAAGCGCGTGCGGCTCTCCGCGTCGCGCACCGCGACCAGAACCTTGCCGAGCTTGGAATTGACGATCGACGAACAGACCACGAAGGCAAGCGCCAGCGCCAGCGCGGAGGCGGCGAAGAGCGCCGCCCGCGTCGTCTGCGACTGGATCGGCGCGCCGAGGATGTCCTTGAAGTCGGTGAGGCCGTTGTTGCCGCCGAAGCCCATGTCGTTCCTGAAGAAGGCGAGC
>JALHFU010000312.1:1364-3623 GCA_022838525.1 Hyphomicrobiales bacterium | reverse complement strand
TCATGTTCGATGCCGACAACGACCGCGCCGACGATCTCGGCTTCGCCGATCGCTGCCAGGACGATCGGCACCATTTCCGCTTCATCATCTCCCCCGAAGACGCCGCCGACATGGAAGACCTGCGCGCCTTCACCCGCGATCTCGCCCGGCAGATGGAGGCTGACCTTGGCACCCGCCTCGACTGGATCGCCGTCGATCACTGGAACACCGACAACCCGCATGTCCATCTCATCGTACGCGGCGTTGACGAGACCGGCGCCGATCTCGTCATCTCGCGCGACTATATCAGCCACGGTCTGCGCGGACGCGCCGAGGATCTGGTCGATGCTGAACTCGGCCCCAAGCCTGAGCACGAGATCCGTTCAAGCCTCGCGCGCGAGGTGGAAGTCGAACGCTGGACGCGGCTCGATCGCGAGATCGCACGTCAGTCCAACGAGCTGGGCTATATCGACCTGCGGCCCGAGGCGACGGGGCCGGACGATCCCGAAATCCGCCGGCTGCTGGTTGCCCGCCTGCGCCATCTCGAAAAGATGGACCTCGCCACAGACGTCGGCGTCAACGAATGGTTCGTCGAGCCGGGCGCGGAGCGGACGCTGCGCGATCTCGGGGCGCGCGGCGACATCATCAAGACCATGCACCGCTCCTTCGCCGGGCTGGGCGAAGAACGCGGCGTCGCCGACTTCACGATCGACGCTGGAAAGGTCGGGCCGCCCATTATCGGTCGGCTGGTCAACAAGGGCCTGCATGACGAGCTGACCGGCGAAGCCTATGTCGTGATCGACGGCGCCGACGGCCGCGCCCATCATGTGCGGCTGCGCGGCATCGAGGCGTTCGAGCATGCGCCTCCCATCGGCGGCATCGTCGAGGTCCGCCGCTTCGGTGGTCCCGACGATCCCCGGCCCACCATCGTCCTCGCCAATCGCTCCGACCTCGATCTCCAAAGCCAGATCACCGCGCCCGGCGCGACCTGGCTCGATCACCGGCTGGTCGAGCGCGAACCCATGCCGCTCGGCGCTGGCTTCGGCCGCGATGTGCGCGAGGCGATGGACGCGCGCGCCGAACATCTCGCAGACGAGGGCCTCGCCCGCCGCGAAAGCCAGCGCATCGTGCTGCAGCGCAATCTTCTGGCGACGCTGCGCCGGCGCGAACTCGACGCGGTGGGCGAACAGCTCTCGGCCGAGACCGGCTTGCAGCATGTGAAGGCGCAGGCCGGGGAATATGTCGCCGGCACCTATCGCCGTCAGCTCTCGCTCTCCTCCGGCCGCTTCGCCGTGATCGAGGGGATCGCCCCCGACGGCGGGCGCGGCTTCCAGCTCGTCCCCTGGTCCCGCGAGATCGAACACAAGCTCGGCCAGCATATCTCCGGCGTCGCCCGCAGCGGCGGCGGCATCGACTGGTCGCTCGGCCGAAAGCGCGACCTCGGCCTCTGACGAAAGGAACCTCCCATGTCCGGCACGAAAATCCTCTGGGGCCAGATCTGCATCGTCTTCCTGATCGTCCTCGCCTCGGTCTGGAGCGGCACGCAATGGGTCGCCTTCCGCTTCGGCTTCCAGCCGCAGCTTGGCCCGGCCTGGTTCGAGGTCGCCGGCTGGCCGGTCTATTATCCCCCGGCGCTGTTCTGGTGGTGGTATTTCTACGAAGCCTATGCGCCGCGCATCTTCGCCGAGGGCGGCATCATCGCCGCCTCGGGCGGCTTTCTCTCTATCGCCGTCGCCATCACCATGTCGGTGATGCGCGCCCGCGAGGCGTCAGACATCGACACTTACGGCTCGGCGCGCTGGGCAGAGCGATCCGAGATCGAAGACGCCGGCCTTCTCGGGCAGGACGGCGTGGTGCTCGGCCGTTACGAGCGCGACTATCTCAGGCACGACGGCGCCGAGCATATCTTATGTTTCGCGCCGACACGATCAGGCAAGGGTGTCGGGCTCGTGGTGCCGAGCCTGCTGACCTGGCCGGGAAGCTGCATTGTGCATGATATTAAAGGCGAGAACTGGCAACTCACCGCCGGCTTCCGTGCGAAGCATGGCCGCGTGCTTCTCTTCGATCCGACCAACGCGGCGTCGGCCGCCTACAATCCCTTGCTCGAGGTGCGGCGCGGCGAGTGGGAAGTGCGCGACGTCCAGAATATTTCCGATGTGCTGGTCGATCCGGAGGGAAGCCTTGAGAAGAGATCGCATTGGGAGAAGACCAGCCACTCGCTGCTGGTCGGCGCGATCCTGCATGTCCTTTATGCGGAGAAGGACAAGACCCTCGCCGGCG
>JALHFU010000312.1:0-1318 GCA_022838525.1 Hyphomicrobiales bacterium | reverse complement strand
GATGCCGGGCCGCATCCCGTCGTGGCGTCGTCGGCACGCGAGCTGCTCAACAAGAGCGACAACGAACGCTCCGGCGTGCTGTCCACCGCGATGAGCTTTCTCGGTCTCTACCGCGATCCGGTGGTCGCGGCCGTCACCTCGCGCTGTGACTGGCGCATCGCCGACCTGATTGCCGACCCGGAACCCTCGACGCTCTACCTCGTGGTGCCGCCGTCAGACATCTCGCGGACCAAGCCCCTGATCCGCCTCGTGCTGAACCAGATCGGCCGCCGGTTGACCGAGGATCTGCATGCCAAAGACAGACGGCATCGCGTGCTGTTGCTGCTCGATGAGTTTCCGGCGCTCGGCCGCCTCGACTTCTTCGAGTCCTCGCTGGCGTTTCTGGCGGGCTACGGCATCAAGAGCTTCCTCATCGCCCAATCCCTCAATCAGATCGAAAAAGCCTATGGCCAGAACAACGCAATCCTCGACAACTGCCACGTCAGGGTGAGCTTCGCCACCAATGACGAACGGACGGCGAAAAGGGTCAGCGACGCGCTTGGCACAGCGACCGAGATGAAGGCGATGCAGAACTATGCCGGCAGCCGTCTTGCCCCATGGCTGGGACACATCATGGTGTCGCGCTCCGAGACCGCCCGCCAGCTCCTGACGCCAGGAGAGATCATGCAGCTCCCGCCCGATGACGAGATCGTCATGGTCGCAGGCTCGCCGCCGATCCGGGCCAAGAAGGCGCGCTATTATACCGACCCTCGCATGACCGAACGCATCCTGCCGCCACCCGACCCGGCGACGATCGCTGTCACTGCGCGGCCAGATGGCTGGTCGGCGCTGAACCCTCTTGCGCCCGATGCCGCGCTGGTCGCGGCCGCCGAAAAGGCCGCGAGGAAGAAGGATGAAGACAAGGCTAATTCGAGCCTGCGCCGCGAACCCGAATTGCCCGAGCATGTCGAGATCGTTCACGAGAAGAAGGAGCCTGCTCCCGAAGACGAGTTCCGGCACCTGCTCGGTGACGATCAGGAAGACAGCGCCCGGCAGCGGCAGGTCATGCGCCGCCAGATGCGCGGCGTGGCCCGCCAGGTCGCCATGGACCCGAATGACGGCATCGATATGTGAGGAACCATCATGCGTGAACGCCTTTCCCTGACCCTTCCATCCGACCTTCTTGCCAGGCTCAACGACCTCGCTGATCGCCGCAAGCTGTCGCGCTCGGCCGTGGCCGAGGCGGCTATCGCCTCCTTCCTGTCGCCCGACGCCCAGGACATGCGCGAGGCCGCCTTCACGCGCCGTCTCGATCGCCTGTCGCGCCAGACGGCGCGGC
>JALHFU010000098.1:0-11698 GCA_022838525.1 Hyphomicrobiales bacterium | reverse complement strand
CGCGCCGCGCACGACGAGGAAATCCGCGCGCGCGGCCACGTCACCAACATGAAGCGCACGCTCATGCATTCGCCGCCGGCCTACCGCGCCTATATGGAGTGGTACACGCTGCGCGACGAGCTGGCGAAGGCGCTGCCGGATCGCGCCTTCTGGCTCTATTCGCACGCCATATCCTCGACCAGCGACTGCCTGATCTGCACGCTGTTCTTCCGCCGTGCGCTGATCGACGCCGGCTTCTCGCCCGACGAATTCGAGCCGACGGAGGAGGAACAGCTCCTGATCGACTTCGGCCGCGCCGTCGCGCGCAACTCGAACGCCGTTCCCGAAGAACTGTGGTCGAGGATCAGGGAGCGCTACGACGAGCCGACCCGGGTCAATCTCGTCGCCTTCGCCGGGCTGATGATCGCGACCAACATCTTCAACAACGCCGTCGAGGTCACGCCCGACCCCGAGCTCGAACCCTACAGGAAGGCGTGACATGGCCCGCGCGTTCGACGGAAAGGTCGTCTTCATCACCGGCGCGGCCAACGGCCAGGGCAAGGCCGCCGCGCTCGCCTTCGCCCGCGAGGGCGCGAAGGTCGCCGGCTTCGACCTCGCGGAGCGGATCGGCTATCCCGACTATGTGACGGAAGGCTCGCAGGCGCTGGAGCGGCTGCGGCGGGAGATCGAGGCGGAGGGTGGCGCATTCCTGCCGCTGACCGGCGACGTGCGCAGCGAGAGCGACGTGCGCGCCGCCGTCGCGCGCACCGTGGAGACCTTCGGCGGCCTCGACATCGTCTTCGGCAATGCCGGCATCGCCGCCTACGGCCTCGCCCACGAGCTGACGGAAGACGAGTGGGACGCCGTCCTCGACATCAACCTCAAGGGCAACTGGCTGGTGGCCAAGCACGCCATCCCGCATCTGAAGGCGCGCAGGGGCGGCGTCATCGTCTTCAACTCGTCCATCGCCGGGCTTCGCGGCCTCAACCGGCTGTCGCACTATTCGGCGTCGAAGTTCGGCCTCGTCGGCCTCGCCAAGTCGCTGGCGATCGAGCTCGCGCCCGACGGCATCCGCGTCGTCACCGTGCATCCGACCGGCGTCAACACGCCGATGAACGACGGGCTCGCGGCGATGGAAGGCACGACGCCGCAGGAGATCGCCGAGCGCTCGGCCGGCAATCTCCTGCCGGTGCCGTGGATCGAGCCGGAGGACGTGGCCGAGGCCGTGCTGTTCCTGGCGAGCGACAGGAGCCGCTTCGTCACCGGCTCGGGCTTCGTGCTCGACGCCGGGCTGCTGACGCGCTGACATTTCTTCCCGGCGCAACGGAAAAGGGCAGCCGGCAAGCGGCGCCCTTTTCCTTGCGAGAGTGGATCATCCCCCGGCCTTGCCGAACAGCTTCTCCACCAGCGCGGCATGATGGGCCTGCGCCACGTCCGGGTGCGAGCGCAGCCGGCTCTTGAGATGGTTGATGCCGACCTCGCGGAAGATCGGGTTCAACGGATCGACGGTGATGCCGCGCTCCTTGCGCCGCAGCTCTTCCGGCAGGTCGATGACGGGGATGGTCGCGTCGTAGCGCGCGCCGAGGAAGAAGGCGACGGAGAAGCGCTCGACGCCGACGGGCGGCACGATCACGTCGTGCACGTCGGCGCGCACGAAGCCGTTGGTGGCGAGCTCCAGCAGCTCGCCGGTGTTGATGACGAAGGTGCCCGGCACCGGCGGCGCGTCGATCCACTCGCCCGCCTCGGTGCGCACGCGCAGGCCGGGCACCGTGTCCTGAAGCAGCACGGTGACGAAACCGCCGTCCTTGTGCGCGCCGACGCCCTGGTCGCTCTCGGCCGCGTCGCGGCCGGGATAGCGGATGATCTTGAGAAGCTGCGACGGCAACGGCTCGTAGATCTGGGCAAAGACGTCCTCGGGCTGGCCGAGCGCGGCGGCGATGGCCTTCAAGACGTCGATGCCGACGCGCGTCACCTCGGCCTGATAGGCGAGCAGCAGCGGCTTCAGCTCCGGCAGCGCGTCGGGCCACTGGTTGGGGCCGCGCAGATGAAGCCACGGCTGGTCATCCGGCACGTTCGCCACGGCCTCGCCCTCGGTGTTGATGTCGAGCTGCTCGCGCCAGTCCTTTTCGCCGCGCGTGTGCTCGGCGCCGGCTCGGTTGTAGCCGCGGAAATGCGGCGACTTCACCATCTCGATCTCGAGCTTCTGCTCCAGCGGCAGGGCGAAGAACCTCTTCGCCGTCGCCACCACATTGGCGATCAGGTCCGGATCGACGCCGTGGCCGGTGAGGTAGAAGAAGCCGTGGTCGTGGAGGATGGTGCGCAGGTCCGCGACGAATGTCTCCCGCTCGGCCGGGCCGGCGTGGAAGCGGCTGATGTCGACGAAGGGCAGGGTCGCGACCGGGGAATGGACAGTCATGGCTATCTCCTTGGGATGACGGATCGGGGAACGGGCGGCTGCATAGCGATCACCGTCCCTGCCTGCCCGGACGGCCCGCAAGCCGCCTCTCCAGCCAGCGGCTGTAACGCGAGCCGGCGAAGCAGAAGGCGAAGTAGACCGCGGCGACGAGCAGATAGGCCTCGTCGTAGAAGCCGAGCCATTGCGGGTCGGTGGCCGACGCCTTGGCGGCGTTGAGCAGGTCGAAGATGCCGATGACGGCGAGCAGCGAGGTGGCGAGCAGGAAGCCGATGGCGAGGTTGACCATGCCGGGGATGACCACCCTCAGCGCCTGCGGCAGGACGACGAGCTGCATCGAGCGCCAGTAGCCGAGGCCGAGCGCGGTCGCCGCCTCGTACTGGCCGGGCGGGATGGTCTGGAGGCCGCCGCGCACGACTTCTGCCAGATAGGCGGCCCAGAACAGCGTCACCATGATCATGGCGCGGAAGGTCTTGTCCAGCGTGACGCCTTCGGGCAGCGCCATCGGCACGATCAGCATCGCGACATAGAGGATCGCCACCATCGGCGTGCCGCGCATCAGCTCGATATAGGCGACGGCGAGCGTGCGCAGGCCGCCCATGTCGGAGCGGCGCGCCAGCGCCAGCAGGATGGCGAGCGGCATGGCCGCGGCAAAGCACACGGTCCAGACGAGCAGCGTGACCGGCAGGCCGCCCCACTGGTTGGAGGGGATGACGCGCAGCAGGCCCCCGGCTCCATGCGGCCAGCCGGCCAGCAGCAGCCACGAGCCGCCGATGACCGCTGCCCAGCCGAGGAGAAGCCCGCGCCGCCAGAAGCGGGGCATCGCCGTCACGATGACGAGGCCCAGCAGCAGGACGACGACGAGCGCCGGCCGCCAGTGCAGGTCGGGCGGATAGAAGGCGAAGAGGATGAAGCGCAGCTTGGCCGCGACGAAGGCCCAGCAGGCGCCCTCGCCCGCCATGCATTCGGCCGAGGTGCCGCGCCATGTCGCGTCGATCAGCGCCCAGCGGAGGAAGGGCGGCACCGCCCACGCCAGCAGCGCGACGGTGGCGACGGTGATCGCGGTGTTGAGCCGGGTGCCGAACAGGCCCGCCGCCAGCCGCCGGCCAAGCGGTGGCGCGGCGGGGCCGGACGGCCCGGCGAAGGAGTCACGCGGCGGGGCTTCGCGGGGAGCGACGTCGAGCGCGCTCATGCCGGCCCTCCCCCGCGCAGCGCGACGCGGTTGTTGTAGACGTTCATGAGCGCCGACAGGACGAGGTTGAGCGTGAGATAGGCGGCGATCAGGATGATCAGCGCCTCGAAGGCCTGCCCCGTCGTGTTGGCGGTGGTGTTGACGACGCTGACGAGGTCCGGATAGCCGATGGCGACGGCAAGGCTCGAATCCTTGGTCAGGTCGAGATAGTTCGAGGTGGTCAGCGGCGTGATGACCCTGAGCGCCTGCGGCAGCACGATCAGGCGCATGGTCTGGCCGTCGTGGAGGCCGAGCGCACGCGCCGCCTCCCACTGGCCTTCTTTCACGGACTCGATGCCGGCGCGCACGATCTCGGCGATGGAGGCCGAGAACTTGACGGTCAGGCCGGTGAGCAGCGCGGCGAATTCGGGCGACAGGCTCCAGCCGCCGCGGATGTTGAAGCCGGCGAGCGCCGGGACCTGAAACGACGCGCTCGCGCCGGTGAGCCGGAAAACGAGAAGCCCGGCGGCGGACGCGACGAGGGCAAGCGCCGCGAGCCGGGCGATGCCGAGGCGCGAGCGCCGCAGCGGCAGGACGACGCCGACGATGAAGCCGGCAAGCACGAGGAGAAGGCCACCCCATGTCGCGGCAGATGCGCCCTCGACAACGAGGCCCGGAACGAAGACGCCGCGATTGGTCAGGAAGAAGGCGTCGAACGCCGACAGCGCCTGCCTGGGCGGCGGGAAGGACTGCGCAAGCGATATCCAGAAGAAGAGCTGCAGGAGCAGCGGCGTGTTGCGCACGATCTCGACGTACCAGCGCACCAGCCCGGCAAGGAGCAGGTTGCCGGAAAGCCCGGCGATGCCGAGGGCGACGCCCAGCACCGTCGCCAGCACGCAGCCGATCAACGCCACCTTGAGCGTGTTGACAAGGCCGACGGCCATGGCGCGGGCATAGGTGTCGCCGGCGCGGAAGGCTATCGCCTGCTCGCCGATCTCGAAATTGGCCGAGCGGCCGAGGAAGTCGAAGCCGGGGCTGATGCCGACGCGCGCCATCGAGGCGGCGATGCTGTGGCCGAGCACGTAGAACAGGGCGACGGTCAGGAGGACGACCGCGACCTGCGCCAGCGGCCGCGGGCCCCACCAGCCCGCGACCCTGCCGAAAGCACCGGGCCTGCGGGGGCCCGGTGCGCTGTCGTCGAGGGAAGCCATGGCGCCTTGCGGCCCCGCCTCAGCGGAACGGCGGCGAGTAGAGCAGGCCGCCGTCGGTCCACAGGCTGTTGTAGCCGCGCTCCCAGCCGAGCGGCGTCAGGTGGCGCTCGAAGATCTCGCCGTAATTGCCGACCGTCTTGATGATGGTGTAGGCCCATTTCGGGTCGAGGCCGATGGCCTGGCCGAGCGAGGGATCGACGCCGAGGAAACGCTGGATCGCCGGGTCGTCGCTCTCGAGGAAGTCGTCGACGTTCTGGCTGGTGATGCCCCATTCCTCGGCCTGGATGGTGGCGTTGACCGTCCAGTTGACGATCTCGAGCCAGCGGTCGTCGCCGCCGGCGATGGCGGGCGCGAGCGGCTCCTTCGACAGGCGCTCGGGCAGCAGCACGTAGTCGTCCGGCTTCTTGAGCTGGGTGAGCTTGCCGACGAGGTCGGACGAATCCTGCGTGATGGCGTCGACGCGGCCGGATTCGAGCGCGGCGATGAACTCGCTCGTGTCCTCGATGGTCACCGGGGTGAAGGAATGGCCGGTCTTGCGGAAGAAGTCGGCGATGTTCAATTCGCCGGTGGTGCCGCTCTGGATGCCGATGGTGGCGCCGTCGAGATCGGCGGCCGTCTCGACGCCGAGGTCCTTGCGCACGAGGATGCCCTGGCCGTCGTAGAAGATGGTCGGGCCGAAGTGGAAGCCGAGCTGGAAGGCGCGGGTGACGGTGATGGTCACGCCCGACAGCAGCACGTCGAACTCGCCGGCCTGGAGCGCCGGCAGGCGCTGCTGCGGCGAGGACGAGGTGAACTCGACCTTCTCCGGATCGCCGAACACGGCGATGGCGAGCGCGCGGCCGTAGTCGATGAAGAAGCCCTGCCAGCGGCCGCTCGAATCCGGCGAGAAGAAGCCGGGCGTGGTGCCGACGCCGACCTTGATCGCGCCGCGCTGGGTGATGCGGTCGAGCGTCGGTCCGGCCTGCGCGCCCGTCGCGACGAGCGCCGCCGCGACCGCCACGGTCGCCGTGACGGTCCTCGCCCAGCCGAAGCCGACCTTGAGAATGGATGTCATGATGATCTCCTGCACATTTCGTTCGATGGTCGGGCAATCTTGGGAGGACTGTTTCCGCCATGTACCGAGGATAGACGGCGCCCGCCGTAACTTAAGGAACAGGCATCTAATCTTGCGACGATGCAGCAAGTCTTTTTCTCGCCGGGGCGGGCCTCCCGGCATGCCGGCCGACGCCGGCACGTGGGGCGACGCGGGGTCCGCCCGTCAGAACGCGCCGAACACCAGGCCGAGCGTCACGCCCGCGGACAGCGCCAGGCCGACGCAGGAGGCGACGGTTCCGGCGAGGGGCCGCATCCTGTGCCATGCCGGCCGGGGCAGATCGCGGCCCGCGCCCGCTGCGGTGGAGTTGCCGATGCGAAGCGTGGCCATCGTCATCGCTGCCTCGCTCAGCGGTTGCGCAGCCGCCGCACCGTCCAGTCGCCGACGAACTGGACGACGGTGACCATGGCGATGAGCACGACGATCACCACCGCCATCACGGTGGTGTCGAAACGCTGGTAGCCGTAGCGGATCGCCATGTCGCCGAGGCCGCCCGCCCCGACCGCGCCGGCCATGGCCGACGCGCCGATCATCGTCACGACGGTGATGGTGAAGCCGCCGACGATGCCCGGCAGCGCTTCGGGCAGCAGGACGTGGCGGACGATGTGCCACTTGCGGCAGCCCATGGCCTGCGCCGCCTCGATCAGCCCCTTGTCGACCTCGCGCAGGCTGACCTCGGCGATGCGGGCGAAGAACGGCGTCGCGCTGATCGACAGCGGCACGATGGCCGCCCACACGCCGATGGTCGTGCCCGTCACCAGCCGCGTCAGCGGCAGCAGCGCGACCAGGAGCACGATGAACGGCGTGGCGCGGAAGCCGTTGACCACCGCGCCCACGGCGCGGTTGAGGCGCGGCGCCTCGAAGAAGCCGCCCGGCGCGGAAACCACAAGGAAGACCGCGATGGGGATGCCGGCGACGAGCGCGATCAGCGCCGAGACCCCGACCATGTGGATGGTGTCGAGCAGCGCCTGCCAGAGGCGGTCATACATTGCCGGAGACATAGCCCACGATCCTCGCATTGGGGTGCTGCGCACGGAGCGCGTCGATGCCGGCGGCCGGCAGGGAGGCGGCCGCGACGAGCAGGCGGCCGTGCGTGTGGCCCTGAATCCGGTCCACCGAGCCGTGGAGGAGACGCACCGGGCCGCTCGCCACCGCGGCGATGCGGGCAAGGTCGGGCTCGCCGCCCTCCTGCCCGGTGTAGCGCAGCTCCAGCACCACCTCGCCGCCCGCGACCGGCTCCGGCCGCAGGCGCGCGGCGATGTCCTCGGGAATGTCGCGGTCGAGCGGCTGCAGCAGCGCCCGCGTCGCATCGTGGCGCGGCGCGCCGAAGACCCGCCAGACCGGGCCTTCCTCGGCGATGCGGCCCTGTTCCAGCACCAGCACGTCGTCGCAGATCTCGCGGATGACGCTCATCTCGTGCGTGATGAGGATGACCGTCAGGCCGAGCTTGCGATTGATGTCCCTGAGCAGTTGCAGGATCGACAGCGTCGTCTCGGGATCGAGCGCCGAGGTCGCCTCGTCGCACAGCAGGATCTCCGGCCGGTGGACCAGCGCGCGGGCGATGCCGACGCGCTGCTTCTGGCCGCCGGAGAGCCGCGACGGATAGGTGCTGTGCTTGCCCTCCAGCCCAACGAGCGCCAGCACCTCGTCCACCCGCTCGGCGATCTGCTTCCTCGGCACGCCGGCCACCAGCAGCGGCAGGCCGACATTCTGCCGCACCGTCTTCGCCGACAGCAGGTTGAAGTGCTGGAAGATCATGCCGATGCGCCGGCGCAAGGCCACCAGCGCCGTCTCGTCGTAGCCGGCGATGTCCTGCCCGTCGACCAGAACGCGGCCTTCGGTCGGCTCCTCCAGCCGGTTGATGGTGCGGATGAGGCTCGACTTCCCCGCGCCGCTGCGGCCGATGATGCCGTAGATGCGCCCTGCGGGAATCTCGAGGCTGATGCCTTCGAGCGCCCGCACGGTGCCGGCGGAGGAACGGTAGGTCTTGCCGAGCCCCTCGAAGACGACCGACCCGGCGCGGACCGTCTCGCGGGTCAGCGCCGCCGGCGGGACCTCCGCGACGACCTCGTGGATCGCGGCGGAGGCGAGCGCGACACTCAATGCAGCCATGTCAGCGTGTAGAGCTTGTCGTTGGAGTGGTAGGATTCGTGCACCTGCTTCCGCACGGCCTGCGAGTTGTAATAGAGCTCGACCAGGCGCTTCAGCAGCGGGTCTTCCGCCTTGTTCTCGTGCACGGCGAAGATGATGGCGAAGCGGTCGTCGTCGATGCCGGAATAGATCAGGCCGGAGCCGGGATCGAACGCGCCCGAGGCGGCGATGAAGTGGGGATAGCCCAGCGCCAGATCGACGTCGCCGGTGACGCGGACGAGCTGCGGCCCCTCGACCTCGGTGAAGGTCAGCTTCCTCGGGTTCTCGACGATGTCGTCGAGCGTGCCCTGGAAGCCGACGCCCTCGCGCAGCTTGATCAGCCCGGCCTTCTCGATCAGCAGCAGGCCGCGACCCTGGTTGACCGGGTCGTTGGCGATGGCGACCGAGCCGCCCTCGGGAATCTTGTCGAAGCTGTCGTGCTTGAGCGAGTAGAGGCCGATATTGGCGAGGATGCCGGCGCCGACATCGGTGAGCTTGTAGCCGCGGTCGGCGATGGCGTTGTCGAGGAACGGCCGGTGCTGGAAGTAGTTGACGTCGATGTCGCCGGCGTCGAGCGCGATGTTCGGCGTCGTCCAGTCGGTGAACTCGACCAGCTCGAGGTCGATGCCCGCTTCCTTCGCTTCGGGCACCAGGGCCTCGATGGAATCGGCATAGGCGCCGGAAACGACGCCGATCTTGATCGTGTCGGCCTGCGCATGGGCCGAAAGAGACACCGCCAGCGCGGCGGCGAGGCCCAGAATCTTGAACTTCATTTTCTTCCTCATGGATCGGGATGCTCGGGAGTGACGGTCTGGCCGCCCGGGAGGATGGGCGGCGGTTTCGCTTCGGCCCGCCTTCGCGGCCGGGTCGTTCGGGCAATGGCGGCCAGCCCTGCCGGCAAGGTGCAAAACCCCGCCCGGCAGCCTGATGCGCCGTTTGTCGAATTCCCCGCGCCTGCGTCGGCAGACGGTTCAGGCCCTCACGATAGCCGAGCGCCGCGTCAGGCAAAGCCGGGCGATTTCAATGTTCGGCGGCGAGGGGGAAATTTCTTCCTGCTTGCGACAAGGACGAGAGCGTCGGCGAACGGCAGCGCCCGTCCGCCCCGCCCGGAGGCGAGGATGTCCCCGCATCGACCCGATGACGGACACGTCGTCACGGGCCGTTTCACGCCACGCCCGCGCGTAGAATCCTTTTCTCGTGCGCCCGGGAAATTCGGTGCCGGTTTTCTGTTCCGGGTGCGCTGCTCCGCTAGACTGGAAGGAAGGTTCAGAGCGTGGCAGGTGCATGATGGCAGCCCAGACGGCGCAGATCATCGACTTCGAGGAACGTCGCAGGATGCGGCGGGCCGAGATGATTCAGGATCGCGCCGCGGCCCACGCCCATGAGCAGACGTTCCTGCAGCCGGCCCTGCAGCCGGCAATGATGTTCGTGCCGGTGTGGTTCGCTCCGGTCTTCTTCATCGGAAACCCTGCCGGCCAGGGCTGATCCGGCCGTGGCGGGGCTGACCAACACCGACGAGTCGGGCTTTCCCAACGGCGAGTACGACCTTCCCGTCCTGCTCGGCCAGAACCTGAAGCGGCTGCGCACACGCCAGGGCCATTCGCTCGAACGGCTGGCGAAGATATCCGGCGTCAGCCGGGCGATGCTCAGCCAGATCGAGACCGGCAAGAGCGCGCCGACCATCAGCCTGTTGTGGAAGATCGCGACCGCGCTCGGCGTGCCCTTCGCCACCCTGCTCGACGGCCAGAAGGACCACGGCACGGTGGTGCTGCGGCGGGCGGACGCCAAGATCCTCGCCTCGCGCGACGGGCGCTTCACGACGCGGGCGCTCTTCCCCTTCGATTCGGAACGCAAGGTCGAGTTCTACGAGCTCAGGCTCGCCGCGCGCCATATCGAGCGCGCCGACGCGCACGCGCCGGGCACGGTCGAGAACATCGTGGTGGCGAAGGGGGAGATCGAGATACGCGCCGGCCGGGAGCCGCCGCACCGGCTGGGCGAAGGCGACGCCATCGTCTTCGAGGCCGACGTGCCGCACAGCTACCACAATCTCGGCGATCAGGAGGCCATGGCCTATCTGGTCATGACCTATGTCGAAACGATCGGCTGAGCCGCATCCCTGAAGAAAAGGGCCGGCGAACCGGCCCTCGTGTCGCGGTTGCCAAGGTGGCCGGTGGGCGGCCGGTCAGGCCATGCGGCCCATCATGCCCATGCCGCCGCACATCATCATCATGGGCATGCCGTTGCCCATCATCGCGGTCATCTGCTTGCAGCACTCCATGAACATGTCCTTCGACATGTCGTCCATCGGCATCATCTCGCAGACCATGCCGTTGGCGGTCATCTTGCAGGTCATCCTGCACATCATCATCGGCATCATCATGCCCATCGGCATCATGCCGTTCATCATCATCTGGTTCATGGGCATGTTCATGGGCATGCCGCCCGTCATCGGCATCATGCCCATCATCATGGGGTTCATGCCCATGTTGCCCATCATGGGCATCATGCCGTTCATCATCATCGGCTGCATCTGCATCGCGGTGTTCATGTCCCGTCTCCGTATCTCTGTGGCGCCTGGGAGCGGCGTCGTGATCATCAGCTACGCCGCGTCCGCGGCCGCCGCAAGGCTGCCGCCGGGCCTCCCGGTCGCTTTCGTCCGCTCGCGAAAACGCCGCGTTCAAGACATTGGACGAATGCGCCCTCGGGCTGCGACGTCTTTCCGTTTCACGATCGCAGGACGGCGATGTATGCTTTGCCGGTCGCAACGGCTTCGGGACGTGATCGCTTCGCGGCGAAGCGCCAGGCCCGCAGGGTTGCGCAGGGAAGAAGGGAACGAGATGCCTCGTCGGCAGGCAGGCGGCCGGAACCATTGCCGGCGCACGGGAATTCTGTCGCCGATGGGCTACGGATTGGAACGGTCGTTCTGCGGCGCTGCGAAGTTTAGATCGAGTCTGCGTTTCCGATCCGGCCAACATGATTAGCATGGGGCGCGTCAAACGGAGGCAGCAGACATGTTCAGTCGCAGATCTATCCTTTTCGCAGCAGTCCTGACCGCATCGACTCAGTTCGCCGGTCTGGTGCCTGCCCATGCCCAGCAGACGATCATCAACGTCTCCTACGATCCGACCCGCGAACTCTATCGCGAATTCAATACCGCGTTCGCGCAGCACTGGCAGGAGACGAAGGGCGAGACGATCCGCATCCAGAACACGCATTCCGGCTCCGGGCAGCAGGCGCGCGCGGTGATCGACGGCCTCGAGGCGGACGTCGTGACGCTGGCGCTCGAAGCCGACATCGACGCGATCGTCAAGGCGACCGGCAAGATCCGCGAGGACTGGCGCGGCACGCTCGCCAACAACAACTCGCCCTACACCTCGACCATCGTGTTCCTGGTGCGCAAGGGCAATCCCAAGAACCTTCTCGACTGGGGCGATCTGGTGAAGGAGGGCGTCGAGGTCATCACGCCCAACCCGAAATCGTCGGGCGGCGCGCGCTGGAACTTCCTCGCCGCCTGGGCCTGGGGGCTGAAGGAGTTCGGCGGCGACGTGGAGAAGACGACGCAGTTCGTCGGCGACCTCTACCGCCACGTGCCGGTGCTCGACCCGGCCGCGCGCGGCTCCACCACCACCTTCGTCCAGCGCGGCATCGGCGACGTGCTGCTCGCCTGGGAGAACGAGGCCTTCCTCGCCATCGAGGAGCTG
>JALHFU010000311.1:0-2273 GCA_022838525.1 Hyphomicrobiales bacterium | reverse complement strand
AATACTCGATCTCGGCGTCGGCGAACCGGGGCAGAATCTGTTCGGCGATGCGTCCGTGAACCCGGCCGAACTTGGCGATCCAGTCGGCTTCGCTCAGCACCTGCCGCTGCGCCCGGATGAAGTTGAGGAAGGCCAGGAGCGCGGGCACCTTGCGGGCGGTGACCACGGCATTGCTGCATTCGAGACACCCCCAGAAGGGGGACGGACAGGCCTCTCCCTCCGAGCCGAACGGGCTGTTGTAGAAGCCGCCGCAACTGGCGAGCCAGACGTCCTGCTCGCCGCCGAACAGCGCCTTGACCGCGGCGGCGCCGACAACGGGAAGGCCGGTCGCCTTGTCGGGATCGGTCTGGACGGCCGCTTCCTCCTCCGACGACAGGACACAGGGGGGGAACGCGGCGTCGAGCGCATCGGTCATGGCGTCGGCAATTGTCGCCTCGTGCAGATGACGAAGCGCGGGAATGTCGGCGTAGTGGTCGGCCGCGACCGCGACAGTGTGGCCGACGGCGAAGCGGTCGAGCTGGCCGCCCGTGCGCCGGTACCATGCCGCCTTATGCGTCTTGCGCAGGCGCGTCAGATTGAGGCGAAGGCGTTGGCCCCGCTCATCAAGGATGCCGTGCCGGCGCGTCCATGAAGCCGCGAGCTCCTTCATGCTGAGCACCCGAGGGGTCAGGCGGCCCCAGGCACAGTGCGCCCAGAGCGTGTCGGCGCCGAGCCGGCTTCTCGCCGGACCGGTCCACTGCAGCGCCTTGCGGATCAAGCCGCCCGGCGTCGAGGAACCGCCGTCGCGCACACGCAGCCGCTTCCACTCGGCGCCGCGCGCCCGACGCTTGCAATACTCGATCTCGACATAGCCGCCCGCCGGGTTCTTCAGGCAGTCCGCTCGCAAGCCCTTGATCGCTTCGATCTCCATGCCGGTGTCGAGCGAGATAAGCACGATGAGCGGCACGAGATCGGCGGCGATGAGATGCCGGCGGCCATGCAGATCGTGGATCAGGCGATCGTTCGGCAGGCCACTCTCGCGGCGGAGCGTGTAGAGTCGCTTGAAGAGAGGGTGCCTGTGCCCGATGACGCCTTCCGCGTCGATCACTTCCATTACCTGTTTGTGGGTTGCTGCCAGCGCCTTGCTCCGATCGGAATCCTCGACCGCCGGAATACGATCGGCCTCGCCCAAGCGGCGGATGATGGCGGCGAGATCGGTGCGCGCCGCCTTCCGCAATGCCGCGGCGACATCATCGCCATAGGCATCGCGCGGCCTGGCGCGCACGCCGGGCCGATCGCTCGTGTACATCAGCCGGCGTGAGGCATCGGGCGGCAGGTGGCTGGGCTCCGCGGCCTCGGCAAGCCGCAGCAGGTTGAGCACCTTGCTCATGCGGTGCAGGCGGTGATTGGGATGCAGGCCGCTCCCCTCCATCCAGGAATCGAAGCCGTCGATGCAGACGGCACTGACGTCGGAGAGACGGGCGACGTGCGATCCGGCGGAATCGAGATAGCGCCAAAATGTCTTGAGCGCATTGGCATAGGCGTAGGCCGTCGAGATCGAGCCGGCCGGACCACCGACCTGGCAGGCGCGCCAGAGCGCGCCGGCAAAGGTCCGCGCCAATGCCTTGCGGCCGGCGAGCATCGTCAGGTCGATCGTCTTGCTGCGATCCGCCAGCGTGACGGTAAAGCGCAGCGATGCGATCGCAGCGGCGGCCTCGCCCTCGGGATCGGGCAGCGCCTCGGGAAAGAGGGCGCGGCGACCCGGCCGCCGCACCGATGGAGCCGCCGCGGCGGTCATGCCGCGCCGCCAGCCGTGTCTTCGGCCCAGCGATCCGCGGCGGCCTCGACCAGCTCCTGCGCCTCGGCGAGGCTGTCGAGATAGATGTAGGTGCTGGTGATACTCGCATGCCCCAGCAGGTGCTGGAGCTTCTGCAGAGGATCGCCGAGAATCCGCCGATAGGCTGCGCCGTGCTGGTCCTGCGGATCGAACACGGATCCGATCTGCTCGCGGATCAGCATGGAGAGCATGTTGACGGCGAAGGTGTGCCGCAGCGTGTGTGGCGTCACCTCGACCTCGATGCCGAAACGGCGGCAGCGGGTGCAGGCCCGCCGAAAGGCAGCTTCCCAAGTCGCCGAGGGCACGGGCTTGCCGCCTTCAGTCAGCCAGAGCAAGGCATGCTGCGCCTGGCCGGGCAACGCGACGAACTCAAGGTCGTGGCCGGCATGAACAACGAGCGCAAGCCGTTCAACGACAAGCGCGTGCGCCAGGCGCTCGATCTGGCCATCGACCGCGA
>JALHFU010000310.1:0-2276 GCA_022838525.1 Hyphomicrobiales bacterium | reverse complement strand
CGGCGACGACATCGTCAGGATCGAGGACACCTTCGCCCGTCAGGCCGGCATCATCGCCGCCCACACCAGCGCGCTCGCCAACACCCTCACCTCGGGGGCCGAAGGCGTGCGCAACGCGCTCGGCGACGACATCGTCAGGATCGAGGACACCTTCGCCCGTCAGGCCGGCATCATCGCCGCCCACACCAGCGCGCTCGCCGACACCCTCACCTCGGGGGCCGAAGGCGTGCGCAATGCGCTCGGCGACGACATCGCCAGGATCGAGGATGCGTTCTCGCGCCAGACCGGCGTGATCGAGGAGCGCACCCGCACGATGGAAAGCGCGCTGCGCATCGGCGTCGAGAACGTCAAGGGCGCGCTGGAGAACAGCGCCGTCGCGCTCGCCGGCTCGCTGCGCGAGAAGGTCATCGAGGTGACGTCGCTGCTCGGCGAGGAGGCCGGCAAGGTCGCATCCGACGCCGACGCCCGCCTCGTCGCCCGCACCGCCGAGATGGCCCAGACCCTCGGCGAGCGGACGGACGAGATGGCCCGC
This sequence comes from Hyphomicrobiales bacterium, assembly GCA_022838525.1. GTDB lineage: Bacteria > Pseudomonadota > Alphaproteobacteria > Rhizobiales > Rhizobiaceae > Aerobium. The sequence continues at coordinate 1,744 of JALHFU010000310.1, read as the reverse complement.
ACCATCGCCGAACGAACCGACGAGCTCGGCCGGGCGCTCACCGCGCGCACCGGCGAGATCGGGCAGACGCTGGGCGCCCGCCTCGGCGAATTCGAGCAGATGTTCGACGCTGCCGGCCGCCGCATCGCCCAGAGCACGCTCGCGGCCGGCGAGGAGCTGCGCGGCCATGCCGAGAACGCCTCCGGCATGTTCGCGGCGCGCGCGGCCGACATCGCCGCCTCGATCGACGCGGCCGACCAGCGCATGGCGAGCCGCGCGTCCGAGTTCGCGCAGGTCTTCGCCAATGCCGAGGACGCCATCGCCGCCCGCACCCGCACGACGGCGGCGACGCTCGACCAGCATGCCGACGCCATCGCGGCGCGCATCGACAGCAGCATCACCGACGCCGAGCAGCGGCTCGGCATCGGCGCGGTCGAGCTCGGCCAGAAGCTCTCCGAGCACGTCGCCAACGCCGAGGCGGAGCTTGCCGCCCGCGCCGAGACGCTGGCCGGCCGCTTCGGCGCGGTCAGCGCGCAGATCGGCCAGTCGACCGAGCAGGTCGCCGCGACCCTCGGCGACAAGACCCGCGAGCTGAACGCCCTGCTCGCGGCCCGCTCCAGCGAGCTGTCGCGCATCCTCGACGAACATGCCCAGCCGCTGGTCGAGCGCCTGGCCGAGAGCGGCGGCGAGCTGCAGAAGAGCCTCGAGGACGCGACCGAGCGCGCCACCGAGCGCCTGCGCCAGCAGAACGCGGCCCTCGTCAACGCGCTCGCCACCCGCACGGCCGAGACGCTCACGGCGGTGGACGCCGCGTCGAACACGCTGTCCGACAGCGTCAACTCGCTGCTCGACCGCCTCGCGGCGTCGAACGACCGGCTCGACCAGCTCGTCGGCGTGGCGGCGAACAACCTCGCCAGCCTCGACGACAAGATCGTCGGCACGGCCGAGCGCTTCGCCTCCAACACCGAGAAGGCGGCGCAGTCCTTCGCGTCGTCGGCACGCCTGATCGACGCCAATGCCGGCCGCCTGACCGAGCTGTCCTCGTCCACGCTCAAGGACATCGCCGGCATCGCGACGCGCTTCGACGAGCACGCCCGCGTGCTGCAATCGGCCAACGACCTGCTCGGCTCGGCGCAGAACGACCTCGCCGCCACGCTCGACGGCCGCCAGCAGGCGCTCGAAAGCCTCGCGAACGGCCTCGTCGGCAAGTCGAGGAACATCGAGCAGGCGATGCGCTCGTTCGAGGATCTGGTCGGCCGGGCGCTGGAGAAGGCGGAAGGCCGCACCCGCACCTCGACCGAGCAGATCCGTGCCGCGATCGCCGAGGCCGTGGACGGCGCGACCAAGCGCTTCGCCGAGGCGACGGAGGAAATCCGCCGCACCGCCAGCACGATCCGCGGCGAACTGGAGCAGACCCGCGCCGAGGTGAAGAAGGGCGTGATGGACCTGCCGGAAGAGACCAAGCAGTCCACGACCGCCATGCGCCGCGCCGTCAGCGAGCAGATCAACGCGCTGAAGGAGCTTGCCGACATCGTCGCCAAGTCCGGCCGCGCCTTCGACGCCACCGAGCGCAAGGCGCAGCCGCGCAGCCCTGCCCCGCCGGCGCCGGCACCGACGCTCGCGCCGCCCCCGCCGCTGCAGCCGCTCCAGCCCCCTCTGGCCGACACGCCGCTGCGCGGCAGCCATGACGGCGGCACCGCCGTGCAGGAGCGCATCCAGCCGCAGGCCCCCCAGTCGCCCGGCGGCGGCTGGGTCAAGGACCTGC
>JALHFU010000097.1:0-14613 GCA_022838525.1 Hyphomicrobiales bacterium | reverse complement strand
CGACAGCGGCAGCAGCTCGAAGGCGAGGGCCGCATAGTCGGACCGCTCGCGACGAACCTCGAACCCGCCCGGCTTCACCTCGCGCAGCGTTCCCCACAGGCGGTGGAGCCTGCCGTCGGCGATATGCGCGCGCACGTCGTTTTCCATCAGCACCGGCGTGCCGTCGCGCCGGTAGTCCTCCGATATCGCGCCCTCCACCTGGAAGCCGTTGGCGATGACCTCGCGGATGAAGGCCTCGTTGACGGCGTTGCGCGGCCAGTGGAAGCGCACGTTGCGCCCGTTGAGGTCGGTCTCGTCGTCCAGATCGTAGGCCCTGGCCATGGCGGTGTTGCACATGCACCAGACCGACGGGTGCTCGAAAATCTGGTCCACGATCTCGTCGGTCGACACGGTCACGTCCACGGGCCGGTCGTAGCGGATGCACCATATCGCCTCGCGGGCCTTCTGGATGATCGCCCGCATGATCTCGTTGCTCTCGGCGAGGTCGAGGAACTCGCCGCCGTCCGGCCCCGGCGCCTTGAACACGTCCAGCACCGGGCGGTCGGGCGTGCCGCCGCGCACGGCGATCGCCATCAGCTCGATCCGGCTGCCGTCGCCGCGCAGCATGGTCACGGGAAAGGCACGGGCAGGGGGCTCGTGCCGGTCGTGCGCCAGCATGTCGTGCAGCCGCCGCAGCGACGCCGCGTCGTAGAGCCGGCCGGCCCCGGCGCCGACGACCGACGCCGGAACGACGCCCAGGGCGTCCGCCTCGGCGCTGCCGATCGCCACCACCGTGGCATCGGCGCCGATGCGGTCGACAAGCAGCTTTCCTGCCGGATCGTGCAATCCAACCGCGACGTCCAGATCCGTCATCGGATCCCCCTTCCAAGCGTCTCGCGAGTGCTGTGGAATTCCAGCAGAAATGTTGCAAACGTGCAATGGGTGCCCCCGGCACTCCTACAGCATCATCTGCAAAATACTGATTTCCAAGCATCTTCGCAGTTGGCACGGCGTATGCTTCACCTTTTTGTGCCTGCGGAAGCAGAGAGGGGAAAATCGTCAGGCGCAAGCCCGAGAACCGGTTCGCGACGGACTGCCGCCGGCATCCGCCGCATGGACCGCGGCAGAAATCCTGCCGTGCAGACCCGCCCGCCGGATGGCGGCCGGAGCGCGAGGTTCATGGGCATGGATTCAGGAGAAGACCGACAACTTCCCGATCCTCGTCACGCAAAATGATAAACGGAGGTGAACATGACAACCATCGCGGATGCGAATGAAAAATCCGATGACGCCCAGCTTCGGGCGCTCGGCTACTCGACATCGTTCGACCGATCCATGAGCCTGTGGGGGAACTTCGCCCTCGGCTTCACCTATCTGTCGCCGGTCGTCGGCGTCTACACCCTGTTCGGATACGCGATCGCCACCGGCGGCGCGCCGATGTTCTGGAGCTATCTCCTCGTCGGCATCGGCCAGTTCCTGGTCTGCCTGGTGTTCGCGGAGATCGTCTCGCAATATCCGATCGCCGGCGGCGTCTACCCGTGGGCGCGGCGTCTGGTCGGCGACCGCTGGGGCTGGATGACCGGCTGGGTCTATCTGTGGGCGCTGGCGACGACCGTCGCCGCCGTCGCCATGGGCGCCGGACCCTATCTCGCGGCCTTCGCCGGGTTCGAGCCGTCGCCGTTCGTCAACACGGTGACGGCGGCGCTCATCATCGCTGCCTCGACCCTGTTCAATCTCGCGGGAACACGGATCCTCGCCCGCGTCGCCATGGCCGGCTTCCTGTGCGAGCTGGGTGGCGCGCTCGCCGTGGGCGCGTGGCTCCTGCTGTTCGGCCGCGAGCAGTCCTTCTCGGTCCTGTTCGACACCGCCATGGTCGTCGGCGAGGCCAGCTACCTGCCGGCCTTCCTTGCCGCGGGCCTCGCCGGCATCTTCCAGTATTACGGCTTCGAGGCGTGCGGCGACGTGGCCGAGGAGGTTCCCAATCCGAGCCGGACCATTCCCCGCGCCATGCGCCTGACGATCTATATCGGCGGCGCTGCGGCGATGTTCGTCTGCCTTGCCCTCATCCTGGCCATCAAGGACATCGGCGCCGTCATTTCGGGGCAGGACGCCGATCCGGTGTGGACCATCCTGACGACCAATTTCGGCGAGACCGGCGCGCGCGTCATCCTCATCATCGTCCTGGTGTCGTTCCTGTCCTGCGTGCTCAGCCTTCAGGCGGCAGCCAGCCGGTTGATGTTCTCCTTCGCGCGGGACGGCATGCTGCCGTTCTCGAAGACGCTGGCGAGGCTGTCGTCGCACCATGTGCCGAGCGTGGCGCTGGTGATCTGCGGCATCGTTCCGGCCGTCATCGCGCTCGGCGGCTACTTTCTCACCAACGCGGTCGCCGTGGTGGTCAGCTTCGCCGCCATCGGCATCTACCTTGCCTTCCAGATGGTCGTCGTCGCTGCGCTGTCGGCGCGCCTGCGCGGCTGGAAGCCCTCGGGGCCGTTCAACCTCGGCGCGTGGGGCATGCCGGTCACGGTGGCCGGCCTCGCCTACGGCGTCGCCGCCATCGTCAACCTCGCCTGGCCGAGGCTGCCCGACGCAAGCTGGTACGAGAACTACGCGGTCATCCTCACCAGCACGGTCGTGCTGGCGACCGGCCTGATCGTCCTGCCTTTCATGAGGCCCGACACGGCCCGCCCCGTGGCCGTGGGCAACTGAACCAGCCGGGCAGCGGGCGCGATCCCGCCCGCTGCCTCCCCTTGCCGGGGCAACCGTCACCCCTTCAACCGGAAAGAGCATCGCCATGCAGACGCAGATATTGATTGGTTCCCGGCTTGAGGCCGGCAAAGCCGTGGAAGAGTCCATCCTGAACCCCCGGCGGCGCGGCGCGCCTTCGAGGGCTGGTCGCGCACCACGCCTTCGGAGCGTTCGGGGTATCTGTTGCGGATTGCGGATCGGATCGAGGCGGAGGCTTTGGAGTTTGCGCGGCTGGAGGCGCTGAACTGCGGCAAGCCGATCAATGCGGCGCTCGGCGACGAGATCCCGGCGATCGTCGACTGCTGGCGGTTCTTCGCGGGGGCGGTGCGCACCATGCCCGGCGCCATTGCCGGCGAGTACCTTGCCGGGCACACCTCGATGATCCGGCGCGACCCGATCGGGGTCGTGGCCTCGATCGCGCCGTGGAACTACCCGCTGATGATGATGGCGTGGAAGCTGGCGCCGGCGATCGCCGGCGGCAACACGGTGGTGTTCAAGCCGTCGGAGCAGACGCCGCTGACGGCGCTGAAGCTCGCCGCCATCCTCGCCGACGTGCTGCCGGAAGGGGTGGTCAACGTCGTCACCGGCCGCGGCGAGACGGTGGGCAACGCGCTGATCAACCACCCGGAGGTCGACATGATCTCGATCACCGGCGACGTCGCCACCGGCAAGAAGGTGCTGCAGGCGGCGGCGAAGTCGGTCAAGCGCACGCATCTGGAGCTCGGCGGCAAGGCGCCGGTGGTGGTGTTCGACGACGCCGACCTCGACGCCGTGGTCGCAGGGCTGCGCGCCTTCGGCTACTACAATGCCGGCCAGGACTGCACCGCGGCCTGCCGCGTCTATGCCGGGCCGAAGATCTACGAGAAGCTGGTGGCCGACCTGTCGGCGGCGGTGTCGACCATCCGGTACGGGCTTGCCGACGACGGCGACAACGAGATCGGGCCGCTGATCTCGCGGCGCCAGCAGGACCGGGTGGCAAGCTTCGTCGAGCGGGCGGCCGAGCTCAGGCACATCGAGATCACGGCCGGCGGCAAGCCGGGCGCGCAGGGCTTCTACTACCAGCCGACGGTGGTGGCCGGCGCCTTGCAGGAGGACGAGATCGTGCGCCGCGAGGTGTTCGGGCCGGTGGTGTCGGTGACGCGGTTCAGCGACGTCGACCAGGCGGTCGACTGGGCCAACGACAGCGACTACGGGCTGGCCTCGTCGGTGTGGACGAAGGATGTCGGGCGGGCGATGGCATGCGCGGCGCGGCTGCGCTACGGCTGCACCTGGGTCAACACCCACTTCATGCTGGTCAACGAGATGCCGCATGGCGGGCTGAAGCAGTCGGGCTACGGCAAGGACATGTCGCTCTATGCGCTGGAGGACTACACCGCCGTGCGCCACGTGATGATCGCGCACGGCTGAGCCGGGAGCGCGGGCGGCAGCGGGGCAGGGGGCAGGCAGGGGGCAGCAAGGGCGGCGGAGACGACGCCGGCTGTGCCATCCCGCCGCGGCCGCTGCGCCTTGCCGGGCGGCCGCCGGGGTGCCAGCATCCCGTGCCAGCATCCCGCCGGCTTACACGACCGGGACATCGACAACGCTTTCCTGAAACGGGGAACCATCATGGCAGACACCGATCTTGCGGCAAGGCGCAGCGCGGCGATCGCGCGGGGCGTGGGGGTGACGACGCAGGTCTATGCCGAGCGCGCCGAGAACGCCGAGATCTGGGACGCGTCCGGGCGCCGCTACATCGACTTCGCGGCCGGCATCGCGGTGGTCAACACCGGCCATCGCCACCCGAAGGTGCTGGCGGCGGTCAGGGAGCAGATCGAGAGGTTCACCCACACCTGCCATCAGGTGGTGCCCTACGAGAGCTACGTGGCGCTGGCCGAGCGGCTGAACGCGGCGACGCCCGGCGCCTTCGCCAAGAAGACGGTGTTCGTGACCACGGGGGCGGAGGCGGTGGAGAACGCGGTCAAGATCGCGCGCGGGGCGACGGGGCGCTCGGGCGTCATCGCCTTCGGCGGCGCCTTCCACGGCCGCACCTTCCTCGGCATGGCGCTGACGGGCAAGGTGGCGCCGTACAAGGTCGGCTTCGGGCCGCTGGTGGGCGACGTCTTCCGCATCCCGTTCCCGGTCGAGCTGCACGGCATCGGCGTCGCCGACACGCTGGCGGCGCTGGAGCGGCTGTTCAAGGCCGACATCGAGCCGTCGCGGGTGGCGGCGATCATCGTCGAGCCGGTCCAGGGCGAGGGCGGCTTCTACCCCGCGCCACAGGCGCTGATGACGGCGCTGCGCGAGGTGTGCGACCGCCACGGCATCGTGATGATCGCCGACGAGATCCAGACCGGCTTCGCGCGCACCGGCAAGCTGTTCGCGATGGAGCGCTACGGGGTCGTGCCGGACCTCGTGACCATGGCCAAGGGGCTCGGCGGCGGCTTCCCGATCGCGGCGGTGACCGGCCGGGCGGAGATCGTCGATGCGGTCGGCCCCGGCGGGCTCGGCGGCACCTATGGCGGCAACCCGGTGGCGGTGGCGGCGGCGCATGCCGTGCTCGACGTGATCGAGGAGGAGGCGCTGTGCCACCGCGCCGAGCAGCTCGGGGCGCGGCTGAAACAGCGGCTCGAAAGCTTGCGCGACGCCGTGCCGCAGATCGCCGACATCCGCGGCCCCGGGCTGATGGTGGCGGTCGAGTTCAACAGGCGCGGCGACACCGCCCCAGACCCCGCCTTCGCCGAGGCCGTCAGAGCCAGAGCCCTCGACAAGGGCCTCATCCTCCTCACCTGCGGCACCTACGCCAACGTCATCCGCTTCCTCCCCCCGCTCACCGTCGACGACAGCACATTCTCTCAGGCACTCGATATCATCGAACAGGCTATGACCGAAGCAGCCAAAGCCAAAGAAGACAAAGGCTGAGTTGCCGGCCCCGGAAACAGGCTGTCCACCGTTACGGCCGATCCGACACAAGACGAAGGGGCCGAGGTCCCGAAGGAGCCCCGAAAGCGTTCCGGAAGCTCGTTGCGACGCCTCCGCGCCGCGCGGCCCGGGCGTTCATGGCGGCCGCGAGCCTGGTCGCCTCCTCCGCCGACGCGCAGGCGAGCATCGCCTGCCCGTGCATCGCCGGAGCGTCGCCTTCGTTGTCCCAGACCAGATAGCGGCCGCAGGGGTCCATCAGACATTCGAAACGGTCCTTCATCCGCTCCTCCTCCACCATGTCGCCCCTCCGCATGTGATGCCCGGCCAATGGTCAGGGGCCCGGGCCGTTGTCGGGTGAGACGATCGCCGCCGCGAGACCGTCGATGAACGGGATGCCGAAGCGCTCCTCGAGCGCGGCGGCGCGGCCGGTCAGCGCGCCGGAGCCGAGCACGATGGCGGCGGCGCGGTCCTCGACCATCGCGCGCTCGATGGCGGCGGCCAGGCGCGCCTCGGCCAGCGGCGTGCGCGCCGCCGTCTCGGCGACGCCGACGCCAGTCGCGCGCACGGTGCACAGATGCGCCACGCCGTAGGCGGCCGCCAGCCGCTCGATCCCGGCGACGGCGCTCTCCACCGTGGTGATGATGGCGAAGCGGCCGCCCGTCGCGCGCGCGCTGGCGACGCCGGCGCCGAACATGCTGACGACCGGAACCGCGACCAGCCGGCGCGCCTCCTCGACGCCGATGTCGTCGAAGCAGGCGAGCACATAGCCGTCGAAGCCCTCGTCCATCCGCGCCTCGATCAGCGAGACGACATGCGGCACGGCTTCGGCGCGGTCGCGCGCCGATTCGATCGCGAAGGGGCCGCGCGCCGGGTTGGCGACGTCGATCTCCGTGCCCCGCGGCGCGGCCGCCAGCGCGGCGCGCCTGACCTGCGCGGTGACCTGCGCGTTGGTGTTGGGATTGATGACGAGGAGGCGGTGCGGCCGCCTCCCCGCTTCCGGCGCGAGGTGCGTCATCCCCGGCCCGCCATGAGGTCCGGCAGCCACATCACGATGCCCGGGAAGACCATCACCAGCAGGGTGAAGGCGATCATGACGAAGACGTAGGGCACCGCGCCCCACATCACGTCGCTGAACGAGCCGCCGTCGCGGCGCACGCCCTGCACCACGAACAGGTTCATGCCCAGCGGCGGCGTGATCAGCGCGATCTCGCACATCAGCACGATGAAGATGCCGAACCAGATCGGGTCGACCCCCACCGCCACCACCATCGGCACGGCGATCGGCACCGTCAGCACCAGCATGGACATGGCGTCCATGAAGGTGCCGAGCACGATGTAGAACACCAGCAGCACCAAGAGCAGCGACAGCCGGTCGAGCCCGAAGGAGGCGACCCAGTGGGTCACGGCCTGGGCGGCGCCGGTCATCGAGATGGTGACGTTGAGCAGCAGCGCGCACATCAGCACGATCACCACCATGCCGGTGGTGCGCGCCGCCAGCAGCGAGCACGTCACCAGCAGCTCGACGCTCATCCTGCCGCTGAACGCCACGAAGACCAGCGCGATGACCACGCCGATCGCCGCCGATTCGGTCGGGGTCGCCAGCCCGCCATAGATCGAGCCCATCACCACGCCGAAGATGATCAGCGGCGGGACGAGATATTTCGTCAGCGCCAGCTTCTCGCGCAGCGGCATGTCGACGAGGCCCGCCGCCTCGCTTCCCGCGTCGCGGTGGGCGAAGAAGATGTAGAGCGAGAAGCAGAAGGCGAGCAGCAGGCCGGGTATGAGGCCGGCGGCGAAGAGCTGGCCGACCGAGGCGTTGGCGAGCGAGCCGTAGACCAGAAGGTTGATCGAGGGCGGGATGAGGATGCCGAGCGTGCCGCCGGCCGCCAGCGAGCCGAGGGCGGGCCGCATCGGGTACTTGTATTGCTGCAGCGCCGGGAGCGCGATGGTGCCGACCGTGGCGGCGGTGGCCACCGACGAGCCGGACGTGGCCGAGAACAGCGTGCAGGTGGCGATGTTGGTGTGCAGCAGGCCGCCCGGCGTGCGGCCGAGCCAGACGGCGAGCGCGTCGTACATGCGGTCGGCGATGCCGCCGCGCAGAAGCAGCTCGCCGAGCAGCATGAACAGCGGGATCGCCAGGATGGCCGGGCTGTTCAGGCTCGACCAGATCACGCCGCCCATCATGTCGACCAGCGGCATGCCAAACATCAGGTAGCCGCCGAGCGCGCCGACGGCGACGATCGACACGGCCACGGGCATGCTGAGGAACATCAGCACCAGCATGATCGCGAAGCCGAGAAGGACGAGGACGATGCTCATTGGGCGGCTCCTTCCCGCTTCTTGAGGTCCTCGAGCTCGGCTTCGAGCTCCTCCTGCGCGGAGGAGGGGCCGAACTGGCGGTTGAGCGCCAGCCAGTTGCCGCCGGCGAGCAGGATCACGGCGCGCCCGGCCAGGAGCAGCGCCACGCCGGCGAACACCGCCATGGCGACGAGCCACACCGCCTGCGGATAGATCAGCGGCGTGGCCCAGGGCGTCTGGGCGATCGACCGGTAGGTTTGGGTGTCGATCACCGTCTTGACGGTGAAGTAGAGCAGATAGGCGCCGAGCACGCCCATCGACAGCGCGGCGAGCGCGTTGAGCACCGCCTGCACCGGCCGCGACAGCCGCATGTGCAGGAGGTTGATCCTGATATGCGACCGCTCGATCAGCGCGACGGCGAAGCACAGCGGCGCGCAGATGGCGATCGCATAGCCGCCCAGCTCGTCGATCCCCGCCATCGAGTGGGCGAAGAATTTCCTGAGCAGGGTCTCGACGGTGACGGCGAGCGACAGCAGGATCATCGTGGCGCCGAAGATGACGCCCATCACGGTTGCGGAGGCTTTCATCGTCCCTCTCCTCTGGGCCTCGCCGCTACAGCCCGAGAAGCGCGCCGACGGCCTCGCGCCATTTCTCCTCGCAGTCGGGCGCGACCGCGTTGCACTGCGTCGCCCAGATCGGCAGCGAGATGTCGCCGACCGCGGCCGCGACGGTCGCCAGATCGGCGTCGGAGACCGGCAGGGTCTTGAGCGAATACGACGTGCCGCGCTCGCACGGGCTCTCGCCCGCATTGCAGCGCATGGCGTCCTCGTAGAGTTCCTCGGAGAACGCCCATATCTCGGCCACCAGCTCCTTGATGGCGGCGTCGAGCTTCTCCCTGTGCTCCTCCGGCAGGCGGTTCCAGGAATCGAGGTTGATGGCGTAGCCGTTGACGGCGAGCTGCAGGGCCACCGGCAGAACCGTGGTCGCGGCCTCCGGCCAGCCGCCGGAATTGGCCGAGGACGGGCCGGTGATGGCGCAGTCGACCACGCCGCGCGCCAGCGACTGCTGCACCTCGCCGAAGGGCATCGAGATGCCGGTCGCGCCGAGGCCGGCGATGAAGTTGGCCGCGCTCTGGTCGCCGACGCGGACCTTGAGCCCGCGCAGGCCGGAAAGGTCGGCGATCTCGGGCTTGCAGAAGATGATCTGCGGGCCGGCCGGCCACACGCCGAGCAGCTTGGCGTTGAACTGCGCCTGGAGGCGGCCGTCGACATAGTCGAAGAACGCCTCCGTGTGCTTCCTGCCGGCCTCGAAGCTGGTGTTCAGCCCGACGAGGTCGAGCCCGAGCACCGAGGGCTCGTCGCGGCTGACCTGAGGGCCGCGGATCGAGACGATGTCGAACAGGCCCGAGCGCAGCACGCGCAGGCCGTCGGTGTCGGGAATGCCCGCGACGTCGACGGGCAGGTACTCGACCGCGATATCGAGGCCCGAGCGCTCGGCGAGCGCCTCGAAGAAGGGCTGTTCCTTGGTCTGGGCGATCAGGCCCGAGCCGGCCGGCTGGCCGAGGACCTTGAGCCGAATCGTGTCGGCCTGGGCGGCGGAGAGCGAGAGCATGGCGGCGGCCGCGGCGAGAAGGATGCGTCTGGACATGGAGTGTTCCCTTTCTGGTTCCTGGCCGACCCGGCCGCCGGCTCTTCCGGCAACGTACGGCGGATCGCGCATGAGCGACATTTCGTTGGCGCCGGCATCTCCGTTTGCCCGGTCGGGAGCGGATCGTCCGGCCTGATACGCAATGCAGATTTCATGCCAATAGTATAAGAAACTGCAATTTCTTTAGAAATCAACCGTCTATCGTCGCTGCATCGCAGCGAGCTTCATCGTGCATTGCACAACATCGCGGCAGACGGGCGGGACAGGCGATGAAGTTGAGGGCAGTTTCGTCGGCGAGGAGCGGGAGGAACGGGCCGGATGGCGCGGCCGGCAAGGCAAAGCCGGGCCTATTCGCAGGATCCGCAGGGCCGGCCCCGGAGGCAGCCCGGCGGCAGCCGGGTCCCTACAATTCCTCGAGGCTGTCGTTGAGCATCTCGATGCCGCGCAGGCGGCTGCGGGCGCGGCCGCCGGCGAGCTCGATGCAGCGCATCACCAGAAGGTGGCACAGCGCCATGACGGCGACGTGGTTGAAGAGCGGCCCCGGCGCCATGGTGTGGCAGCGGAAATGCCAGCGGGCGTGCTTCTCCGGCTCGGCGCCCTCGTCGGTGACGTAGAGCAGCGCGGCCCCGGCGCCGCCGGCATGCGCCAGTATGCGTCCGGTCACGGCGACGCGGCGGCGCAGGCCGAACAGCACCACGCAGTCCTCGGGCCGGATGCTGACCAGATGCTCGCCGAGGGTCTCGCCGCCGGCCGGAATGGCGATCACGTCCTCGACCACCTGGGTGAGCTGCCAGCGCAGATAGGCGGCGAAGGGGTGGCTGGCGCGGAAGCCGATCACCCAGACCTTGCGGGCGCCGAGCAGGGCGCGGGCCACGTCGTCGAGCTCGGCCTGCGTGATGGCGGCGAAGGTGCGGTCGAGATTGAGCTTGCCCTGCTCGACATTCTGCGCCAGCCACGCCTCGGTTCCGTCCGGGTCGCCGGCATGGGCCATGAAAAGCCGCGAGCCGGTGCGCTGCTCGGCGCGCGCGTGGCGTCTTGCCTCGTCGTAGCTCTCGTAGCCGAGCCTGCGCACGAAGCGCGATACCGTCGCCTTCGACACGTTGGCGAAGCCGGCCAGCTCCTGCGCGTCGTAGCTGGCGAGCTCCCCCGGAAAGTCGCAGACGAATTCGCCCAGCCGCCGCTCGGCCGGGTGGAGATCCGGCAGGGCCTTGCGCACGCGCGACAGAAATGAGTGTTCGAGAGAGGCCTTCAACGATTCCGTCCTGAAACCGTGGTTTCATGGACTATGGCCATGACCGTCCGTTTCAGCAACCGTCTTCTTGCCGATGCCGGCGTCCGAATTCAGCCTTGCCGCCAGTCCCCGGCCGCCTGCTGCCGATCTCTCCGCTTGCATTCGACCGCTCGGGCGTCGAAGCTGAACCGAACCCGAAGGGCGGCGGGGAGAAGAGGAGGAGGCCATGCGGCATTCCGGACTGAGACAGCTTTCGTTCGCCGTCGTCCTGACGCTCGGCTCCGCGCCGGGGTCGGCCGCGTTTGCGGCGTCGCCCGCGCCGGCGGAAGGCGAGAACGGCATGGTGGTGACGGCCCAGCATCTGGCGTCGCAGGTCGGCGTCGACGTTCTGAAAAGCGGCGGCAATGCCGTCGATGCCGCGGTCGCGGTGGGCTATGCGCTGGCCGTCGTCTATCCGACCGCCGGCAATCTCGGCGGCGGCGGCTTCATGACCATCCGCCTCGCGGACGGGACGACGACCTTCCTCGATTTCCGCGAGCGGGCGCCCTTGGCCTCGACCAAGACGATGTATCTCGATGCCGACGGCAATCCCGTGCCCGGCGCTTCCACCGACGGGTATCTGGCGGTCGGCGTGCCGGGCTCGGTCGCGGGCATGGAGACGGCGCGCGAGAAATACGGCACCAAGGCGCGCGAGGAGCTCATCGCCCCGGCGATCCGGCTGGCGAGCGAGGGCTTCGTGCTGGAGCCGGGCGACATCGCTTCCTTCGCCGAGGGCAACGACATGCTGGCGCAAGACGAGGCGGCGGCGAAGATTTTTCTCGCGGACGGCAAGCCGCTGGAGCTGGGCGCGCGGCTGGTGCAGGCCGATCTCGCCAGGTCGCTGACGGCGATTTCGGAAGGCGGCGCGGACGCGTTCTACAAGGGCGAGATCGCCGATCTGATCGTCAAGGCGAGCGAGGCCCATGGCGGCATCCTCGCGAAGGAGGATTTCGAAGAGTACGCGGTGCGCGAGCTGGAGCCGGTGACGTGCAGCTATCGCGGCTACGACATCGTGTCCTCGCCGCCGCCCTCCTCGGGCGGGCTGGTGATCTGCGAGATCCTCAACGTGCTGGAAGGCTATCCGATCTCCTATCTCGGCTACGGCTCGGCCGAGACGGTGCGGCTGATGGTCGAGGCGATGCGGCACGCCTTCGTCGACAGGAACACGGCGCTGGGCGACCCGGATTTCGTGGACAACCCGGTCGAGCAGCTGACCAGCAAGGCCTATGCCGAGGAAATCCGCGCCCGCATCGATCCTTACCGGGCGGGAGTGAGCGAGGCGCTGAAGCCGGCGGGGTTCGGGGAGTCGGCGGAGACGACGCACTACTCGATCATCGACAAGGACGGCAATGCGGTGGCCGTGACCTATACGCTCAACGGCTCGTTTGGCATCGGCAAGGTGGCCGAGGGCACCGGCATCCTGCTCAACAACGAGATGGACGACTTCACCATCAAGCCCGGCGTGCCGAACCTCTACGGGCTGGTGCAGGGCGAGGCCAACGCCATCGAGCCGAGGAAGTCGCCGCTGTCCTCGATGAGCCCGACCATCGTCTCGAAGGACGGCGAGCCGTTCATGGTGATCGGCAGCCCGGGCGGCGCGCGCATCATCACGATCACGCTGTCGGCGATCATGAACGTGGTCGACCACGGCATGGACCTGCAGGAGGCGATCGACGCGCCGCGCATCCACCACCAGTGGCTGCCGGACAGGGTGCTGATGGAACCCTACGCGCTGTCGCCCGATACGCTCAGGCTGCTGGCCGGCATGGGCTATCGGGTCGGCATAGACCCGGACTGGACGATCTGGGGCGAGGCGGCGGGAATTCTCGTCGGCGGCCGGAATCTGCGACAGATCGCGGCCGGCGACGGCGCGCGCTACTACGGCGCCATCGACAGCCGGGCGACGGCGGGAGCGGCCATCGGGTATTGAAGGCACCGCGACGAAAGCAGGCAAAGGCGTCCGGGGCCAGCGGCCCCGGACGCCTTTCAGGCATCGAAGCGGTTCATTTCTTGATCCGCCAGCCCGTGCGGAAGATGAGCCATATCGCGACGAGGCACGCCGTCAGGAAGGCGCCGATCGCGGCCAGGCTGATGCCGACCGCCACGTCGGCATGCTCGTAGAACGACCAGCGGAAGCCGCTGACGAGGTAGAGCACCGGGTTGAAATGGCTGACCGTGCGCCAGAAGGGCGGCAGCATGTCGGTCGAGTAGAAGGCGCCGCCGAGGAAGACCAGCGGCATGACGATCAGCATGGGGATGAGCTGGAGCCGCTCGAAATTGTCGGCCCAGATGCCGATGATGAACCCGAACAGCGCGAAGGTCACCGCCGTCAGCACCAGGAAGACGAGCATGAAGACCGGATGCGCGATCTGGATCGGCACGAACAGCGCCGCCGTGGCCAGGATGAGCAGGCCGAGCGCCACCGCCTTGGTGGCGGCCGCGCCGACATAGCCGACGACCAGCTCCATGGCGGAGACCGGGGCGGACAGGAGCTCGTAGATCGTGCCGACGAATTTCGGGAAGTAGATGCCGAAGGAGCCGACGGCGATCGCCTGGGTGATCATGGTCATCATGATCAGGCCCGGCACGATGAAGGCGCCGTAGGAGACGCCGCCGATGTCCTCCATGCGGCTGCCGATGGCGCCGCCGAAGACGACGAAATAGAGCGAGGTGGACAGGACCGGCGACACGATGCTCTGCCAGAAGGTGCGCCACCAGCGCGCCATCTCGAACCGGTAGATGGCGCGGATCGCGAGCAGGTTCATTGCGCCGCCTCCTTCTGCACGTCCTGCCGCACGAGGTTGACGAAGATCTCCTCGAGCGAGTTCTGCCTTGTGGAGATGTCGCGCATGGCGATGCCCTCGCTGCGCAGGTCGGAGAGCAGCGCCGAGATGCCGGTGCGCTCGGCGTTGACGTCGTAGCTGTAGGCGAGCGTGGTTCCGCCCTCGCCGAGCGAGAGCTTGTAGCGCGACAGCGCGGCCGGCACGGCACTGAGCGGCTCGCGCAATTCGACGGTCAGCACCTTCTCGCCCATCTTGCGCATCAGCGCGTCCTTGGTCTCGACCAGCACCAGCTCGCCATGGTTGATGACGCCGACGCGCTCGGCGATCTCCTCCGCCTCGTCGATGTAGTGGGTGGTGAGGATGATGGTGACGCCGGAGCGGTTGAGCCGCCGGATCAGTTCCCACATCGACTTGCGCAGCTCCACGTCGACGCCCGCGGTCGGCTCGTCGAGGAACAGGATGCGCGGCTCGTGCACCAGCGCCTTGGCGATCATGACGCGCCGTTTCATGCCGCCTGACAGCGCGATGATCTTCTCGTTCCGCTTGTCGAGCAGGGAGAGGTCGGAGAGCACCTCCTCGACCTTGGCGTCGTCGCGCCTCTTGCCGAACAGGCCGCGCGAGAAGGAGACCGAGGCCCACACGGTCTCGAAGGCGTCGACATGCATCTCCTGCGGCACCAGCCCGATCAGGCTGCGCGCGGCGCGGAAGTCGCGCACGATGTCGTGCCCGCCGACCGTGACCGAGCCGCCGCTGGCGTTGACGATGCCGCAGACGATGGAGATCATCGTGGTCTTGCCGGCGCCGTTCGGCCCCAGGAGGGCGAGGATCTCGCCCTCCATGATGTCGAGGTCGACGCCCTTCAGCGCGTCGAAGCCGTTCTGGTAGGTCTTCGTCAGGTTCCTGACGGATATGACTGGCTGCATGGTCCGATCCTGCACGGGCTGGTGCGGGGTTATATAGGTTTCCTTGCGGTAACCGTCACCAGTCCCGATT